>JAIRWM010000044.1 GCA_031268975.1 Treponema sp. | reverse complement strand
GCATGGGCCGCGGTTCCGGCAGGCCGAAGAAACCGCAGCCCGCGTTACCGGCGACAAAAATAGTAATTTTGTCGCCGCCCCGGGCCGCCGGGAAAGGGCGGCTAAAACGCAAGGCCCCTGGTAGTGATACTGCGCCCGCCGGGCCAGCCGGAAAACGGTGCCTGCCCGGCGGCTTATCCGGCGGTTCCGGCGAATCCTGTATGTTTATGTAAAAACCCCCGGATAAAACTGCAAACTTATGCAAAACCCTGTAAAGCGGAGCCGCCGCAAAACGGCCGGGTTTGCGGCAGCCCCGCCGCGTATATGCCCTTGTATATACCCCCCTATCGCCGGTCATATACCCGTCCACACGCCGTCGCGCCGTGACGAATGGCGAAACAGCTTTTTTACAGTTGAACCTAATGCCTGTTCGGAAACCCGGCTGGTTCCTCACAGGCCTTGCGAAATTCCGGTATGAAACAAAGCGTTTTACCGGAATTTCGCTGTTTTTCCGCAAAAGTTGTTCGAAAACTGAAGTTTCCGAACAACACTCTCCGTTAAAACCAGCCGAATTTTGAAACCCGCCCGTTACGGCTGTCCCAAAACTTCGGTTTTGTAACGGCGGCCATGGATTTACACACATTGAAAAAGAACGCGGCCCGGCGCACCGGTAAGGACGCCGTACCATCGTCCGGAATCCGGTTTCACCGCACACCTTGTTTGCGGTGAAACCGGCTTTTGTTTCTTTAATAATTAAAAACGCCGGAATTATCCGCGGGATCAGTGAAAAATACTACAAAAAAGGAAAAAAAAAGAAAAAAAGATTGACACCCCGGATCGGGCGTGTTACCATTTTGCAATTCACGGGGGAACGTTGGTTTGAATACATGTCGAATTTCTTGGACGGCGGCATTGTATCCCCCCTCGTATTCCATGCACACCGGTCCCGTTTCGTTTTATCCAGGTTCTATTTTCAGTTGCATGGGGCGGCTCCACAATGTCGCATTGTGGAGCCGTGGTCTATGAAAACCGCGGCTTTACGGCCCCTAAGGCGGAAAACCGCAGGAGCCGGTTACCAAATCGGTTATTTGGCAACCGGCTCGTATGTCAAAACTTTGTCGGAATGGTACGCAGGTATGGGTTTCCATCGGGGTCGTTTCTTTTGATGCCATTAAAACGAATTCCCGGCAACGAAATAACTAACGGAGGTTTTTATGAATAAGAAAGCTGTGTCAATGGGGACTATTATTGCCGTCTCCTGTACATGGTTCGGCATTCACGCGGGGGGCGGATTCGCCAGCGGCGCCCAGACCATGTCGTTCCTCACCCGGTACGGTAAATGGTCGCTCGTTACCCCGCTCATCACCGTGGCGTTGATGGCGGTAATGTTCCGGGAGCTGATCATCATGGCGAAAAATCATAACACCTTTGATTTTCGCTCCCTGTCGATCGAACTCTACAAGCCCTATGACAAGATAATGGCCCCTATTTACGAGGTATGTATCGTAGTCGCGAGCGTTGTGGCTGTCAGTTCCTGCGTGGCGGGGGGCGCGACCGTTCTGCGGAATTATCTGGGCGTGAACTACGGGGCCGGCATTGTCCTTATCGGTTTTGTCATGCTGATCCTCGCGATTTTCGGCGCCAAGCTGGTCGCCCGGGCCAACACCCTGATGTCTGTCATCATCGTGGCGGCCGTTTTTATTATCGCCGTCATCGCCCTCTCCAACGGAAAAGCGCATCTGGGCGAGTACCTGGCCAGCCCCCACGCGTCCCAGACGCCCGTGGGCTTCGCCCTGCTCAAGTCCATCAGTTATACCGGCTTCCAGGCA
Source organism: Treponema sp. (assembly GCA_031268975.1). Lineage (GTDB taxonomy): Bacteria > Spirochaetota > Spirochaetia > Treponematales > Breznakiellaceae > JAIROH01. Next base: position 1,860 of record JAIRWM010000044.1, on the reverse strand, counting down.
TATTCCTTCGGCGGCCTCTTAGGGGTCAGTTACGTGCTTAAAACCAGTAAAAACATTTCCATCATGTTGATCATCGGCTTCGTCATTAACGGCATCATGCTCTGGCTCACCAGTTTTGTCATGCTCGCCTATATGCCGGAAGCCGGTACCCAAAGCGGGGTGGCGACCCTGCCCCTGTACTATGTCTGCCAGAGTAGCGGCCAGCAGTTCCTCATGGTGGTGTATATCGTCGCCCTCCTGGCGGCCTATATCTCCACGGGGGTCGGCGTGATTTTCGGGTTTGTCAAGCGTTACATTAGGATCGTCCTCGCGAAAAAACCGGACGCCAATGTGCCGGTCTCCAATTTCATCATCGGGGCCATTTTTATCGTCCTTACCGTGGGCGCCGCCACCTTTGGCCTCACCCGGATCGTTAACATCGGCTTTGGCTACATGGGCTATGTCGGCATGGTTACCGTCTTCCTGCCCACCGTCATTGCCGGTCATATCAAAAACAGAAAATTTGCGGCCGAACATCCCACTTTTGACGAGGAAAATCTGGCAAAAGATATAAAAGGGTAGTAAAAATAATATAAGGGGGCCGTTAGAAACGCTTGTGTCCGCGTCCCCCCAATACAACAAGTGCTGTCCGGAACCTGCGGCTTCCGGACAACTTCTTTACACGTAAGCTTTTGCAAAACTTCAGTGGACTTGTTCAACAACCCGGTTGGTTGTTTCACAAGTCTCGCAGATTTGGCGGATTTCTTGCGGAAATCCGCCAAATCTGCTGTTTTTTAGCGGAAGTTGTTCAATAACTGAAGTTATTGAACAACTCTGGTTTTGAAGCAGTCTCACATTTGGTATGGAGGGATCCAGCGTGTTTATTCCGTTTCCGGAAGTCCACGTTCCTGTTAATGGCGTGGATACGGTTGTTCTACCGCCATTGGTAACTATTCGCCAAACCTATGACCGCGCGCTCATCGCGGATCCCGCCGGGTATCTGCGGGACGCCGTGGGGAAGGCCCTGCCCCGCGCGGAAAGGCTCCGGGGCAAACACATTGCCGTCACCGTGGGAAGCCGGGGAATTCCGGATCTGGACAAAATGGTGCGGTCCCTCTGCGATTTCCTGAAAAAACAGGGAGCCGAACCGTTTATCATCCCCGCTATGGGCAGCCACGGCGGCGCCACCGCCGAAGGCCAGCGCGCCATGCTGGAGGGGTACCATATCACGGAGGCGGCCATGGGCGTCCCGGTTCGGTCCTCCATGGAAACGGTCGTATATGGCGAAGTGGACGGGATTCCGCTCCACTGCGACAAGCTGGCCTTCGCGGCGGACGGGGTGGTGGTGTTTAACAAGGTAAAACCCCACACGGACTTCCGGGGGGACTATGAAAGCGGCCTTGTTAAAATGATCGCCATCGGCATGGGTAAACATACGGGGGCTTCTCTTTTTCACTCGGTCGGTTTAGAGCGGTTTCCGGATCTGCTCCCCCGGGTGGGGGAAGTTTTCCTGGCCACCGGAAAGGTCTGCCTGGGGGTAGGGGTGGTCCAAAACGCCTACGATGATATCAGTGATATCCTGGTCTGCGGGCCGGAAACCCTGATGGAAACCGATCGCGAACTGCTGCGGATCGCCAAACGTAAGCTGCCGCTGTTCAAATTCGATCATATCGACCTGCTAATCGTAGACGAAATCGGCAAAAATATCAGCGGCACCGGCTGTGATCCCAACATCATCGGCCGCAATTTAAGCGATTCCTTTCACGGCATACTGGACTTGAAGAAGTTATTTGTCCGCAGCCTGACTCCGGAGGCCCATCACAATGGCTGCGGCCTGGGGATGGTGGATATGACGACCCGCGCCTGCCTTGCCGGCGTGGA
>JAIRWM010000147.1 GCA_031268975.1 Treponema sp. | reverse complement strand
TCAGCACTGTTTTAGGTGTTCTGAAAGGATCTTTTTCATTTCTTCCGGGATTGGCGTACTCTGCTCTGTGTTAAAATCGTAGTGGACCATAATCGCGCTGCCTTTGACGCAGAGCCTCTCTGTCTGCCAGGCTTCATGGTACGAAGTAAAGGACTTTGTGCCAATACGGCCAATCCAGGTTCGCAGTTCCACATCGGACTGAAAGTACAGCTGGTCTACATAGTCATAATCCGTATGGGCCATGATAAGGGGGAACGTTTTTCGTGAAAGTTTCAGTTCCGGGTCGAAGAGTTTAAAAATGGGGTTCCTGGCAAGTTCAAACCAAACGACGGGAACGGTATTGTTGATATGGCCGAGAATATCCATATCGCCGAAACGCGGGGTTACAGTTGTGGTGAACATACCGCCAGCATAGCAAAACGGGCCGGGAGATTCAAGGTGCGCTGTCTGGCGGTACGCCGCGGTTCAGCTTTACGCCCATTTGACAAGGCCGGTTCTGTAGGGATGCACCAGCGCCTCGTGTTTGGGCAGTATCCGCACTGTGTGACCCTGGCAGCCTGTGTCCGCGCACTCTATCCGCACCTGGTAAATCCAGAGATTGCCGTCCTGATTCATCGCTTTCATTTCGGTCCGGCGGGCGTTCCGTATTTCCATGCTTTGGTTTGATACGGAGCCGTGGTACAGTTCCACAAGTACCTCGCCGGGGGAAAGCCCCGCCAGCTCAATTTTGGCATTTACGGTGAGGGCGTCGCCCCGCTGCATGACCGGCTTTGCGTTTGACTCAATGCTGACAATGTGTATGGAATTCCAGGCGTCCCGCAGCTTTGCCATATAGGCGGCCAGGGCTCTGGATTCGGCATAATCATCCTTGATAATGCGCCGGTAGTTTTTGAGCGCCGGAAAGTAAAACATGTTGGAATAATCCATAAGCATACGGTGGCTGGACATGGACTGGCCGATTTCCCGCATACAGACCTTCATCCGTTTGATCCATTCCCGGGGCAGGTTGTCTCTGCCGCGCTGGTAAAACAGGGGGACAATGTCCCGCTCAAGAAGATCGTACAGGGCTTTGCTTTCAATGTCGTCCTGGAGCTGATTATCTTCGTACTGTTCGCCCTGGCCTATTGCCCAGCCGACTTCCGGGTTGTAGGCTTCGTCCCACCATCCGTCCAGAATGGAGCAGTTAAGGACGCCGTTCATGGCGGCTTTCATGCCGCTGGTCCCGGAAGCTTCCATCGGCCGGCGGGGTGTGTTAAGCCAGACATCGGCGCCGGAGGTAAGATAGTGTGCCACGGCCATGTCGTAGTTTTCGATAAACACAATCCGGCTGGTAACGTCGTTTTTTTCGGCAAAATGGATAATTTCCCTGATAAGCTCTTTCCCGGGCATGTCCATGGGATGGGCCTTTCCGGCGAAGATCAACTGTATGGGCCGCTCGTTGTCTTTGAGGAGCCGGAGCAGTCTGTCCGGGTCCCGCAGAAGGAGGTTGCCCCGCTTATAGGTGGCGAAACGGCGGGCAAAGGCGAGGGTAAGGATATACGGAGAAAGGGCGTCTTCCGCCTGCTGCATGCGCCGTTCGACCGCGCCGGTACGTTTCAGGTGGCTGCGGATTCTTTCCCGTGCAAAGGCCACAAGCCGTTCCCTGCGGCGCTCGTGGGTGCGCCACAGTTCCTCATCGGAAATACGATCCATGCGGTTCCAGATGGAAAGATCCGTGGGTTCGTCTTCGAAATGCGGGCCGAAGTACCGGTCAAGAAGGTCCGTCATGGGGCTTGAAACCCAGGTCCGGGGATGCACGCCGTTTGTTACATGGCCTATGGGAACCTCGTCAAGCGGAAGACCCGGCCACAGGTTTTTCCACATATTCCGGGAAACCTCGCCGTGAAGCCGGGCTACGCCGTTGGCATAGGCGGCAAGCTTGAGGGCGAGAACGGTCATGCAGAAATTTTCATGTTCATCGTCCGGCCGTTCCCGTCCCAGGGAAAGGAATTCTTTCCAGGAAATTCCCAGAATTTCAGTCCATTTCCTGAAATACTTCTCCAAAAGGCCGGCGTCAAAACGCTCGTTACCGGCGGGAACCGGGGTATGGGTGGTAAAAATGCTTGTCGGCCATACTGCCTCCATTGCTTCCCGGAAGCTAAAGCCCTTTTCGGACATAATTTCCCGTATCCGTTCCAGCCCCAAAAAGGCGGCATGGCCTTCGTTCATGTGGGCCGCCGCGGGGTTAATGCCCAGCGCCCGCAGGGCGCGGATTCCCCCGATACCCAGCAATATTTCCTGCTGTATGCGGGTTTCCTTGTCGCCGCCGTACAGGGCCGCGGTTATGTTCCGTATATCCGGAGCGTTTTCTTCTATATTTGTGTCAAGCAGATACAGGGAACTGCGGCCTACTTTTACTTCCCAAATTTGGGCGCAGGCCTGGCGTCCGGCCATATCGACGGATATTTTGAGCGGTTCGCCGTCTTTGCCGGTTTTCCGTTCCACCGGCATATTGTACCAGTCGTTTTCAGGATAGCTTTCCTGCTGAAAACCGTCGGCGTTAAGAACCTGGGTAAAATATCCCTGCCGGTACAGAAGCCCTACGCCCACCAGGGGAAGCCCCATATCCGAAGAAGTCTTCATGTGGTCGCCTGAAAGTATGCCCAGGCCCCCCGAATAAATGGGAAGCGATACATCCATTCCATATTCCATGGAAAAATAGGCCACAACATCTTTTTTGCCGCCCCGGTACCAGGTTTCGCCCTTTTTGTACTTTTGAAACCGGGAATATACCGCGTTCAGGGCAGCCAGGTACGAATCGTCCTGGGCAACCCGGGTAAGCCGTTCCTGGCTGACCATTCCCAGCGTCCGTACGGGGCTTTGCTGGGATTTTAGCCAGGATTCATAGTCCAGCCTGATAAAAAGCTGAACCGCGTCAAAATTCCAGGAAAGCCAGAGGTTTCGGGCCATTTCCTCAAGGGGTTTCAGTGCATTGGGAAGTTTCGGCTTCACGGTATAGATGGATATATTCATAATAGGCCAAGTCTAAGCCATTGAAGGATTGTTGTAAAGCATGAAAAACCATTCCGGCGGATAGTGCATTTGCGGCTGGGGCCGGACGCCCCCGTTTTACCGGATACTGCCGGAATCCGTCTGGGGCGCGAGGATTGCCATGACACCGGCGCAGACGGCGGCGTTAAGACGGGCAATTATGTCCTTGCGGATGTCCTGCGGCATACAGGCAAGAAAATCGGCGGTTTTGTCCGCCTCCCCCCAGGTTACGCCCGGTTCATTCATAAAAAGACGGTACGGAGCCAATTTCAGGGCGACAGCCATTTTTTCTATCATCCGCATGGACGGGAATCTTCTGCCTATCTCAATCTGCCCAATATAGCTGACATCTGTGTCACATAATTTTGCCAGCTCCATCTGGGAAATCCCTTCAATTTTCCTGAATTTCTTCAAATTGACAATAAAAATATCTTTTAAATCCATGTTTTTATGCTATTTGCCCATAAAACCACTTGACAATTAGCATTTAGCTACTTATATTGTTTATTAAATTAGCGCATTGCTAATGTCTTATTGTTAATATACGAAGAATGAGAGGTAAATTGGCGTAAATGTTGCTGTAAGTCTTTCGACGGCCCCATATATGGGAGACTGTGGTTTAAATCCTCCGGGGGAGGTTTTTCGCTGAAAGGCCTCCGAAGAAAGTTAAATGCAAGTCTCTCTCTTTGTTTAAGCCACAGCTCCTGTATATGGGGTTGTCGGGAGCGTTATTTTGGTTTCTTTACCCTTTTTGAAAGGGTTCTAACTATAGGAGGTTAAAATGAAGAAACTTGCTATTCTTTTTCTGTTAACCACGCTTCTTGTTTCTTTCAGCTTTGCCCAGGTAAGCATTGTGGGCGGCTTTGAAGCTGGAAACGTTGCCGGTGGAAACAGCGGCGACATGGATCCCGCGTTGTTCACCGAATTTTACGGAGCGGCCAGCCAGCAGCTCGGCCCCGGTACCATCGGTGTTGAACTTGGTTTAGGCACGAAATTACACCTCAGCAAAGACGGCGTACCTGCCACTGCTGCTACTGCTTATGATTTTGCCGGTGATAACTACCTGAAGGGTTCCTATACCCTCGCGGTCGGCCCCGGCAGTCTGGCTTTCGCCCTGTCAACATGGGGTGAATCCAACGGCGGGAAGGCAAACTTTGGCGACCTGCACATTGGCGCGGACTACGATGGTCTGGCAGTCGGTCCGGCGACCCTTGGTTTTGGCGCTGAGTATCAGTTCAAAACTACGGGCATTGACGGCTTCGACAAAAAAGTCTTTGCGGATAAGCCCAAGGTGGCCGATGTTGTTCAGGTCAGAGTGAGCGCCGCGATCGCCGCTTTCAGCATCATCTACAAGTTCAACTATGCCCTTGATCCCACGAGCGAGATTTCCAGGATCGCCTATGTTGACGCATCCTACAAGATCAATGATCCTCTGACGGTCGGTCTTGAACTTGATGACACCGGCAAGGAATTCAAAGCCTTCACCCTGAAGCCCTATGTGAACTATTCCTTGTCTGACTCGACCATTGCGGGTGCGTATGTCAAGGTACAGAACATCAACAACGACGTTACCGGGTCAAAAGACATTCTTTTCTCCCCCGGCGTCACGATCAAGCACATTTTCTAGTTTTTGTCTGACAGGTCTGAAAACGGCGGGCAGTTTGCCTGCTGTTTGAAAGGCGGCCAGCGTACGAGTTCTTGTTAACGGTTAACAGAAAACGGAAAGAGCCTGGGTACCCGGGCTCTTTTTGGTTTTACACCCCTTCCGGCAGTTTCTCCAGCATGAGCTTCCGGTGGTTCCGTTTTTCGCCATCCACAATGAACCGGCCGTCCCCTATGGCATGAAGCAGGCGTTTTTCCCGGTGCTTTTCATCAACCCAGGCCGCCTTCGCGTCAAGGACAAAAATACCGTATTTTTTGATGTAATCGGCGACCCGGCATTCCATGTTGGCATAACATTCCTTTATGAGAGGGGCTTTGACATATTTCCCCTCCACCGCCGTCAGCTTAAACTTTTCAAACTTGTTTACATCCACCCCCGAGCAGGCCCCGATTGACACAACGGTTTTGGACATTTCGGCCGTGGGTATGGCGATCACGCATTCCCCGGTATTAAGGAGCGCCCTGCAGGAATGGTTCCAGGGGCCGGTCATAAAGGCAAACCGGGGAGTAAAATCAAGCACCATGGTCCAGGACAGCGTCATGATATTCTGCCTGCCCCTGTCCGCGGTACTCACTAAAATAACCGGACCAGGTTCGATAAAGGTAAACGCCTTGTTCAAGGGGAAACTTTTCATCAGCATACCTCGCAAATAGACTTGTTATGTGCAATATTTTGCCAATTTTTTTGTTAATAATATTGATAATTGAGCCGATTCCAAAATTGGTTATTTTGTAACCGGCTCTTGCAGTTTTTCGCCTAACGAACCTTCGGGTCGGGGGCTGCAAAACTGCGGTTTTTATAGGGTGCAGTTCCAAAATCTGACAGTTTGGAACTGCCTCAATTATCCCAATATTCTTTAGATGTTACAATTTTTGTTTTCTTGTATTGAGAAAATGTAAAATCATTTGTATTCCCTGTTATTAGAAAATCTTTGTATATGGGAAATTTTGGACGATGCAAAACTTCATAATATTCATAAAGAAGTTTCTCTGACGTACATTGAGCATTTTCATATACAACTCCCCTATAGTATGCTATTGTATATTAACCATCTGAATAATGTCAATGGAAAAAAATTCGTAAAAGGGCAAAAATACTTCGCATAACGTTCCGGCTGTTCGTAGTCCGAGCCCGCCAACGGCGAGTGAAGCATATACAGTCCTGTTATGCGAAGTAAAAACCCTTTACGAAGCGCACGCCATGGACGGCGTGCGTACTGCTTTTTATTTTCCTGTATAGATTATTTTTACTGCTTTTATTTTTTCATTTTCAACAGTAAAAAAATAGTCAAATGGAAAATTATCCGGTGAAGAATTAACATTCACTAATGTTGAAACTTTTATATTCCCGTTTTCTTCCGCCTTTATTTCAACAATCTTTGTTTCCATTTTATATTGTTGACTTTTTTCTTTAAGCCATTTTTTACA
>JAIRWM010000111.1 GCA_031268975.1 Treponema sp. | reverse complement strand
TAGCCCGCGTTGTTACTGAACGTTATGGCTGTGTTGCTTGTCCCCGTACTCGCGTTAAAGGTTCCGCTTATCGCGTTCGTAAAGTCGTCAAGGTCTATCCCGCCTGTGGAAGTGGTTATGTCTGCTAACGTGCCGGAAGTTATAGCGCCGGTGTGGGTTACCGCTCCCCCGGCGCTCACCGTTAAAGAGGCGGCGTTTATCGGCCCCAGGGCTATGCCATCGCTGTCCGTAAAACTTATCGAAGCGGGGTTAGGCGTTATCGTTACAAGGGTGTCTACATCATTCGTGCCGGTCAGCGTAAAAGTCGTGTTCCCGCTCAGGGTCAGGGTACCCGCGCTGATGGTGGTAGCGGTATCGTTCTGGTTTACCGTGCCGCCCGCGACAAGATTGATGGTGGCCGCCGCCGACAGGTAGTTGTTGCCGGTGTTGCCGATGGTAAAGCCGTCCGTATCGGTGTAGCTTATGGCGGTTGGCGTTGTACCGTCGGTCGTAAGCGTCGAAACATTATTGTTCGCGTTGGCCAGCGTGTAGGCGGCCCCGCTCCCGCCCAGATTCAGGGTCGTCGCGCTGATGGTACTGCCGCTAAACTGCCCCACAGGGCCGCCCGCAACAAGGTTGATGGTTGTCGCCGATAAGTTGCTGCTTACGTTGCCGATAGTAAAGCCGCCTGTACCGCTGTCGGTGTAGCTTATGGTTGTCGGATTTGTCGCACCGCTTGCAAGGGTAGTTATATCATTTCCCGCATTGGTCAGCACAAAGGTTGAACCGCCGTTCAGGGTCAGGGTTCCGGTCGTTATCTCTGTAGCGCTTCCGTTTACTGATCCGCTTGCGATATTCAGTAACACCGTTCCCGTTGAAGATGTTACAATGGCCGTGCTGCTCGACAGCGTTACTCCATTGGAGTTAACAGCCAGCGAAGCAAGCGCGATATTTCCCCCAGCCGTACCGAGGACTGCCGTCCCTCCCGTGGTGAGGGTGAGACCTTCGCCGCCCGCGGTTGCGGCGTCTACCGCGCCCAGCGTTATCGCGCCGCTTCCGGTGGATGCAAGCACTGCTGTCGCGCCCAGGGTTACCGGGCCGTTGTAGGTCTGGGCGCCGCTGGTTGTGATACCGGTTGTATTTATGTTTATGGAAGCGCCCGTTACCGCCAGCGAAGTCAACGGAGTTGTACCGATAACGCCGCCCAAAACAGCCGCCCCGGCTCCGGCATCTACCGTTAAGCCGTAAGCGCCGTTAACGGTGCCGTTCAGCGTCACCCCCGCGCCGGAAATCGTTAGCGCCGGCGCGCCAAGGGTAACAGGCCCGCTAAGGGTAACGCTTCCCGGTGTCGCCGTTATACCACGGGAAAGGGTAATTGCAACGCCATTGGCGGTAATCGGATTATTAACGGCATTCGCCGTGATTGCCGTACCTGTGCCTGCCGCCCATGTGCCGCCTGTTTTACTTATCAAAAGAGTTCGATAGGAAGCCCCGTACATTTCCGAGGCCCCCGTCGCGGCTCCGTAATATTCCACGGTACTGAGGGGTTGGTTGTCTTTTGCCGTTACGCTCATCACCGCCTGGGTTCCGTGAAGCCGCAGTATCCCGGAATTGTGCACCGTTCCCGCCGTAAAATCCTCCCCGGCAAGATCAAGTGTCGCGCCAGAGGCAATCGTTACTTCGCCGACAGTCGTAGCCGCGGCAAGTACAGGATAATTGGAAGCCCCGGCCGGAATGGTAATAACGGTGGTGGTGGAACTAACGGGCGGGGCGATGCCGCCGGCCCAGTTTGCATCGGTAGTCCAGCTTGTGCCGGACGCGGCCGTCGACCAGGTAAATGTACTGAAAAAATTACTTGTGGTGTCTAGAGTTCCTTCGTTGTTATAGGGGGATACGGTTGTACTTTTTGTCCAGCCCACATACGAAGCGGAATTCCCATAACTGATATCGCAGTACGTAATGGAAAGACTTGTGGCGGACAGCGTCCAGTTTGCTCCGCTGATTCGCGTTAAGGTGATGCGGTTGACACCTGTCCCTCCGGTAATGATACAGGTCGCCGCCGTCTGCGTCGAACCGCCTGCAAACTGCAGTGTCGATCCCCCGGCAGTACAGCTCAGAACATTGAAAGTGGTGTTTCCTGTAATATCGTGTGTCCCGCCTCCGGTAAATTCCACTGTACCGGTACCGGCGGTAAAGGTTCCGGTGTTTGTCCAGTTTCCGACAACCTCCAGTGTATAACTCCCGCCGTTTAAAGTTCCGCCGCTGATAATTACATTCCCGTCTACCGTGCTTGCCCCGCCAAGGGTAAGGCTTCCGCCGCTTACCGTTAAATTACTACTGCTTGTGCCAAGGGCTCCTGTTACCACGTACGCGCCGCCGCTGATCTCCAGTTCCCCAAAACCCGTCCCCGGATTTATGCCGGTTCCGCCCCCGGCCCCGGTCATGGTTACTTTCCCCCCGCCGGGAGTCCAGGTTCCGCCGGGGTTTGCCCAGTTTCCGCCTACCGTTATGGGCCCGGCGCTTCCGTCAAGTGAACCGTCATTTATCGTTACGCTGCCGGTTACCGCCATGCCGCCGGAAGCGACCGCCACTAGAGCGCCGGTATTCAGCGTCAGGGAACCGTAGCTCTGCGCTCCCGCTCCGCTTATTGTTACCGCCGCGGCGACCGTTGCCGAACCCGACACGCTGACACTGCCGGCAGTCACCGCCACGTTGATGGCAGCGTCACCGGTTATGGTAAGATCGGCACAGCTCAAACCGCCGGGGGTTACCGTTGAACCGGTTAAGGAAACATCGCCTGTGGTGGTGAACGACGGAACGGCGAGCGTACCGCCGGTGGAAACAGTAACATTACCGGAAGTTGTCCCTGAAAGCGGAGCTATGTTCAAGGGAGCCCCGGTTGTCGCAAAACCAATATTCCCGGACGCGGCGTTTGCAAGGCTCACCGTACCGGAAATTGTCGCGCCGGAAACAGCGATACCGCCGTTGGCGGAAATGGCGATACCGCTGCCGGAAAGAACGGTGGTTCCCGTGGTAAAATCCCCCCCGGTAACAGTTATCGTGCCGCCCGAAGAAGAAATCGACCCGCCGCCGCCGGTAAAAGAACCGGCTGAAAGCGTGTTAGCCCCCAGGGCCAGAGCTCCGGAGCTTACGGACAAAACACCTGAAACGGTGTTGCCGCTGCCGGGTGTAAAGGTTCCGCCGCTTACCGTTACCTTGGGAAACGTACGGGAAGCGGGGGATGTATAACTTCCCCCGGAAACTATCAATTCCGTAGTCACCGTAAACGGGCCGCTATAGGCGCCGCTTGCGTTTATCGTAACTGTATTAAATGAGCCGCCTGTCGGACTTATCGTACCGCTTCCGGTAAACTCCGCAGTAAGGGCGGTTCCCAATATGGCGCTGTTCCAGCCGCTGCCAACCGTCACCGAAGTAGCGCCTGAGACGGTGATAGTTCCATTGCTTACAGATCCTGTTATACTGTTTCCTGTTGTTGTGTCCAGGGTTAAATTGCCGCCGGACGCATCAAGGCTCCCGCCGGAAATGAGATCCCCGCTTACCGTATAAGTACCGGAAACGGATATGTCTCCAAAAGTCTGCCCATTTGAGGTAATGGTTCCTGCCCCGGTGAATGTTATATCAGGAGCGCCCGTTACGGTCGTTACATCCCAGTCGCCGTTCACGCTTATGTCCGCGCCCGCTCCGGCTATGGTTCCCGCTCCCGTTACGTCGCCGGAAACCGTAACCGTTTGGCCGCCTAAATCCAGAATACCGGCGGTTACCTCCAATTCATCGACGATTAACGGGCCGGTTAAGGCGGGCGGATCATGGGTACCCGGATTTATTTTAAGTTTATTGCCCGACCCTATCGGTAAGACAGGGGCGACCCCTCCAGCCCAGTTTGTCGAAGTAGCCCAAGTAGTGTTGGTAACTCCAATCCACTCATAATCCGCCCCCCACACCAGCGCGGCGCAAAAAACGAGGATTCCGGTCAGCAAAAGCCGTTTATGTTTCAACGTGTATCCCTCAATGTGCATCCCATCGTACCAATTCCCGCTTATCGTTATCGTAATTATACCAGAATTTGGACGAAAAAACCTATCCCGGCCGCCCTCGCGGCCGATTTTCTTTGGACAGACGTTAGATTATCGGCTGTTTTGGCGGGGAGGTTCATTGGCGGCGGGGTTTGATACCCCGCCCTTCAGGCTAAACTTGACCGGCAACAAAGTGTGGTTAGTTCTTTTCAGGAAGAATTCCACCATGAAGAATTCCACCACGAAGCCGTCCAGGGACGGCGGGGCACGAAGAACACGAAGAAAGAAAGAAGGATGATTAGGCAGGAACAGGAGGCAATGGACAAAAAAGAGAGCTCTGCCGATAAAAAAGAGAGCTCTGCCGATAAAAAAGAGAGCTCTGCCGATAAAAAGGAGAGCTCTGCCGATCAAAAAGAGAGCTCTGCCGACAAAAAGGAGATCTCTGCCGACAAAAAGGAGAGCTCTCCCGATGAAAAGGAGAGCTCTGCCGGTGAAAAGGAGAGCTCTGCCGATCAAAAGGAGAGCTCTGCCGATCAAAAAGAGAGCTCTGCCGATCACGGGGAGAACACCCCCGATTGCCGCGGGCCGCCCCCCGGCCGCCAAACGCCTGTGGAGCCTTTGTGTACTTGGTGTCCCGCCGTCCCTGGACGGCTTGGTGGTTACAATTCTTTTTATTTCTGCCGGTCAAGTTTAGCCGGAGGAGAAGGGAGGTTCATTCGCGGTATTTTCGCGCCGTTTCAAGGCCGTACCGCGCCCATTCCAGCAGTTTTATGCCGCTCCCATGTACTTCCCAGTCGTCCGGAAGTACTTCCCAGTCATCCGGAAGTACTTCCCAGTCATCCGGAAGTACTTCCCGGTCATCCGGAAGTACTTCTCAATCATCCGGAAGTACTTCCCAGTCGTCGGGAAGTTGTTCCCGGCCCCGAAAAAGCCCCCGAACGGGCCTATCGTCCTTTGGCTTTCCTTCTTCCCCTTTGTGTCCTTGGTGTCCGGCCGTCCAAAGGACGGCTTTGTGGTTAAAAATTCTTTCTTTTTTCTATGGGTCAAATTTAGGGCGGCGGCCCTTTGGCCTTACCGGGAAGTGTGACCATCACTGGGCCTACGCCGTGCTGCCGTTGCCGAAAGACGCGCTCACCGTTTCGCGCGCGGTTTCTGGGCGGCGGCCCTTTGGCCTTACCGGGAAGCGTGACCATCACTGGGCCTACGCCGTGCTACCGTTGCCGGGAGCCGCGCTCACCGTTTCGCGCGCGTTTACTTGGCGGGGGCGCTTTTTCCTGCGTTTTTTGAGGTCGCGGAGTTTTTTCCGTCCGGCTTCGAGAGCGTGGTACAGGGCGGTAACGACGGGTTTGCGGGCGTAATCCCAGGAGCCGGGGCGGTGAATAATCGTTCCTCCAAAACCGGTTTTAAAGCGGAAAAGGCCCGCCATGGGATGATCGGGGTCGTCATTTGGGGGTATGCCGTACAGGTCGTAAAAGGCGCAGCCGGCGGCTTTGGCGTCCCGGATGGCCTGCCACTGGAGGGCGTAGGGGGCCATGAGGCTGCGTTTGTGGTTTGCCGAAGCGCCGTACAGGTACACGGCTTCTTCCTTTCTGAACAGGGTGATAATGCCGGCGATGTCTTCGCCGTCGTGGCTTGCCAGATACAGTCTGACGCCCTCTTCGCCGCCGGCGGCAAGTTCAAACAGGGTTTGGTAATAGCCCATTCCGTGTATCGCGATGCCGTCGCGTCCGGCTGTTTCCCGGTACAGGCGGTAAAACGAGGGGAGTTCTTCCGGCCCCCCCTGGCGGACTTTTACGGCTTTTTTTTCGGCAAGGCCGATGTTGTACCGCCATTTGCTTTTCATCCGGGCCAGCAGTTCCTGTTCGCTGCCTGAAAGATCGACGATAACGGTGTCGGGGGGCTGCACATCGGCGGCGGCGCGGCGGAGGGTTTTGCCAAAGAGGCGGGGATTGTTCCGGGAAACGTCGGCGTCCGCCGAGGGCCAGGGAAGGTCAAAGCGGATAAAGGCGGTGTCCGGCGGGAGCGCTTTTCCAAGGGCAGGGGCCAGTTCTTCCAGCGCCGCGGTCCGGTATTCCCCGGCGGCTTCCGCCTGGGGGGGCGGGCCGGAAGGAGGCGGCAGTTCCGGACCCCAGGGTACGTAGGCGAAGGCGGCGGGGCCAAGGCGGCGGTACAGGACCAACAGCGGCAAAACCCGGGCGGGCTCCGCGGGTTCTCCTGCCTGAGGCGGGGGGGTCCAGGCCGCCAAAAAAGCAAAGACTTTCCAGCCGAAGCGGGCCTTGAAGCTGCCCCAAAAACAGGATTGCAGAAACGACGCGGCGTCCCGGCACACGAGGGGATCCGCTTTTTCAAGGGAACGGAGGATCAATGGACCTCCGCGTCTGTTACCACGGACGTCCGCAGCGGCTTTCCGTCAAGGGTCAGCGCTTTTCCGCCCGACGTTACCACGCCGCCGACTACCCGTATCGGTACGGAAAAAAACGTATCTATGGTGATTTCCTCCGGACTGTCCGGGGCCTCCTCCCCGTCAAGAACAACCCGGGTCCCGGAGGGAACGCCGGAAGCGTCCAGCACTTCGCACCGCATCTCGCCGCTTTCCCCGTCAGCTCTGCTGCCGCCGTCAGCTCCGCTGCCGCCGTGATCTTCGGCGGCAAGGAGCATGCCCCTGCTTTCCACTCCGCGCAGCTTCGCGGCTTTCAGGTTATAGGCGACGATTATGTGTTTTCCCAAAAGTTCATCTTCCCTGTAAAAGGGGACAATGCCGGAAACAATTACCCGCTGTTCCCCGGCTATGTCCAGGGTTTCGATGTACAGCTTTTCCGCGTTGGGATGCCGCTCCACCTTGACGATCTCCGCGACACGCAGATCCAGGGTTTTCCCGAACAGGGGAACCGGCCCCGGTTCCCCGGCGGCTTTCACGGGATTCCCGGCGGCCGCTGCGGGAGCTCCGGCGGCCGCCTTGTCCGCTTTCGGGGCGCGGTCTTTCTGGCTCCCGGAATACTGTTCCCGCAGTCTGTCGATCTTTTCGTCCTCGAGTTTCGCAAAGAGGACTTCGCTTTTTACCACTTGCGAAAGGCCGCCGGTTTTACCCAGATCGTCCCATCCAAGACTTTTTCCGCCGGCCGCGGCGGCGGCGGGCGCCGCGGATGGAGAAACGCCGCCTGCCGCGAAACGGAGGCCGAAAAACGAGGCGATTTTTTCCGCGGAAGCAGGCAGGTACGGGCCGATAAGGATCGCAAGATCTTTTACCACACAGCAAAGGCCGCGGATAACCGCCGCCGCCTGGGGGGGATCGGCGGTGCGGAGTTTCCAGGGTTCGCAGTCCTGGAATGTTTTATTGGCAAACGAGGAAAGCTCAAAAATCAGCCTGAAAGCGTCCCGCAGTTCCGCCCCTTCAAGCTTTTCGGTAATCCGCTTTTCGTAATCCGCGGCTGTTTCCCGGAGGGCCTGCGGAACGTCCTCTCCGGGAATTTTCCCGCCGTAATAACGGCTTACAAAGGAAAGGGTTCTGTTTACGAGGTTTCCCAGGTTGCCGATAAGCTCTCCGTTGACCTTTTCCTGAAAATCTTTCCAGGCAAAAAGGGCGTCGGCTTTTTCGGGGCGGTTGTAAAAAATAAAAAAGCGCCAGACGTCGGCGGGAATGCCTGTTTCCATAACGTCCGTACCAAAGACGCCGATGCCCCGTGTTTTTGAAAACTTTCCGCTTTCATAGTTAAGGTATTCGGAGCTGGACATGTGGTGGAGCATGGTCCAGTTTTCCCCGCTTCCCAAAAGGGTCGACGGAAAAATAACGGTATGAAAGGGAATGTTGTCTTTGCCGATAAACTGGAACAGTTCCGTTTCTTCCGGGCTCTTCCACCAGTATTCTACAAAGCTCTTCCAGTCTTTTCCGTTGTCTTCGGCAAGGCAGCCGGTTATGGAAATATAGCCGATGGGAGCGTCGAACCATACATAAAAAACCTTGTTCTCATAGCCCGGCCGGGGAACGGGAATGCCCCATTTTAAATCCCTGGTGATGGCCCGTTCCTTTAATCCGTCCCGTATCCAGGCGGCGGTCATCTGTACGGCGTTGTTCGCCCAGGCGCCCCGTACCGACGCTTTTTGTATCCACGCTTCAAGCTTTTCTTTTATTCTGGGAAGTTCTATATAAAGATGATTTGTCTTTTCCACGGCCGGAGACGCGCCGCAGCTTGAACAATGGCTGTCTTTTAGATCCGTCGGATCCAGCAGTTTGCCGCAGGATTCACACTGATCGCCCCTGGCTTCCGTGTAACCGCAGTGCGGGCAGGTTCCGCGGACATACCGGTCGGCAAGAAAGCGTCCGCAGCTTCCGCAGAAAAGCTGTTCTATGGTTTTTTCGGAAATGTAGCCGTTTTTTTCCAGACATTTGTACAGGCCCTGGGTTACCTCGGTCTGAATGGGCGTTGAAGTACGGCCGAATTTATCAAAGCTGATATTGAACCAGGAATAAATCCCTGAGTGTACTGTATGGTAATAGTCGCACAGTTCCCTGGGGCTTTTCCCTTCTTCCGCCGCCCTTGTTTCCGTGGCGGTACCGTATTCGTCTGTGCCGCAGATATACAGGGTCTCGCGGCCCCGGAGCCGGCAAAAGCGGGCAAAGACATCCGCGGACAGCACCTGAATCAGGTTACCCAGATGAGGCACATTGTTTACATAGGGAAGCGCGGATGTGATAAGTCTTCGTTTCATAAAATCACTATAGTAAAAAGAACCTGTCTCGTATAGTCACGGCTTTTTCTGGGAACTTTTCGCCAGGGAAACAGAAAGCCGCAAAACCGTCGACCAGGATTTTCCGGGGGCGATAGCCGGGCGGAACAGCGGGACAAAACAGCTTGACTGGTATGCGGCAGTTCCGGGCGAGTCTCCAGACGCGTCCCCGGACGCGTCCGGCGCGGGATTCCGGAAAAGGTACAGATCAAAGGGCTCTTCGGAAGAAAAGGTGATGATGGAATTGTTCTTTGTATCCAGGGCTTCAACGGCGTTTATGCCTTTGGCGGAAGCTTCGGTTTTCGACAGGGACAGTCCGCCGGAAGCGGGACCGTCCCCTCCCCCGGGGTCTGCGGCGGCGGAAACCGGGTATATGAAAAAATGCCCCGGATCGGCAAACGAAAGATCAAACTGGGATGTAAAGCAAAAATCCGTTTCTGTTTCGCCGTTGTTTGTAAGGGTATATGAAAGGATAATGACATTCTTTTCAAGCTGATAGCTTTTTTCCACTTCAATATGGCCAAACGGCTTTTCCCGCGCGGCTTCCCTTGCGGGAAGCGCGGCATCCCTTGCGGGAAGCGCGGCTTCCCTTGCGGGAAGTGCGGCATCCCTTGCGGGAAGCCGGAACAGGACTTTTCCGTGCTGCCGATCGACAGCGGCCGTGTAAAGTTCTGTTCCGCAGAAGCGCCCGGCGTTCCCGGCCGCTGTTCCGCAGGCCAGGGCCTCCAGCGTCGCCGTGGAAATTCCGCTTCCGAGGATCCGGTCCATAAAGGCACAACGGCGAAACTTGCCGTGAAGAGAAAATGTATCCAGATAATTCCAGCCTTTCGGAAGGTAATCAAGCTCAAAAACAGAAGCGCCCCGCGCCTTGACATAGCAGTTGATGTTTTTATCCTGGAACAGGTATTCCGCCTCTCCGTCCAGATCAAAATCGAACGTAAGAAGCGACGGGGTAAAATTCCTGTTTTCCCTGGTGATGCGCTCGGCGGTGATAAGGGCCTTGTACGCATGCTTCCGCACGGAGGAACAGGTTATATCCGTGCCGCCGGTACGGCAAAATGTATCCGTGCCCTGGGCTTTCCACAGCTCTTCCCTGGCGGCTTTTTTACGGGCCTTGTCGCCGCGAAGCTGGTTGATCAGGGTATGGGTAAAATACATCTTTGAATAAAGATTGTTCGCTTCCGGGCAGCTTACCAAAAAACGCCGGGGCTGAAGGCAGGATCGTTTTCTTCCGTCGGCGACAAGGCTCATAAACTCGCTGTCCGCCGAGCTGGGGAAATACGCCCGTTTCAGCGGGCCGAAACTCTTGATAACTTTTCCCGGAAGAGTCAGTTCAAGCTTTTTTTCTTCAATGCGTCCGGTGAGTTTTTCGAAAAACCGGATAATTGAATTTTCCGCGCCGTTCCCGGAAAAACGGGGAAAAACCGTAACAAGGGGCCCGTCTGTTTCAGAGCCCGCAAAAGAAGAAGACGCCGGCAGGACCGCGTCCTCCAGAGAGTTTGCAACCGGAAACACCGTGATAAGTTTTCCCTGGTCTTCGGTAATCCAGGGCGAATGTATCTCGTCACCCTCAATCCCCGACGCCCTGAACTGGTCTTCGCCGAGAAACGTATAGGCCATGCCGCAGGAAGAAAGTACCCCCGTCAGCGACTGTTCCCAGGCGCCGAACGGCAGATAACAGCCCTGCGGCTTTTTCCCGAAATGCTGGCGGATATACGTTGTAAGCAGTTCCACCTGGCCTATTTTGTCGGCAAGCGGCAAAAGCGGCAAAAGCGGCTCGTAAAAGCCGCCGCCAAGAAGCTCTATCTGTTTGCGGGCAACAAGATCACCTATAAGGAGGAAAAATTCCGGCCTTTTTTGCTTGAGCCGTTCCAGAAGCGGGCCGGAAAGATGCAGCGCCGCGGGTATACGGGGGCAGCTGTTCAGCAGAGTGACAAGCGGCTTAAGCCTTGAACTGTAAATCTCCTCGAATTCGCCATCTTTCGACCCTGCCGGAAGATGATCATGATATCCGAGTATAAAACTGGTTTTTCCGGACATACTTCCCTGTTTGACGTTTCAGGCCATTGTACAACATTTTCCTTTCCCTGAAAAGCTTTTTCTCAGGGAAAGCGCCGATTTATTCGAAAGTCTGGTTTAATACCCCGCCGAACCTCCGGTTCACGCTCCGCTCTGTGGAGGCGCATTCGCAAAATGACCCAAACCAATATCTTGACAGCATCCAAGAAATACAATACGTTGGGGAAGTGGAAATTCGGACGGATATTTATCAAGGCGATGCAGGTGTTGTTCTTCAGGGCATAAAAGATAATTCCGTTGACTTAGTTGTAACTTCCCCGCCTTATGCCGATCAAAGAAAAGATACCTACGGGGGAATTCACGTAAATGAATATGTGGAATGGTTTCTGCCAATATCTCAAGAATTATTACGTGTATTAAAACCAAGCGGGACGTTTATTTTAAATATCAAAGAACGGGTGTCAAATGGTGAAAGAAGTACTTATGTTATTGAACTAATATTGGAAATGAAGAAGCAGGGATGGTTATGGACAGAGGAATTTATATGGCACAAAAAAAATTGCTACCCCGGAAAATGGCCAAACCGTTTTAGGGACGCATGGGAACGGTTATTACAATTTAATAAAACCAAACAATTTAAGATGTACCAGGAATCGGTCATGGTTCCAATGGGAGATTGGGCAAAATCCCGCTTGCGTAATTTAAGCGAGACCGATAGAATTCGTGATAATTCAAAAGTCGGCAGCGGTTTTGGAAAAAATATTTCAAACTGGATTGGCAGAGAATTGGCATATCCAACCAATGTTCTTCATTTAGCCACGGAATGCGGCAATGACGAACCTCGCGGCAGAGCCACGAGGTATCGTCGTTCTGCAAGGTATGGATTTTATGTGGGTTTAATACCCTCATAAACCAATATTTTAGCTAGCCAAAAACGCCCCGGAGGGGCGGGGTATTAAACCCACTTGCGAATAAAAATCATAGTGCGGCATTTCCCGAAGAACTGCCAAGTTGGTTTATTAAGCTTTTCACACAAGAGAATGATACCGTAATGGATCCGTTTATGGGATCGGGAACAACAGTATTTGCAGCTCAAAAATTAAGAAGAAACTCAATAGGGATAGAAATTCTTAAAGATTATTGTAGTGCCGTAAAAAGATCGTCAAAAGAGGTTGAACTAT
>JAIRWM010000213.1 GCA_031268975.1 Treponema sp. | reverse complement strand
AGATCGAATGAAGATGATCCGCTGGCGATAACAGAAAGGCCGGGGATTTCATCAAGCATAAGTTTGAGCTTTTGTCCGATATTCGCAACGGCCTGGGCTTCGTCCAAAGCCAGAAGATTTGCCCCCTCCAGAAGCCGCCGGTAATTGGCCGCCGAGGCATGTTCCAGCAGCGCCTGGGTATCGTAATCTTCCCCGTTAAGCACAAGCGCCCTGCCCCGCCACTTTTTCAACAGCTGCCGGATAAGAACCGTCTTCCCAACCCGCCTGGCGCCGAAGATCAGCGCGGCTTTGCCCGGCTTGAGTCTGTCTAAAATCCGTTTGCCAAGAATCCTCTGTATTTCCGCCATAGCCCCTGTTTCCGCTAAAATAACCGTAAATTCGTAAAAATCGTCAATGAAATGACGAAATTTATATTAAAATCGTCAATATAAAGATAATTTTACCGTATAATGGGAAAATGTCAAGGGTAACGCTGATTAGCGTCAAGTTAATCAGCGTTACCCTGCGGACAAAAGCCCGGGAAGCTTCATGTTAGATCGTTTTCTTGCCAATCCCTACAGCGGACTGTAACTCAACTCCCCATTATTCCAGGTATATACCCCGGCCTTTCTGCCGTTGTCGTTATAGTATTAACAAGGGCACGGTCATAACCGAAGGAATCATCCGCCAGATTCACGTTGGAAGGCAGGCTTATCGAAGTAAGGCTTGAACAGCCGAAAAACGCCGAGTTTCTAATGCTGGTAACGCTGGCTGGCAGGGTTATCGAAGTAAGGCTGGAGCAGCCGGAAAAAGCCCCTTCTCCAATGCCGGTAACGTTGGTGGGTATGAAATATCGAGTTTCCTTTCTTCCTGCGGGATATTGAATAAGTGTAGTTCCGGTTTTGTTATACAATACCCCGTCACGGCTTGCGTAAAATTTATTGTTCAAATCAACGGTAATACACGTCAGACTGGTACAGACATCAAAGGGTCCACTCCCAATGCTGGTAACACTGGCGGGCAGGCTTATCGAAGTAAGACGGCTGCAATAGGAAAAAGGCCCCACTCCCAATGCTGGTAACGCTGGCTGGCAGGCTTATCGAAGTAAGACGGTTGCAGTAGGAAAAGGCCTCGCGCCCAATGCTGGTAACGCTGGCTGGCAGACTTATCGAAGTAAGGCTGGAGCAGCCGGAAAAAGCCCAGTCTCCAATGCTGGTGACACCAGTGGACAGGCTTATCGACGTAAGGCCGGAACAGTCGGAAAAGGCACTGTCTCCAATGCTGGTAACACTGGCTGGCAGGCTTATCGAAGTAAGGCTGCCACACTTATAAAAAGCCCAGTCTCCGATGCTGGTAACGCCGGCAGGCAGGCTTATCGACGTAAGGCCGGAGCAGAGGGAAAAGGCACTGTCTCCGATGCTGGTAACGCCGGCGGGCAGGCTTATTGACGTAAGGCCGGAACAGTCGGAAAAGGCCGCGCTCCCAATGCTGGTAACTCCAGCGGGTATAGAATATCGAATTTCCTCTCTTCCGGCAGGATATTGAACAAGCACGGTTTCAGTTTTGTTGTACAATACCCCGTCACGACTTGCATAGAACTTATTGCGTGGGTCAATGGTAATACGTGTCAGGCTGGTACACTTCTCAAAAACGCCACTTCCAATACCGGTAACACTAGCGGGCAGGCTTATCGAAGTAAGGCTGTAACAGTTGTAAAAGGCCCCGTCTCCAATGCTGGTAACGCCAGCAGGTAGGCTTATCGAAACAAGGCTGTCACAGCCGGAGAAGGCACTGTTTCCGACATTGGTAATGCCAGCGGGCAGGCTTATCGAAGCAAGGCTGTAACAGTCGTAAAAGGCCCCATCTCCAATGCTGGTAACGCCAGCAGGTAGGCTTATCGAAACAAGGCTGTCACAGCCGGAGAAGGCACTGTTTCCGATATTGGTAATGCCGGCGGGCAGGCTTAGTGTGACAAGATCGCGGCACTCAATAAAAGCCCACTCACCTATCGCGATTATTCCCCAATCGGCGGGAATAACCAGCGTTGTTTTGTTGCCCGTGTATTCTACCAGTACGCCGTTTGTAATCCGAAAGTCAGCCCGGTCAGGCGGCTGGGCGAAAAGGACGACGCACGGTGACACCGCGAGAAAAAACAGAACGGCAATGCGTGTTTTCATCATCATACTCCCTGAATCTGTTACACATACAGTAAACCACACGGCGCGGTTTTACCAGTCCGCCTTACCGTATTTCGGGAAGCTGCGCGCACTATGTAAAAGAGCGCCCCTGTGGTATAATGCCCCATGAATTATCTCCAACTCCCGGTGTATCAGCACAAAGACCTTATTCTCGCGGCGCTTGGGCAAAGCCAGGTAATTGTGGTGGAAAGCCCCACGGGTTCCGGGAAAACAACCCAGCTTCCCGTAATACTGCTCGACGCGGGTTTTTGCGAAAACGGGATCATCGGGGTTACCCAGCCCAGACGTATCGCGGCGCTTTCCGTTTCGGACTTTATCGCCCGGCAGTTCGGATTCGCGGGAAGCGGGGAAGCGGGATCCCCCGTGGGATACAAGATGCGTTTTGAGGATAAAACCGGGTCCGCCACAAAAATAAAAATCATGACCGACGGCATTCTGCTCCAGGAAATGAAGCTTGATCCCTGGCTTTCAAAATACGGGGTCCTTGTTATCGACGAAGCCCACGAACGGAGCCTTAACATAGACTTTATCCTGGGTCTGCTTAAACGGGTGCTTGAGGAACGAAAAGAATTTAAGGTGATTGTTTCTTCCGCCACAATAAACGCCGAAGTCTTTTCCGAATACTTTGGCGAATGCCCCGTGGTAAAAATAGACGCCCAGACGTTCCCGGTAACGCTCGTCTACGACCCGCCCGCTTTGGCGCCGGATGCGCGCCCCGGCGGCGCTGCCGGTAACGGGGCCGGCGGCGGAATGCGGGGCCGCGACAAGGGGCGTCGGGACGGCGGGTCGGGGAATCTTGCCGAAGAGGCGCTGCTGTATAAAATTGACACCATTGTCGAAAGGGTTGTCAGCGAAAAAACGCGGGGAGATATTTTAATTTTCCTTCCCGGCGAAAAAATTATCAAAACCTGCATGAACCGCCTGGCCCTCTCCCAGGCGGGCAGGTACCTTCATATTCTGCCTTTGTACGGAAGGCTCGGCAAGGAAGAACAGGAACGGGTATTTGAAAAAGCTCCACAGGGAAAAACAAAAGTTATCATTTCCACAAACATGGCGGAAACCTCCGTTACCATAGACGGGATAACGTCCGTGATTGACTGTGGGCTTTCGAAGCTCAACTATTACAATCCCCGCAGCTATACCGCAAGTCTCGTGGAAGCGCCCGTATCGCAGGCGTCGGCGAATCAGCGTAAAGGCCGGGCCGGCCGTACGCAGCCGGGAATCTGCTACCGCCTTTACGCCCGCAAGGACTTTGGGAACAGGCCGCTTTTTACCACCGAGGAAATTTACCGCACGGACCTCTCGGAGGTGGTACTGCGTATGGCGGATTTGGGAATAACCGACTACGAAGAATTTGACTTTATTTCACCGCCGGGGCGGGAGGGGATTGCCGCGGCAGTTGAAACGCTGAACCTTCTTGACGCTCTTGAAAAGGATTTAAGCCTTTCAAAAGTGGGAAAAATGATGACCGAGTTTCCCCTGGCCCCCCGCCAATCCCGGATTATCGTGGAGGCAATACTCCGTTATCCCCAGGTGGTCGAAGAAACGGTTATCGCCGCGGCGTTCCTTTCCACGCAAAGCCCGTATGTGCTTCCGCCCGGAGAAGAACTTGAAGCGAGGAAAGCCCATCACCACTTCCGGGATCCTCTGGGAGATTTTGTTTCATACCTCAAATTATACCGTGCCTATACGACGGCGGAAAACAAGGCGAAGTTCTGCGAAAAAAATTATCTTGATGAACGGGCAATGGCGGAAATTGTCAACGTGGTCATTCAGCTTGAAGAAATCGTTTCGGCGATGCGCATACCTGTCCTTTCCGGCGGCGCCGCCGAAGACTACCTTTGCTGTATCGGCCGGGGCCTTATCCAGTTTGTCTGTATGCGGGAAGATTCCGCAAAACCGGGACGGATTGCCCGCGAAGTATACAGGAGCCTTACGGCGGACAGGATCATGATTCATCCCGGTTCGGTTATGTTCAACCGTAACCGGGAGGGCGGGACTCTGGGGCCCAGGTACATTGTGGCCGGCGAAATTGTCAGGACAACCCAAATGTACGCCATGTCGGTAAGCCCGCTGTCGTTTGAAACACTGGAGCGGATAAGCCCCATACTGTCCGCCGAATTCGGCGGAAAACGGCCTGTGAAAAAAGGAAGCGAAGGGGAAGAAGAAACTTCGGGGCGGATGAAGCGGCACGGCCTTCACGGCAGGGACTTTACCAACAATGTCCGTATCGGCGGCGAAGTATTTCCGGTGGAAACGATCAAGGGCAAAAAGCACGTGCGCCTTGCCTGGGAAAAACTGGAACCGGTAAAAGACGCGCTTGAAGGGGCGATCCCCGACATTGAACGGTACCGGGGTGTGCGGGGTACGATACTCGTGGACGGTACATACACCCTGCTTGCCGGGGAAAAGCTTTCGCTTATCCTTACCCTGCTTCCCGAACTTGAGCCGGACATCACCCAAACATGGCCGGCCAAAGAACAGTTTAACTCGGCACTGGAAGACAGTCTGCTCCGTCTTCTTGACAACCTTCCCCTTGTTCTGCGTCCTTCCCTGTGGAAAAAGAAACCGGGCAAAGACAGGAACGGAGGCAAAGAGCTTGGCTTTATCGCCCTGTTTACGGACGGAAACGGCGGTTACCGTTTCCGCTGTTCCCGGGGTTTTCATACGGCGCTGAACGAAAGCCTTGCAAGTCTCGAAGCCCTTATCGACGAGATGGGGGAACAGGTGGATGCGGAACATAAACATGCCGTCAGCCGGACATACAGGCGGCTTTCGGATTATCTGGCGTAAAAGAAGGCCCTGAGGATAGTTCTTCAAAACAGTCCAGCAAAAAGCGGTTAAGCAGAAGCATCCCCCGGGGGCTCAGCGCCGTTTTGCCGGGCCGCGTGAGGCCCATTTGCCGCCACTTTTCCAGAGTACGGGGGACGGCCGCTTCCAGGTCAAGCCCGAAGCGCCGCCTGAAAAGTTCTCTGTCCGGCCCTTCCGAATACCGGAACCCCATAAGCAGGCTTTCCTTGATCAGCGTAAGCGTATCAAGCTCCTCAACTGTGATACAGCCGGAAGGATCGGCGAGGAACGCTTCCGTATCGGCCGCGTAGCCGGTACGCCGGCCGCGAGAAGCGTTTCCGGCGGGGATGTCCGGCGTGAGCCCCGCCGAAGAGACCTCGGCAAGCGGCCCGTCAATCATTGTGCCGGACGCGGCCGGGCCGACGCCGATCCAGTTTTCCATGCGCCAGTACCGTATATTGTGGGCGCAGCGGCGGCCCGGCAGGGCAAAGTTCGATACTTCGTACTGTTCGTATCCGGCCCGTATCAGGGCGTCCCGGCCGGCGAGCCACAGTGTATCGTCATCCCCGGCCGCAGGCCGTTCTTCAGCGGCGCGGCGGGCGGCCAGCGGGGTTCCCTGTTCCACCGTCAGGC
This sequence comes from Treponema sp., assembly GCA_031268975.1. GTDB lineage: Bacteria > Spirochaetota > Spirochaetia > Treponematales > Breznakiellaceae > JAIROH01. Next base: position 19,343 of record JAIRWM010000213.1, on the reverse strand, counting down.
TGTAAAGGGAAATGTGGCCGGGATTGTACGAAAGGGCCCGTTCCACGTCGGCCAGTACACAGGCGGCATCTTGGAAAGGAAGGCCGGTTATCAGATCCAGGGAAAGGAAAGAGCCAAAAATTTTCGCGGCGGCGTCAAGATGCTCCGGGACAAGCTCGCCACGCCGTCCGGCGGCCTTCCGGGCCGCGGGGCAAAAACTCTGCACTCCCAGAGAGAGCCGGGTCACCCCGTGATCGGCGCATGACCTCAGAAACGCCGTATCGGCGGTTTCGGGATTGGCTTCTACGGTGATTTCCCGGCACGATCCCGTTTTGGGTGACAGTCCGTCCAGAAGCCGGGCCATGCCCGCCGCGCCGAGCAGCGACGGGGTGCCGCCGCCTATATACAGGGTGGGAACGGAATACTCAAGCCCGGCAAAACGCCGTTCCGTTTCCGCAAGCAGCGCGTCTACATACAAACGGGCGCCTTCATCCCGCCACTGTTCGAGAGATCCCCCCGGCGGAACGGAGTAAAAATCACAGTAATCGCACTTTGAAAGACAGAAGGGAATATGAAGATACAGGGAAATTTCCACCCTACGGGAACCCAATCCGGCCCGGCGGCCAATAACGGACAACGGCCCTGCCGGTGATGAAAGAAGCGGGCACCGGCCCCCAGCTGCGGGAATCGTTTGTATTGCTTCTGTCGTCGGAAAGAACAAAACATTCGCCGTCTTCCAGCGTAATTTGTTCCATAGAGGAAGAAAACGGTATGGACCGGTCCCACAAAAGCGATACCTGCGGGATTCCCGGAACATAATCACGCTCTGAAAGTTCAGACTCGGTATATTCGTAATTTTCCCCGGCGGGTTTAACCCGGACGACAAAATTGTCAAGCGAAACGGTGTCCCCCGGCAGGGCTATCACCCGTTTTACAAAAATCGTATCTTCCTTCGGAAAAAGGCTTACCCGCTGAAGCGTACAAAACCGCACAACGCCGTCCAAAACCGTTTTGACGATTCCTTTTTTTTCGCCGGACGCGGCCGATCTGTCTACCAAAACGATCTGTCCGCGCCTGAACGGCAGACTGGACGATGTTTTGTCGCGGAACATGTGGTTGATGGCATAGTTTAAAAAAATAAACCGGTCTCCGGCTTTACAACCGGGCTCCATCGCGCTGTTTTCAAGCACGCGGTTTGAAAATAAAAGACCGGTTATCAGCGTATACAACACGAAAAAAACAAAAACCCAGAACAGACCTACGCGGATTTTACGCAGATAACTTTTTTGAGCCACATAGGAATACTGACGCCATCTGTTTGCCATACCAATCCTTTATCCGAAGGAGAATGATGCGGTTCCAAAACGCGGGATTCTGAAACCGGCCCGAGGTTCATTTAATAAACCTCATCCGGCCCAGCGGCCAGTAAATTACCGATCCCCTTCCCAGAACTTTCGAGAGCTTCACCGGGCCGAAGTACCGGCCGTCGTTTGAATTGTCCCGGTTATCTCCCAGAGGAAGCACCCTGCCTTCGGGAACATACCAACCCTGGGCAAAAGCGGCGGCCCGGACACGATAGTTTTCACTGTGGGGATTCGCCGCCCGGATAACGCCCAGCCTTGCCCGCTGAATGGCGAAAAAGTCCGTATATCCGCCCAGCGCCGCGGCCGCCGCCGCCGTGTCTTCCGGCACTTCCACGGCCAGATTCCGGTAACCGAGAACCTCGCCGGCGGCCTGCATGCTTTTATATTCCTCTTCCTGTATCAGCCTTGAAAGAACGTGGGTAAATCCCCGTTCCGCCGTGTAATCCGATTCCTTTACCCAGCGGGTTTCCCCGGCAAAACGGATGTACAGATCGCCGTTCCGGCTCTCAAAGCGGTCTCCGCCCATTCCCGCGGCCCGCTTGATGAGAAAATGCACTTTGGGAGCCCCGGCATCGTCCCGGTCGATGTCCACAAACGAAAGGGTAAGCATATAGAGGATCCGCTGGGCGATGTCGAACACCGGCCCCCGGGAAACGTATTCGGGGCTTTCAAAAATGATAACGTCTTCGCGTTTCGGTTTTACGGGGCTCGGAAGCTTCCCCAGACCGGGCAGCAGTTCCGGGCCGTAAACCAGCTTGTTGACAAAAATACGATCCTGTTCCATGAGCGTTGAAATCATTGAGCCGGAAGGGATCTGATACGCCTGAAAAAGGTATTGATTGATCAGCAGTACGACGCCCGCGGCCCAGATAAACGCCTCGATCCAGTCGACAATGGGGTTTTTTGCCCGCTGTCTTTCTTTTTTTATTCGTTTCACGGCTTTCCGCCGGGCAAGAAAGCCTTCTGTAACGCCGGTAAGACGCCTGAAAAACGGATGGACGGTCATCTTAAGAAAATACCATAATGAAGCGGCGTTGAACAAGACCGCCCCGGCGTTCTATACTCTGGTTTATGTTTGGACGAAAAAAAATCGAAATTCTCCCGGAAGACAGGGTCAAGCTTCCGGTTATTTTAGGCATAAACCCCGGCCACTATCTGGCGGTGATTTACGGCATCGCGGCGCTTTTTGTTGTTTTTCTGATACTGATTTATCCGGGCCTTTCGAATCCCGGCAGTGTCGGGATAATTTCTTCCGAACCGTCGGGAGCGGCGGTCCGTATTGACGGCGTTACCCTGGGTGTAAGCCCCTGCGAAATATTCCTTCCTAAAGGAACAAGGACCGTCGAGATGGTCCTTCCGGGTTTCGAAAGCTATACCGTTACCCTTGACGTGGGCAGCGGGATTTTCGCCGCGAACCTTTTCCCCAAAAAAATCCCCGTCGACGGGATCCTTTTAACCTCCGATCCTGTCGGGGCCCTTACCGGAGAAGCGGCGGATTACGCCTGGTGGACCTTTGCCGGGGAACCCACTGAAACAAGACAGATTCCCCTGAGCCTTTCCGAGGGGGCGTACCGGACGGGGCCCGCCGCCGCCAATCCGGAGCTTAAAAGGGAAATGGACGCCGTTCTCAGGTCGGCCCTGCGCTTCGCCTCGACCAGGGCGGCGGCCAGGGACCTCGCGCGGGCAAAGTTTCTTGTCGACAACTCAGGTCTTTCCCCCTCGCCGCTTACCCTTGTCCGCTCAATCCGGGAAGCCGTATCCTACGCCGGGAATGTGCCGGAAGAACCGCTGAATGCCTGGCTTGCCGGCCTCTCCGGCCCTTCCCGGCAGGGCGGAGACGACGGAGATGAGGGAACGGGGATGGCAATACGGATAATTCCGTCAAGAGCGCCGGCGCTTTCCCCGGTTATCCTTAACGGCCAGGAATTTATCCCCGTAACAGGCGGTTTTTTTGAAAAAGGCGGCGTGGAAACGGAAATTCCCCCGATGCTTGTCGCCCGTACCGAAGTACCGGCTTCCTCGTGGGACGCTTTCGCCGGAGAAAACCCCGAATGGGCGGGGTACCGTATGCCTGAAAACGCTTCCTATCCCGCGCCGGCGGTCCCGGAGGTTTCCTGGTACGGGGCGCGGGCGTACTGCCGGTGGCTGAGCGGGCGGCTTCCCCCCGCCCTGTCCGGCTGGGAAATCAGGCTGCCCGCCGAATCCGAGTGGAACTATACCGCGCTGTACTTTGCCGGTTCTCCGGAGGGCCGCCAGACGCCGGTAAACCTTTCCGGGGGGCTCTGGGAATGGTGCGGCGATCCCTACGCTCCGCTGGATTTCTTTCCCCGTTCTTCCGCGGATAACGGGCTCGGTTCCCCGGAATATCCGGTAAAGGGCGGCTCATGGATAAATCCGCCCGGAACGGTGAATCCGGGAGACCGGGCTTCCCTTCCCCCCGATTCTTCTTCGCCGTTTGTGGGCTTTAGGCCGATCCTGACGCCGAAAAGCCCGGCGCTGCCGTAGGTCCGCATGGAAGGCGTTAAAGTTATTGCCGTAAACCGCAAAGCCCGTTTTGACTATGTCGTGGACGACAGCTACGAATGCGGGATAGAACTTGTGGGAACCGAGGTAAAATCGTTTCGGGACGGAAAAATCTCTTTTCCGGACGCCTGGGCCGAGGTTTCCGGCGGGGAAGTCTGGCTCCGTTCCCTTGTAGTGGCGGAAAACCCCTTTTCGTCGGTATTTAACCACGATCCGGCCCGAAGAAAAAAACTGCTCCTCCATCGGGACGAAATCAAACGGATAGCGCGAAAAACGGAGGAAAAGGGCTATACCCTTATTCCGCTTTCATTTTACTTCAAAAAAGGCAGGGTCAAGGTGGAACTTGGCCTGTGCAAGGGAAAAAAATCCTTTGACAAACGGGCTGATATTCGGGAACGGGACGTGAAGCGGGAAATTGCAAGGGAATTCCGGGGCCGTCTGTAGCCGCCGCGATTACCCGCGCCGGCTGCGGTTTTTAGTCTTGCGGAGCGGGGATTATGGCAGTATGATTGAAGGGTGAAGAAGCTTAGAACGGCGGCGGCAATTCTTCTCTTCCTGCCTTCCCTGATTATGTCACAGGAAAAGCCCCGTATCCGCGTATATCCGCTTGTTACCGAAGGTTTCAGCGAAGAAGAAGCCAGAAACATTGAAGCCGTCTTTTTTTCCTACATCAGGGACATCGGCAGCATTACCGGCGGCGGAGTATTCGATGTTGAAACCGGGGATTTCGGGGAAGACCACGCCCCCCTTCTGCAAAGTCCCCAATACACCGTGGCGGGACGGCTTCATCAGGATGAAAATTCCCGTTTTCTGGATCTGGAAATAACAAACGAAAATTCCGGGGAACGTTATTCTTTTTCGTATCCGTTCAAGAGTTCAAGCGAATTGGTACTCAGGGCCCGATCCGTACTGTCCAGGGCGTTTTCGCCGGATCAAAGAACCGCCGCGTCCACGACGCCGGAGCCGATCAGGGCCGATCTGGTTCGAGGTACCTGGAAGAGCGGCGGCTCCATACAGATGATACGGCTGGAACAGAACGGAACCGGGATGATTCTTTTTTCTTCCGGGGCGGTAATGCGGCTTGTCTATACCATAACGGATAACATTCTTACCGTTGTCCAGGACAGCCCGAATAACGAGCGTTTTTACCATCCCCTGCCCCAGGAGGTCGCCAGGGAATTGGCCGAAAAAGCCGATCCGATGCGCTGGGAACTTGAATTATCGGAACAGGGTGCGGTTCTACGGGGAATAGTTGTGTTTACGGAAGCGGTTTATCAGGGGAACACCCTTTCGGGCGTTAATATGGGGAAGATAGCTTCGGTCGAGTGGCAGCGGAGCCGTTGAGCAAATCCCCGGTAAGAAAGACAAGAAAAAGAACCAATCCCGCCAGTACGGAAATAACGCGAAGGGGCTTGTCTGAAACATACGACGGCTTTTTTGCCGTTTTTACTTCTCCCGCCTCTATTTCCCGGTACCGCACGCCGGGAAGACCGACGATTCTGACAAACCGTTCAGGTTCTTCCCCGTATCCAAGTTCCCGCGCCCGGATTTTGATCGTTTCCGAATCGTAGAGCAGCGCGTCCATCGTTCCTTCAAGTTCACGGTTAAGATCCTCCAGATCCGCGAGGTTCCCGTATATCATTTCCCGTTCCTCAAGCAGTTCCCGGTACGATCCGATACCCGCGGCCCCGGTGAAAAGTGAGCAGATCGCGTAGATTGTGATGGCAATCCAGGGGACAAGGAGGTACTTACGGAATCTCATTATACAATTTACGGGATTATTGGCCTGTTTCTTTAGAATCACCGGCGTTAATCAGCGCCAATCTACAACGCGGACAGACACGAATTGGCCAATTTTGGAACTGCCTCCATTGACATTGATAAAAATCCTGGGCTAACATTAGGATAACGGATTGGTGTCCGCCCGCAAACGCGGTTTGCGCACCGGATTTGCGGACGGATACGAATTTATGTACAAAGACGCAAAAAAAGACCGATAATAACAGTATAGTGTTTTAGCTGGAGCAGGTAATGGCTGGAAAAAGAGATCCGTCAATCTATGACGACCGCAGTAATATCGGTTCTTCCGAAGAGTTGGACGAATATGGCGTGTGGGTAAAAAGCGAACCACAGGACCTTTCGTCCGCCATACCCGAACCGGGAGTGGAAGAGTTGCCCGATTTTGACGACAACGTAACCGGCGATCTGGATCTTCCCGATTTTTCCGGCGTGAAATCGTCTGATTTTGGCGTTGAAGAAATAGAATTTGAAGAACTGCCGAAAGATTCCGACCTTCCCGATGGTCAGGACCCCACCACGGTTGATAAAGATGGTTTTACCGAGGTTTCGGTAAACGATTTTCTCGACGAAGACGACATGGGGCCGGGCAAAATTGTGGATTTCGGCGATCTCGACAACATCCCCGATCTCGCGACGGAAGACATTTCCGGGCCGCAAGGAACAAGGGAAAACAAAAATAGCGATCTTTCCAATCAACTTTTGACAAAAATTGCCGAGGAACTTTCTTCCATCAAGAAAGAACTTTCAAGCCTTAAAAACGAGCTTTCTTCGGTGCGGAGCGCCCAGGCGGAAAGCCAGGAAGCCCACGGAGGTGCGGGCGGCGGGTTCTTCGACGAAGAAGAAGACGAAAAAATAGCCCTTACCGGCGACGAGCTCGACAATATTCTCAATACCGCCAACTTTACCGAAGAATCCGGCTCCGGCGAAAGCCTGGGCGACGACCTGGGTTCGTTTGAAAGCCTGGGAGAAGACGGGGGGGATCTCCCGCTTTCCGGCAAGCCCGATATTCTCGGGGACAGCGAAACGGAGGCGTCTTTGGGCGGGGAAGAAACAACCGTAGAATTTGACAGCGAGGATCTGGACGATCTTGAAAGCGCCCCGCCGGTCGATAATTCCAGGCCCCAGACGGTGGACGATATTAGCGACGACTTTGACGTTTCCCTGGACTTGACGGACAACCTTGAAAACAACGCCGAAGAACTCCCGATTTTTGAAGACGACGGTCTCGCTTCCCTGCGTGAGACGGGCTTTGAGCCGGTAACGCATATAGACGGGGATACCAGTTATCTTGATGAAGATCCGCTGGCGTCCGTCGAGGAAGGCGAGATCGATCTTTCCGGCGCGGTCATTGACGAACCGGATTTAAGCGATCAAATAACCGAAAATCCGGTTGCCGATCCCGCGATCGAAAACATTTCCATCGATATGGATATGGAGGAACAGACAAATCCCGAAGGATCCTCTGAAAACGGGGATTTCAGTCTTGAACATGAAGAAACCATGGAAATTCCCGTGATGGAGGAACCGCTTATCGACGATTCCTTCGACGTAACCGGCGACCTTGATAATTTTACCGCCGACTCCCTGAACGCGGATGACTTTACTGTGGAGCCTCTGGGCGAAGACGACCTTACCGCAGAGCCCCTGGGCGAAGACGACTTTACCACGGAGCCCCTGCCAGTTGAAACTCCGCCGCCCCCGCCGGTAAAAGAAGAGGAGCGGGATGGTATCCCTTCAAATCTTAAGCAGGAACTAAAAACCGTGCTTTCCTACATGGACCAACTGCTTGAGTCCCTGCCCGAAGACAAGATTGAAGAATTCGCCAAGTCGGAATATTTCGATACCTATAAAAAGCTATTTGAGGAGTTAGGTTTAGTTTAATGGGGCTTTTGCACAAAGCCGTTTCAAATGATCATCCGCTTCATCCCGAAGGGCAAAACTCCGAAGCTTCCCCGTATCTCGGCGAAATGGGAACAGTCCTCAGGGACAGGCTTCTTGCCCTTTCCGGAACACCGCCTGAAACCGCGATAAGCCTCCTTAAAGCCTACGGATCGTTCAGGGCGGGCGCCTGCCTTTCCCTTGATAACGGCACATACCGTTCATACGCGGCGGTAGGCATCGGAAATACAATAGAGTTGTCCCCGGATCTGCTGCGGAAAGTTCCGGGCAAAAACTTTTACGCCGCCGATTATAATCCGCCGAAGCGTTCTCTTCCCGGCGGGACAAAGTTTTGGGCTTTTTCCCTTGACGAAGATACCGCAGCCGAAAATCCGGCGGCAAACGATTCGGCGGCCGGGGCCGAAGATTCCCTTCCGGACTGTATTCTTCTTGTCGGAGAGGACAAAAATTATATCTTCCACAACGATGAAGTAGGGGCCCTGGTGCAGGCGGCAAAAAGCGCGTTTAGAGCCGGCAAAGGCCGCGCCGGACAAGACGGCGAAATCATCACCGAAACGGACATTGCGGAATCCGGGGCCGAAGAAAATGATAGCGCCGCCGCCGTGAACAAAGCGTCTGCCGGCGGCGGCCTTCTTGCCCAGGCAAAAAAACATTCACCGGAGCCGGCCGGCGGGTTCCCTGAGGGAGAAGATTCCCTTCCGGCGGCAGAGGACGCGGACGAAAAAAAGTTCCTTCCGTTTTTTGCGGAAGCCCTTGAAAAACACGGCGCTATCCAGGCGCTGGTATTCGGGGATCAAGGACAGACAGGCGGACTTACAGGCCGGATAAGCGGCATGGTTTCGGGTTTTGCCGATACCGCCGAACTGCGGAACGGATGCCTTGTCTCGGGAGGGCAATCTTTGGACGGCGAACTGCTTGCCGCCCGGCTTTCGGCTTCCATCCCCTGTAAAACACTCGCCGTGTTCAGCGCCGAAAATCCCGGCGAAGCCTTAAGCGTCCTTAGGGCATATCTTTGATTCATTGATGTCCGAATGATGCCCGAACGGATTGTTCCCGCCAAAGACGGCTCGTTCACCCTGTACAAAGACGAAACAGCCATTCATTCGCTTTATAACCCCGCGCTGGAAGCCGAAAAATTTATCGCCTCGCTTTCCCTTGAAAACCGGGATTACCGCTGCTTTATCCTCGCGGAACCCGGCCTCGGCTACATGGTCCCGGCGCTGGAAAAACGGTTTCCTTCCGCGGACATTATCTCGATCCACTGTTCGGCTTTTTTTTCGTCGCGGGAATTTATTTCATTTCGCCGGAAGGCGGGCGGTTCGTCCTGGTCGCCCGGCTCGACCATCGAATTGGAAGATTTTCTTGAACCGCTTCTTCCCGGGGACCCGGACAAAATACGAATCGTGGAATGGCGGCCGGCGGCGGCGGCTTACGGCAGGGAATATGTGGACGTGCTTTCCGGAATCGTGGAAGTTATACGGAGGAGCGCCGCCAATAGAGCGACAATACGGAATTTCGGCAGACGCTGGCTGCGAAACAGTTTCCGAAACCTCAGCCTGCTGCGCCGCCTTGTAAAAACCGGGCGCGTTACCCGGCCTTTTGTTGTATGCGCGGCGGGGCCGAGCCTTGAACGGGAACTGTCCGCGCTTGCCGCGTTACAGGCGTCCCCGCAGCGGCCTTTTTTCATGGCGGTTTCCTCCGCCCTGCCCTGCCTCGCGGCCGCGGGCATTCTGCCGGATATTGTTATCGCCACCGACGGAGGCGCGTGGGCCCTGCTTCACCTTTACGAAACCATCCGCCTTGCCGGGGAAGGGACGATCGTCGCCGCGGCCCTGAGCGCAGCCCTTCCGTCCCAAACCGGAGACCACCCGGCGCTTGTTCTGTCAGACGGAAGCATCTGGCAGCGCTGGCTGCTGGACTCCCTTGGTCTGCCGTTTGCCGCTTTTCCCCAGCGGGGTACGGTAAGTGCGTCCGCCCTTGACCTGGCCTTTTTCTCAGCTCCGGCCCGGTTTATATTTCCGGGCTGGATTTTCGCCACGCCGACCTTGTTACCCACTGCCGGCCCTATGCCCTTGACCGGCTGCGGGACGATTCGGCAAACCGCCTGAACCCAGCGTATTCCCGGGCCTTTGAACGCGAGGGGGTAATCCGTTCGTCAAACGCCCTTTCCGTATACGACAAATGGTTTAAAAAGGAAAAGCCAAAATATCCCCGCCGTCTTTACACGGTGCAGGATGGTTTACGGCCCGGCATCTCCCGGGGGTTTCCGGACAAGCCTGACTCCCGGAAACAGGCGGCGGATGCGGGCAATGAACAGGAAACGTTTTTCGAGGAAGCGTCTCCCAATTCCCCGGAAAACGGCAAAAGCGGCGCTTTGCTTCTTTTGAAGGGGCTGGACGATCCCCGTATGGGAAAGTACCTTTGCGCGGAACTTGGCGAATTGCTTTTTCCCGACGAAAGGACCATCCGAAAAGCCGATATTAAAAACGAGTTGAGCGCGTGCGCGCGGCTTTAATTCCATGGACAGAAAATTTTTGTTTGAACAAAACCTTCTTTCTCTTTCAAAAAACAGCCCGGAACTTTGTTCCCGGCTGAGCGCGGCCAGTACGGATGGAAACGAATACCGTTTCCTCCCGTCGCGGACAGGAGAAATTATACCGGCCCTGACGCTGCCGTCAGGTTCGGCCCGTCCCCTTCATTCCACCATGGATCCGAAGCGGGAAGCGGAACGGCTTATCGCTACGGCCGGTGAAGAAGGCTTTTTTGTTTTTTTCGGCCTGGGGGGAGGATTCGCCCCGGAGGCGGCCCTTGAACGGAAGGAAACAAAACATGTTCTGGTTATTGATTACGGCTGCAACGGCGCGGCGGAATTGTTGTGCTCAAAAAACTATACCGGCCTTTTCGGAGATTCCCGTTTCAAGATGTTGATCGATCCTCCAAAGGGGGCGATACAGGACTACATTACCCTGAAGTACCGGCCCGTACTACAGGGAGGCATACGGGTGTTCCCCCTGCTTCCCCGCACAGAGGGCGACAAAGCGTTCGGCGGGGCCCATGAAGAAATAAAAAACGCCATTGACCTGTGTACCCGTGATTATTCCGTACAGGCATGGTTCGGCAAACGCTGGTTTTCCAACATACTGCGGAACCTTTCGCTGGCCGAACAGTCCCGCTTTTCCCTGCCTCCGGCACGCCGCGCCGCCATTACCGCGGCGGGGCCTTCGCTGGACAGCCAAATTCCCCTGCTTAAAAAAGAACGGGCCTCCGTTTTTCTTATCGCCACGGATACTTCCCTCCCGGCTTTGCTTAATCAGGGCCTGGAGCCCGACGGGGTTCTTTCAATCGACTGCCAGCATATCAGCTATCATCATTTTTTTTCTTCGCTTCCCCGGCAAACGTTTCTTTTTCTGGATCTCGCAAGTCCCCATACCATCGCCGCCCTCGGCAAAAAAACCGTGTTTTTCGCGGGGGGACATCCGCTTGCCCAATACATCAAACGGGTCTGGCGGCCGCTGCCCGGACTGGATACGTCCGGGGCCAATGTCGCCTATGCCGCCGTCTCCCTGGCGGAAAACCTCGGAGCGACCGAGATTACCCTGTACGGCGCCGATTTTTCGTATCCGCGGGGAAGAACATACGCCCGCGGCGCGTACATTTACCCGTTTTTTGAAAACCGGCAGACCCGTTTTTTTTCCATGGAAACCCAGCATTCCGGGTTTTTGTACCGTAGTCCGTTTCTGGAAAAAATGGTAAAAGCCGATCATTCCTTTTCCTACAGGACAGAGTCGCTGAAATTTTATCAAGCGGCGCTGGAACAAAAAGCCGCCTCTTCCCCCGCGCACATCAGGTGGGGGAACCCGCTCTCCGGGCAGGGCGGAAGGCGGCGGAATTTTCCCGGACGGGAAATTTCCGCCATTTGGCCGGGAAACGCAAACTGTTCCGCCGCCGGCTTTCTTGAAGCGTATAAAAAAAAGCTGGAATCCCTTTCATCGTTTGACGACAGCCTTGAAGAAAACAGGAACGTTCTTACGACCATACTGCCTTCGGCGGCGGCGTTCCGCCGGCTTTCCCCGTCGCTGGACGCGGACGAACTGTTCCGCGAAACCAGAAGCTGGTGCGTCGCGGCGCTTGAAAAGGTTATTGCCGCGAACAAACGTTATTTGTAACGGAAACCGTTCTTGTCATAATCAATTTGAGTTTTCAATTCTTTTATGGGCTTCCACTGTACAAGGAAAGAAACAACCGTGTTAAAGCGGTATTGTTTCGAGGTGGTATCCAGTTCCGGGGACAGCTGCATTCCAAGCGTCGCGTCCCAGTCCCCCAGATGGTGAATCAGATCAAGCTTGAACGATTTAAGCTTGAAGCCGGAACCTCTTCTCAAGTCGGTGTTGTCAAACCTGAACGAATCCGCAAGATCCCGCAAAGGATTTTTCCGGGGTTTCCCGACGCCGGAATGATCGGTAAAGTACCGGTAGACTTCGCTGTTTTCCGAATAGGAACTTAGTGTTATATCAAGAAAATTGGTGATCCTTGTGGTCACGCTCAAACCGAAGGTAAACTTTGAGTAGGTGTACCGCTGGAGATCAAAGCCCAAACCGGTATCCAGCTTCAGACCAAAACCGATTTTTTTGTTTTCATCGGATGAAATCGACTTATTGTACGATATCCGTAATTCCTGCGGGTTAAGCCTTTCTCCACCCGGATCTTCGTACCATCCCGAAAGAGCCACGCCGCTTCCGTCTTCAAGGTAATAGCTTTTGCTTCTGGTCGCGGTAAAAGACGCGGCAAAATCCCAAAGGGAAAGGCTTGTGGTAAGAATGGTCCAATCAGAAAGTTCCGGGGTATAAACGGCGTACTGTCTGAGGAAAGCCCTGTCCGCGAAACGAAATGTTTCCGTAAAATACAGCGGTTCGAAAAACACCCTGTCGGAAAAAGGTTCCCGTACCCGCGAGCGGGCGTTTGTTTCCGAAATCCAGGCCCGGACGGTGGCGTCTCCTGTCAGCGCGCTTTCTTCCGGCGGAAGCTCCGCGCTTACAAGGAGGCTCTGGGTTTTGTCCATCACCTGGGCATAGAGGTTCGCCTGTACCCTGTGTATCTCGACATCGTTCCTGTTCCACGATCCCTTCTCCCAGCTCCAGGAATCGTTTGTATTGTCGTACTTTGTCTGGGCCAGTATTCCCTTGAGCGTGTACTGAAAATTCGTGGCGCTCCAGATATCGTCGGCGTAAAACGGACGCAGGGTAAGGCTGTATTCCCCGGAACTTGAAATCCGGTTGATACTGTGCGCCTGCCTGCGGAGCGTTTCGGCTTCGGCGGCGGGACGGTCGATAAACGAATAATCCTGCCAGGAAGAAGCGCCGTAAACCCGCAGCGATGTCGCGTATATGCCCCTGTTTTCAGAAAGGGTAAGCCCCAGGTTTCCGTCGGCGCGTACCGTGTACAACTGGGAAGCGATATCGCTCCAGTCTATGTCGTTCTGCCGCCTCCAGTCCGCGGAATTAAACTGAAGTTCCGCCGCCGACGACGGATTAAAACGGTAATCCATAACAAGCTTTTGTCCTCCAAAAACGCCTGTCTCCACTCCCCGCGATATGGGCGGCGGCGAAAGCGGAGCCGGCCCCGTCTGTTCCCGGGCTTTATCCTCCCGGTTTTCCCAGGGAGGATAAAGCCCCCCAAGCCCGGGAACAGCTTCCGGCACGGCCGGTGCGCCGGCGCCTTCGGACGCGGAAGAGCCGAGCGTCAGGGGAGTTCCCGCGACGGCGGCCGACACGGAAAGGATGGTGAGTTTTTGGGGATAAAAGAAATACCGGTCCGGCGGATACGAAAGGCTGCCGCCGGGCACCGTCCGCACAGGGAACGATTCCTTTGTGTTAAAGGAAAGTGAACTTGAAAGACTGGGTATCGAAAGGCTGGTAATATACGGACTTACGGAAGGAAGATTAAACGAAACATTTCCGTTGACCTTCCATTCGTACGAACCCAGGGAATCGGTATTTATCGTTATATCCGGCGTAGTGCTGTCCAGAAGCAGGGTAAAAATATCGGAATCTTCGGAACGGTGAAGAAAATCGTTATTGACATACGGATCTGAATACAGCGGAAAACTCCAGGAAAGCGAAGCCTGACTGATACCGTCTCCCGATCCGCTGGCGGAACCTTCGCTTAAAAAACGGTAGCGCAGCGGAACCTCCGTCGAAAAAAACCGGGACTCGTGCCAGTTACTGGTTCCGTCATAGGCGGGAGCAAAGGGGGTAAAGCCCATGCCGGTGTAGACGATATCCCGGCTGAGGGAGATGCCGCCTGAAAAACTGATCTCGCCGAAACTGCCCGACGCGGGGAGCACCAGTTCCGAGCCGACGTAAAAGCCAAGATTGGCATAGGCGTCGGCCTGAAGGGAAAGCCGCACTTCGCTTTCATCCCGCGCCTTGATTCCGGTACTCCGCAGGAACACCCCCTCGAGTTTTTTTTCCATTCCCGCGCCGCTTCCCATTATTGAAGTAATGGTGCTTTCTTCCGACGAACCCTGGGATTTCGGGCGGCCCATAAGGTACGTCGTTGTCTGGAGAAACGTCCCTTCGCGGGAACGGTATCCGAAAACAGGATGAAACACTATTTCGTCCGCGGGATAAAAAAAGTACGGAAGATACAGAACCGGTATCTCGCCGATCTTGAGAACGGCGTTAAACACCGCCCAGTCCGAGCCGGGCAAAAGCCACAACTTTGAAGCCGCTATGGACCAGTACGCCTCCTCGTTATCGCTGGTTATTTCCGCCTTTTTCAGCACGGTCGAATCGTCGCCGCTTCTGGAAATAACCTCACCGGAAAAACGGTAGGTGCTTGTCCCCTCCGACACGGACCGCCCGGAAGACCCTTTCATGAACACGGTCGCCCAGGTATCCAGATTTACCGTCAAACCCTCTCCCCGGAATGTTTCGATGGTGTCTCCGTCTTTTTTTTCGTACTCGACCCCGCCGGAAGCCGACATAAAATTACGGGTCCTGTTGTACAGAATTTCATCCGCGCCCAGCGTATGGATCGCGTCCCCGTCCCGCAGGCTTACCGAAACATCCCCCGTAAGGCGTACATATTCCTCGTTAACCGCCTCAACGGTAAGGTATTCTGTGGTTCTCGCCGAATGTATGGTGATGACAAGGCCGCCTTCCGTACGGGGGGCGCTCCCCTCCCCGGCCGGGCCTCCCTGGGGGGCCGGAATCCGGTAATACGAACGCAGCCGGGAAGCAAGCTCACCCCTTGAGCCGCCCTCGCTGAGCCCGAGGCTCCGGCACCAGTCGGCCAGCTCCCCAAGGGATGACGTGGCGATATCCCGTTCAAGCAGCGCTTCCTCCCCGGTTACGCCCGCATCCCCTGCGCCGGTTATGCCTGAGTCTCCGGCGCCGGTTACGCCCGCGTCCCCTGCGGCCGCGGGCGCGGCCGTTTCAGGATCAGTCTGGGCGGCGGCAAGAGACGCGCACAGAACAAAAACAAGCCGGAAGCGGGTTTTCATCATTTCACGTACAGGGAGGTTTTATCACAAAAGCGCCCTGTTATATTTTCGGCGTTCAAACAGCTCTTTGAGATACATTCCGGTATACGATTTCGGATATCCGGCGACTTTTTCCGGGGTTCCGGTAACAATCACTTCCCCGCCCCGCTCGCCGCCTTCGGGCCCCAAATCAATAAGGTGATCCGCCTGGAGCAGCACGTCGAGGTTATGCTCTATCATCACAATGGAATTCCCCTGATCCGTCAGCCGCTGTATCACTTCCATAAGCTGTTTCACGTCGGCAAAATGCAGCCCGGTCGTGGGCTCATCCAGAATATACAGGGTCTTGCCGGTGGAACGCTTGGAAAGCTCCAGGGCCAGCTTGACCCGCTGGGCCTCCCCGCCGGACAGGGTCAGGGCGGACTGGCCCAGCTTGACATAGCCAAGCCCCACGGAAAGCAGCGTGTCAAGCTTCCGGGCTATGGCGGGAATGTGGGCAAAAAAGGCCGACGCCTCTTCGATGGTCATATCAAGCACGTCGGCGATGTTTTTCCCCTTGTAGCGCATTTCCAGGGTTTCCCGGTTAAAGCGTTTACCCCGGCAGACATCGCAGGTAATGTACACATCCGGAAGAAAGTTCATCTCGATTTTAATGGTGCCGTCGCCGGAGCAGTTTTCGCACCTCCCCCCCCGGACATTAAACGAAAACCGGCCGGGCCTGTAGCCGCGCGCCTTTGAATCGGGAAGGCTCGCGTACAAATCCCTGATCCCGGAAAATACCTGGACATAGGTCGCCGGGTTGGAGCGCGGCGTGCGGCCGATGGGACTTTGATCAATGTCGATTACCTTGTCGATATACTCCGTTCCGTCAATGCGTTCGTACGCGCCCTCGGGACGGCCGGAATGGTACAGCCGGTTCGCCAGCGCCGGATACAGCACGTCGGAAAGCAGGGTGGATTTTCCCGAACCGGAAACCCCGGTAATGCAGGTAAACACACCCAGGGGAATTTTAACGGCGATGTTTTTCAGGTTATGCTCGGTTATCCCCTCAAGGCTGAGAAAGCGGCCGTTTCCCTCCCGGCGTTTTTTGGGAAGCGCCATTTTAAGGCCGCCGGAAAGAAACTGCCCGGTAAGGCTTTCCTTTATCTTTGCCACCTCTTTCGGGGTACCCTGGGCGACTATCCTGCCGCCGTGAACCCCCGCGCCGGGGCCAAGGTCGACGATATGGTCGGCGGTGCGCAGCGTCTGTTCATCGTGTTCCACCACGATAAGCGTGTTTCCCAGATTGCGGAGGTACAGCAGCGTGTCGATAAGCCGCTGATTGTCCCGCTGATGAAGGCCGATTGACGGCTCGTCCAGGATGTACAGCACCCCGACAAGGCTGGAGCCAATCTGGGTAGCGAGACGGATCCGCTGCGCCTCGCCGCCGGACAACGTGGCCGACTTCCGCTCCAGACTCAGGTACTCAAGCCCCACGTTCCGCATAAAACCCAGACGCGCGTTTATCTCCTTGAGGATTTGACTGGCTATCTTTTTCTCGTTTGTATTGAATTTGATCGACTCAAAAAATTTAATCGAGTCGGAAACCGAAAGACTGGAGAGCTCCCAAATGTTCCTGCCCCCCACCGTTACCCCCAGCGCCTCCGGACGCAGCCGCCTGCCGCCGCAGTCTTCGCAGGGCTTCTGGCTCATAAACTTTTCAAGCCATTCCTTGATACCCGGCGACTGGGTTTCAAAGTACCGCCGCCGCAGATCCTCCAGCACGCCGGGAAACCGGGAATTGTATTCAAAGCTCCCCGTTTTATCGCGGTTTTCATACCGCACCCGGATCTCGTCCCGCGAGCCGTAGAGTATCGCGTCCATCACCTTTTTCGGCAGCTCCTTAAACGGGGTGCCAAGACTGAACTTGTAGTGCTTCGCGAGACTTTCAAAACGGCTCCGGTGCCAGGCGGAGTCGGGATTATAGGGAACGCATCCCCCCTCGTTAAACGAAAGCGACTTGTCCGGAAAAACCAGCTTCGGATCAAATTCCATTTTGATCCCCAGACCGGTACAGGAAGCGCAGGCCCCGTAGGGGTTGTTGAAGGAAAAAAGCCTCGGCTGAAGCTCCGGTATGGAAATACCGCAGTCCGGGCAGGCGGTCTTCTGGGAAACAAAGTACTCCGTTGTTTTGCCGTCCGCCGCCTTTTGGGCCAGCACCAGCATGATCCCGTCGGAGGCGGAAAGGCAGGACTCCACCGATTCGGCGAGCCGGCTCCGTATCCCCTCGCCGACCACAAGCCGGTCGACAATGATCTCGATGTTGTGCTTTTTCTGCTTGTCAAGCTTTATCCCTTCGTCAAGGGCGACCGGAACCCCGTCTATCCGCGCCCGGGCGAAACCCGCTTTGCGGGCGTCCCCGATAATGTTTTTATGCTCCCCCTTTTTGCCCCTGATAACCGGGGCGAGCAGCTGCACCCGGTCGCCCGTTCCCATCTGTAATATGGTTTCGATAATTGAGTCCACCGACTGCTCCCGTATCTCCCTGCCGCACCGGGGGCAGTGCGGCACCCCGATCCGGGCAAACAGCAGCCGGTAATAGTCGTATATTTCGGTAACCGTTCCGACCGTGGAACGGGGGTTTTTGTGCGTCGTTTTCTGTTCGATGGAAATGGCCGGAGAAAGCCCTTCGATGTAGTCAAGATCGGGCTTGTCCATGCGGCCCAGAAACTGCCGGGCGTAGGCGGAAAGACTTTCCACATACCGCCTTTGCCCCTCGGCGAAAATAGTGTCGAACGCCAGCGAACTTTTTCCCGACCCCGAAATGCCCGAAACAACAATCAGTTTGTCCCGGGGAAGCTCCAGGTCGATGTTTTTAAGATTGTGCTCCCGGGCGCCTTTGATGATAAGCTTGTCCATGCGGCGATCGTATCAGAAACAGGAAAAAATGTCCCGGTGCGTCCAGGCCCCCCTCCGGCGGGAACCGGGCCCCGCCGGGCGGGCCATCACCACTTTAGCGACAATAGGGATCGAACCTATGACCGAACGGATATGAGCCGTTTGCTCTACCTACTGAGCTATGTCGCCAACACCGTACATCAATACCACGCCGCCTGAAAAAAATCAAGCCGCCGCGGGCCCGGCAGCCCCCGCCGCCCTAGTACCCCCGCTGTTCCCGCGCAAACGCAAGCCGCTCTTTGGCCGCGGCAGCATCCGGGTCAAGCCGTACCGCCTCGGTGTAATCGGCGAGGGCCCGGTCATGGTCGCCTTTGTCGTAATACGCATTGCCGCGATTGAAATACGCTCCGGCATCCTCCGGGTCAAGCCGTATCGCCTCGCTTAAATCCGCAACGGCCCGGTCATAGCCGCCGGTACCGTAATACACAAGGCCGCGATTGTAGTACGCTGCGGTATACGCCGGGTCAAGCCGTATCGCCTCGGTATAGTCCGCGATAGCCCGCTCATAGTCGCCTAGATCGTCATACACATTGCCGCGATTGACATACGCTCCGGCATCCTCCGGGTCAAGCCGTACCGCCTCGGTATAATCGGCGAGGGCCCGCTCATAGTCGCCCTGCTCGTAATACACGTTGCCGCGGTTGAAATACACCCCGGCGTCCGCCGGATCAAGCCGTATCGCCTCGGTATAATCGGCGAGGGCCCGCTTGTAATCGCCGGTATCCCGGTACGCGATGCCGCGATTGTAATACGCCCCGGCGGCCGTCGGGTCAAGCCATATCACCCTGGTATAATCGGCGATGGCCCGCGCCAGGTCGCCCCCTTGGTAATACGCGTTGCCGCGGTTAAAATACGCCTCCCCGTCCGTCCGGTCACGCCGGATCGCCTCGTTAGACTCCGCGATAACCTTGTCAAGACCGGCCTGCTCCCCCGCCGCCGCCCCCCGGGGAGCCCCCGCGCAGGCGGCGCACGCCAAAAGAATTCCCGCGAACAGCCCCAGCCAAACCGCCGCGTACCCTCGTTTCATATACTCCTCCTTACAAGACCTGAGAAATGTAACCACCAAGCCGTCCAGGGACGGCGGGACACAAAGATCACCGGCAACCTCACCAACCATCACAAACAAAGACCACGAACCACCGGGAACCTCACCGACAACACGAACGGGAAAAAAGAATATACGCGCCACGAAGTCGAATATATTCACCGCGAAGTCGAATAAGTCGAATGAGCCTCCGAGGAGCAGAGCTCCGCAGTATCCTTAGCGATGCTTTGTTTCAACGGAGGCTCGTTCGATAGGAAGTTTATAATACCGTCTGGTTTAATACCAAATTTTGTAAGCGTTGCTTTATTTGAGC
>JAIRWM010000204.1 GCA_031268975.1 Treponema sp. | reverse complement strand
TCTTTCATCGAAAACCCCATACAACCCTCCGATCCCTCCATCGGCTGGGTTTATTTGGGTAAGATTTTTATTTTGAGGCATGGTTCCTTTTGGGTAAGATTTTTTATGAGGCAATGCGAGGACTAGTATTTCTGTCGGAATTGCGGTATCTTCAAGGGGAGGAGTCAACCATGCTTGAAGAAAAAGTCAAAAGCGCCCTTGAGAATGTCCGTCCGTCCCTCCAGGCCGATGGGGGGGATGTTGAATTTGTATCCATGGGTGATGATGGACAGGTTTCGGTAAAGCTTACCGGCGCCTGCGGAAGCTGCCCCATGGCAACCATGACGCTGAAAAACGGCATCGAAAATTATCTGAAAAAAGAAGTCCCCGAAGTTACCGCTGTCGTCGGGGTTTAAATCCTCCGGCAACAGGGATATATGCGTACCCAGACCCAAACGCGCGGGAGCCCCGTTTGAAGTTCAGGTTTCTCGACGGCGCCGTTTTCGCGCTTGCCGCCGGTATAACGGTGCTCGCCGCGCTGCGGATCTACGGCGGCGGCGGGGATCGGACGTATCTCCGCGTCGACGGAAGAAGCGGAAGCTGGGTGTATCCTCTGGACAGAACAGAACAGGTTGAAATTCCCGGCCCGCTGGGCGTTACCGTTGTGGAACTTTCAGGCGGCGGCGCACGGGTGCTTTCTTCTCCCTGTACCAATAAAACCTGCATCGCTTCCGGAACGATACGCCGCCGGGGGCAATGGGCGGCCTGTCTTCCAAACGGGGTTTCCCTCGCCATTGAAGGCGGCCGCGCGGACGGGAATCTTGACGCGGCGTCCTTCTGATGCGGTAACGGCCCTTCTGGGCGCTTTCTCGCTGTTTCTTTCCGCGATAGATTACCTTCTCCCAAAACCGCTGCCGTTTATGCGTGTGGGCCTGGCCAACCTGCCCCTGCTTTTGGCCTTACACATCCCGGCAGACGGAGATCGCCCGAAAAACAGCCGCGGACAAACGTCCGCGCTTCCCGGACAGCTCCGGCCCGCCGCCCTCCTGCTTTTTTCCCCGCGCAATTATTGTCTTTTGATCCTGCTCAAGATACTGGGCCAGGCGCTTGTTACCGGTACGCTTTTTTCGTATGTGTTTTTGTTTTCCCTGGCCGGTTCCCTGTCTTCGGCGGCGGCCATGTACGGCCTCAGGCGGCTTTTCGGCGCACGGATAAGCCTTGCCGGCACCGGAATCGCGGGGGCCTTCGTTTCCAACAGCGCCCAGCTTGTTTTGGCCAGATTTTTTCTTTTCGGGGAAAGCGCCCTGTATTTAGCGCCGCCCTTTCTTGCCGTGGGCATCGCGAGCGGCGCCGCGCTGGGAATTTTTGCCGGTGTTTTTGCCGCCCAGTCGGAGTTTTTGCGCCGCGCCGCCCGAGCCGTAGATGCAGCCGGTACTGTTGACGCCGCCCGCACCGGGACGGGGGGAACAGTTTCGCCGCGCGAGATAAAGCCGCCGCTTCCCCGGCTGCCGTTTTTTTTCGCCGCTCTTGCCCTGGCGGCGGCGTTTCTGGCAAGTTCCGCCCTTGCCGTAAAGGCCGCGCTGTTCCTGCTGTTCTGGCTGCTTACCGCGCTTTCCGGCAAAAAGCCCCGCATCGTTTTTACGGTTGCCGTTATGGCGGGAATTACCGCCTGTAACCTGTTTCCGCCCTTTGGCAGGGTTCTTGCCGAATGGGGACCGTTCACCATCGCGCTGGGAAGTCTTGAAAACGGCGTCCGCAAGGCAATAAGCGTTGAAGCTTTGATCATGCTGTCAAAGCTTATCGTTCCTTCAATGCCGAAGCTTCCCGGCCCTTTTGGAAAACTCCTCGCGAAAACGCTTTATATCCTTGACCGGTTTAACAGCCACAAAAACGCTTTGGCCCCCGGAAAGATCCGCCGGAAACCGAAATTTCCCGCCGGAGAAAAAGAGGACGGGATGAAAAACGGCCTGGCCAGGCGCCTTGATCTCCTTTTGCTGGAACTAAGCCGGGACGGAACCGGCCCGAAATAGCTTGACAAACCGCCGGATGCGCTTTATCATGTATATATCCTATTTTAATAATGGGAATTATAAGAATTACGCGTCAAGGAGTTACGTATGTCAAGAGTGGAAAAAATAACCGATTTAATCGGGAAAACCCCCCTGGTTAAAATCAACAAGATCAACGACGGCAAGGCAACGATCTATGTCAAGCTGGAGTATTTCAATCCGCTGCACAGCGTTAAAGACAGAATAGCGCTGGCCCTTATCGAAGCAGGTGAAAAAGACGGCAAAATCAAGCAGGGGACGGTCCTTATTGAACCGACCAGCGGCAATACCGGCATCGGTCTGGCGTTTGTGGCCGCCGTCAAAGGTTACCGGCTTATCCTTACCATGCCCGAAACCATGAGCATTGAACGGCGGAAGCTCCTTAAAGCGCTGGGCGCGGAGCTTGTCCTTACCGAGGGCGCCAAAGGCATGAAAGGCGCCATCGCCAAAGCGGAAGAAATTGCCGCAGGCACGCCGAATTCCTTCATTCCCCAGCAGTTTAAAAATCCCGCCAATCCGCTCATTCACGAAAAAACCACCGGCCCGGAAATTTGGGATGATACAGACGGCAAAGTCGACATTGTTGTCGCCGGGGTCGGCACAGGCGGAACCATTACCGGCGCGGGAAAATTCCTCAAGTCGAAAAAAGCTTCCATAAAGACAGTCGCCGTCGAACCGGCCGCGTCTCCAGTCCTTTCCGGCGGCGCAAGCGGTCCCCACAAAATACAGGGCATAGGCGCCGGATTCGTTCCCGACACCTACGACCCGAAAATCGTCGATGAAATTTACCAGACCGATGAAGTCAAAGCCGGCAATACGGCCCGCCGCCTTGCCAAAGAAGAAGGAATTCTCGTGGGAATTTCTTCCGGCTCTGTTCTGGAAGCGGCCCTTACCATTTCCAGACGCCCCGAAAATTCCGGCAAAACAATCGTCGCCGTTCTCCCCGATACCGGTGAACGGTACCTTTCCACATGGCTGTGGGAGCAGGAATAAACCCGGAATAACATACCCTGCCCCGGGGCGTAAAGCTCCGGGCGGGGTATGCGCCCTCTTATGAATTAAGCCCGGAAAAAGAACGGGTTTTAACCTATGAATTTTTGCCACGTCTTATTTTAGCTCGTTTGCCCGGTACCTCCGGGCATCGTATTTGCAAATTTTCATGTTTTTCCGCTCGTAAATCAATAGCGAGACTTTCCCCAAAGCTAACCAAGTTTCGGGGAAAGATCCGACAAATTTTTCATCTTCTTTCCACCCCGCCGCGTATGCCGCAACGGCACAGCGCCCGTGCCCGGGACAGGCGCACGATCACGGTAGCGGCGGGGTCCGCTACCGGGACTGCCTCAGGCTATTTCATCCGCGCAAGGTACGGGGCGTATTTTTTGTCGGAAACCGCGATGTGGGTAAGGAGCCATTCCTTGAGGAAAACAGCAAGATCGAAAGGATCGGCTTCGCCTTCTTCGAAAGCTTTTACGGTTTCCAGAACTTTGTCCACAAACGCGGCGTGTTCTTTTTTGTGGCTTTCCAGTTCGGGATACCCGGCCTGTTTCATGTATTTTTCTTCCGTATAAAAATGTACCTGGGCGTATTCTACCGCGCCGCGGAGTGTTTTCATGAAAATATCGTCCGCCGCCGCTCCGCTCTGCCGGCATCCGCGCAGGAGATCGTTTGTCATTGCTACAAGCCCCTGATGCTGTTCATCAATGGCCCTGAACTGAACCGAATAATCATCGTTCCAAACAATAAAGCTGTCCCGGCCGCTCTCGCTCATGCCTTATTCTACACGCCGGACAATGCAAATGTCAACGAATTCGCCGCGAATCTCCGGTAACAGTTCGCCCGGGGGGGGGGTTCCGGCTTACAGTACGCTTTGGAGAAACTGCCGTGTTCTGTCGTTTCCGGGGTTTGTGAACATTTCCTCAGGCGGGCCTGATTCAAGTATGGCGCCATCGTACATAAAGACTACTTTGTCGGCGACTTCCCGGGCAAAGCCCATTTCATGGGTGACTACGAGCATTGTCATGCCGGCATGGGCAAGGCTTTTCATGACATTGAGGACTTCCCCGACAAGTTCCGGATCCAGCGCCGACGTCGGCTCATCAAAAAGCATAATACGCGGCTCCATTGCCAGCGCCCGCGCAATGGCGACCCGCTGCTGCTGGCCGCCGGAAAGCTGCGACGGATATGCGTCGGTTTTGTCGGAAAGGCCCACCCGTAGAAGCAGGCGTTTCGCTTTTTCCCTGGCTTCTTCTCCCCTGATTTTCTTTACGTGCACCGGGGCCAGCATAAGGTTTTCCAGTACTGTTTTATGGGGAAACAAATTAAAACTCTGGAAGACCATGCCCACTTCAAGCAGGGATCCGTTAACTTCGTCTTTTGAAAGTTTCAGGGTGTTTACCCCGTCTTTGCAGTCAAAAAGAAGTTTGTCTTCGATAAAGATTTTTCCCGAGTCGATCTGTTCCAGGCGGTTAAGGCTTCGAAGGTATGTGGACTTTCCCGCGCCGGAGGGTCCGACAATGCAGACGACTTCTTTTTGTTCCACTTTAAGGGATACGTTTTTCAGGACTTCCAGCGGGCCCCTTCCCTGTTTTCCGTGAAAGGTCTTGCAGATATCGATGGTCTCTATCATTGACATGGCTCTCTCCAAAACCGCATTGGATTACACATATACGGAATATTTTGTTTCCAGCTTGTGAAAAATAAACGTGAAAACCGCGGTTATGATAAGGTAGAGTATCATTGCCGGTATGTACACCATCGCCGACGCCGTGGACGACGAAATTGAACGGGTTACCTTTGTTATGTCGGTAAGGGCGATAATCGAAACAAGCGACGCGTCCTTGAGCATCATGATAAATTCGTTGCCCACCGGCGGAATAAGCCTCCGTATCGATTGGGGAACAATTACAAGGCTCATGGTCTGCCCGTACGACATACGCAGGGCCTTTGCCGCCTCGAACTGGCCCTTGTCGATGCTCTGTATCGCCGCCCGGATAATTTCCGCGCAGTATGCCGCCGAGTTAAGGCTAAAGGCGATAAAGGCGGCGATAAAACGGTTGTTGATGGTCAGAATGGCGGTAATCTGGGGAAGGCCGTAGTAAATGAAATAAAGCTGCATAAGAAGCGGCGTACCCCGGAAAAAGAACACATACGCGGAACAGGCCCGGTTAATCCACGCCGTTTTTGACATTTTTCCCAGCGCCAGAAAAAGGCTTAACACAAGCCCCGCCGAAACCGCGAGAACCGTAAGCCACAGGGTAACCCTGGAACCTTCCAGAAGCTGGATTACCCACACGGAAATTTTTTGGATGCCGCCCCTGGTGCCTTCCGGAATTACATTTAAAACAACAAAGACCAGCCCGGCAAGAACCGCGGCCGCGGCGGCCACTATGAAAAAATTCAAAAAAACAAAGAGCGCTTTTCGTTTAACCTTATATACGCTGTTTTTCCGCAGGGCGTAGACGTCCCCGGTACAGACTATCCCCAAAAAAGCGCCCCAGAACACACAAAGCGACAGGATCTGCAGGTAACGGTTCGCGAAAAACCCCGCGAAAAGGTTTAACGGCAGATAGTACAACAGTACGGACAGCCACAGTTCACCCAAAAACAGGGCCATGACAAACCAGCGTTTTCTGTACAGGGGGATACTGTCATAGCTGACATGGCCTTCGCATACGTTAAACATCCACATTCCGCTCCATACTTTGGGAAACGATCCTGTTACCCGGAAACGCCGGTTTCCGGGTAACAGCCGCCGGTGAAAACTGATTTATTCGCATTCGAATGAATCAGTACTTCCCTAGCGAACCGAGGAAACCACGTCGGTTCCGAAAACATCCTGGGAAATTTTCTGGAGCGTACCGTCCGCGTACAGCTCGTCCAAAGCCGTGTTCAGAGCCTGCGTAAGGGCGTCGTTGCCCTTTTTCAGGCAGACGGCCAGCACTTCGTCATTGCTGACTTCGGCGGTAATCTCGTAGGGGTTTCCCGGCCGGGAAAGGTATTCGGCGGCGACAACGCTGTCCACCAGGATAACATCGACCCGGCTCAGGTTCAGCTCGTCAAAGCAGTTCATCACCTTGTCGTATTCAAACACTTCCACCTTCGCCCCGGATCTGGCAATCCATTCCGTCGCCATGGTGTCGGAGGTTGTTTCGGCCTGGTAGGTAAGGCGGAGCCCCTGTACCTGTTCCAGCGTTCTGGGTTTTGTCCGTGCGTCCTTGCGCACTACCAAGAGCTGGGAGTTCGCCACATACGGCCGGGTAAAGTTATACCGTTCCGCCCGCTCCCCGGTGTAGGTAACCGACGAGATAATACAGTCATACTTTGACGTTTCCACCCCGGCGAAAATTCCGTCCCAGGCGGTATCCACAAACTCGACCGCGAACCCGAGTTTGGCCGCGAGGGCCTTTGCCAGCTCCACGTCAAAGCCGATCGGGGTTTTGCCGTCTTCGGCAAAGTACTCCATTGGGGGATAGCCGATTTCCATGCCCACCGTCAGCGTTCCGGGCTTTAACGTAAGCCCCTTTTCGGCCTGGGGGCCGGCGTACACGCCGGACGCGGCAAGCAACACCGCCAAAGCCGCGAAGGCCGTTTGTTTAAGATTCATCAATTTCCTCCTTGGAAGATTCGTGATACGGGGACGATTATACCCCCTTTCCGGAGACTGGTCAATAAAGTTTGCATATATATGCAGGAATTTGTATAAAAATACCCCCCGCGCCGCGGATACGGCGAAGAGGCTCCGCCCGAGCACGGCGCCCGTGCCTCGCCCAGAAACCGCGCGCGAAACATTGAGCGCGTCTTTCGGCAACGGTAACACGGCGTAGGCCCCGTAAATGTCACAGTACCCGATAAAAGCCGAAGGGCCGCCAGGCGCACAGGGGACTGTACTGGCGGGGCGCCGGTTCTCTGTGTGCGCCTGGTATATTCTCTCCGGGCGCCGCCATTTCGCGGTATCTTCGCCGTATCCGGTTTACGGAGGGCGTACGCTGGGGCGCATGCCGTTTGTCCGTGGTGATGATCCCCTTCCGCGACTTTGCGGCGAAGAGGCGGCGGCCTCTTGGCCTTACTGGGAAGCGTTACCATTGCCGGGCCTACGCCGCGCTACCATTACTGGAAAGACGCGCTCAATGTTTCGCGCGCGTTTGCTGGGCGGCTGTCACCGGAAACGGCATGCGCCCCGGAACGAATACCCCCCGCGCCGCAGATACGGCGCCCGGAGGATATACCAGGCGCACACAGAGAAATGGCGAAGGCGGGTGTCACCAGGAAGGGCGCGGGCGGGCCCGCGCCCTTCCTGGTGACAGGCCCCGCCAGCTTCGTCCCTGTGCGCCTGTCCCAGCCACGGGCGCCGTGTCTTCGGGAATGTTTGGGTTGACAGATTCTTGCATCCGGGGGTACACTTGCCCCCATGGAGCACGGCCGCGCCCGGCTCCCGCCGGCAGACGCCGGGAACGCCATACCAAGGAGCGTGCCAGCTGTGAAAGCATTCCGCCGTTTCGTATACCGTACGGACAAAAGTCCCCTGTGCGGGCGGGGGGGGGGCGGGGGGGCGGCGGGGGGCGCGCGCCGGGCGGCGGGGGGGCGCCGGGGGGGCG
>JAIRWM010000203.1 GCA_031268975.1 Treponema sp. | reverse complement strand
TCTTTCATCGAAAACCCCATACAACCCTCCGATCCCTCCATCGGCTGGGTTTATTTGGGTAAGATTTTTATTTTGAGGCATGGTTCCTTTTGGGTAAGATTTTTTATGAGGCAATGCGCGCTCTTGCCTCCCGGCCGTAAACTTGCTAGAATCAGGTGCGCGGCGGCGGACGGGCCTGAGGCGCGCGGTTTTCTTTCGGAAGTATGTATACCACACGGGCGTATGTGCCGAAAGAAGGAAGTGGAGAGGAATATGTCAGACAACACCGATTTTAAATCTATCATACGGCTTGATTCAGAGCTTAACCAAATTCAGGATCTGGATTTGCTGCTTGAGCGGATTCTGCTTGAAGCCCGCAAGGTTGTTCACGCCGACGCCGGTTCGATTTATGTCTGCGAAAAGGTCGAGGAACACGGGGGTATCGTGGAAAAGCTGTCCATAAAATATTCCCAGAACGATACCATGGCAAAAGAGCTCCCGCCGGGCCAAAAGCTGATCTTTTCCGTTTTTTCCGTCGCGATCAGCGAGAAGAGCGTTTCCGGCTACTGCGCCCTTACCAGGAAGCTGGTAAACGTTCCCGACGCGTACGACATTTCGCCGGGCGCGCCCTATTCGTACAGTACCGCTTTTGACAAGATTTCCGGGTACAAGACCCGGTCTGTCCTCGCGGTGCCGCTGCGTACCGCGGAAGGAAAGCTTTTGGGCGTTATCCAGATTATCAATTCACTGGATAAAAACGGCGCGGCGGTGCCGTTCTCTCTGGACGATGAATTTCTTATCACCCATTTTGCCAATAACGCGACCATCGCCCTCCAGCGGGCGTATGTTACCCGGGCCATGATCCTCAGGATGATTAAGATGTCGGAGCTTCGGGATCCGAAAGAGACGGGAACGCATGTAAACCGGGTTGCCGGTTACGCGGTGGAAATATACGACCGGTGGGCGTATCATCACGGTATCCCCGATGGCGAACGGGAACAGTTTCGGGATACGCTTAAAATCGCCAGCATGCTTCATGATGTGGGTAAGGTTGCCATTTCGGATGTTATCCTGAAAAAACCGGCCCGGTTCACGCCCGAAGAATACCGCATTATGCAGCACCATACGATTTACGGGGCGCTGCTGTTTGAAGATCCCCAGTCGCCTGTGGATGTTATCGCCGGGGAAGTGGCGCTTGGGCACCACGAAAACTGGGACGGGACCGGCTATCCGGGCTGGATTGATCCGGTTACCGAAAAGGCGATCAAGAGCGGGGCCGACGGGAACCCGCTGGGAAAGAAGGGGGAGGAAATTCCCCTTACGGCGCGGATTGTCGCCATTGCCGATGTGTACGACGCGTTATGTTCCCGGCGGGTCTACAAAGAGCCGTGGACGGAAGCGGATGTTCTGGCGGAAATAAAGCAGCTGGGCGGGACGAAGTTTGATCCCGAGCTTACCTCGGTTTTCTTCGAGACACTGCCCAGCATCAAGCAGATTCAGAACCTGTACCCCGAAGCGGAATGATCCCGGGCGCACGGGGCGGATTTTTCACCGGCCGGGTTTTCCGGCCAGCTTTGTTAAAAGGCGGTCCAGAGAATCGGCAAAGGCTTTCAGGCTGCGTTTTCCGTAGTTTGCCTGCCGGTCAAAATCCATGCCGTTTTCGGCGAGCCCTACGGTAAAATCGCGTATGGAAACGCGTTCACCGATGTTTTCAGCCGTATAGGTTCTTCCCCGGTCGTCAAGCACCGCCGCGCCGGTTTTTACCAGCCGGGCCGCCAGGGGGATGTCCCGGGTTACCGCGATGTCTCCCGGCCCGGCGCGTTCGGCGATGGCGTTATCCGCCGAGCCGCTTTCCGGGGGGCAGATAACCATCGCGTCTTTTTCGATGCCCGGTATGGGTCTGTTGGCCGCGAAAACGGCGTCGATACCGGTTCGTTTTGCCGCGCGCGCGACAACGTCCCTGACCTGCCTCGGGCACGAATCGGCGTCCACAAGAATTTTCATGTTTCGGGAATCAGCGCCGCGAACAGGTCGGCGTCGCCTTCGGCGCTAAGCGGCTGGCCCGTGCCCCGGAAAGGGATAAAGGCCGATTCCCCCTGCGCAAGACGCAGCGCCGCTCCCGTTCCGGCGGAAAGCGAAACGTTTCCCCGGGTAACTACCGCTATCGCGGCGCCCCGTTCCGTAAGACGCGCGGCGGAATGGTGAAGTGTAAGCCGGAACAGGGCAAATTCCCGGAAAGGCGTGCTGTAGCGATGCCAGTTTTCGTCCGCGTCCGGCTCCCCCGAGTTTATTTCCGGCGTATACGGCCGGAAGCGTAAAATCCGGAACAGTTCTTCTTTGTCGATGTGTTTCGCGGTAAGGCCGCCGCGGAGTACGTTGTCGGAATTGGCCATGCACTCCACGCCAAGGCCGTGGACATAACTGTGGAGTATTCCCGAAGGCAGATATATCGCCTGGAAGGGCTGTAGTTCCATTACGTTAAGGTAAAGCGGCGCCAGTATACCCGGATCGCCGGGATAGGCCGCCGCGAGCTTTTTACACAGGGCAAAAGCTTCGGCGGCCTCCGCACAGAGGCTTTGCGCGGCCGGGCGCGCGGCTCCGGCGGCCAGCGCGGTAACAGTACGCCGTTCTTTTTCGTCAAGGGCGAACAGGGCCGAAAGAAAATTTTTGCAGCCGCCGTCAAGGGCCCTTTTCAGCCGGTCCCCGGGGGCGCCCGGAGGGAAAAAAGCACCGGCAAGGCGCTCTGTCGCGGAAGGTTCCCTGAAACCGGCCATAACGGTAAACGGGGTGAGCGCGCAGATAATTTCCGGCTTATGGTTCGGATCCCGGTAGTTTCTGTCGGGAGATTCTTCTTTAATTCCGGCGGCGTTTTCCGCATCCCAGCCGCGCCGCGCGTCTTCGGAATTGGGATGGGCCTGTATCGAAAGGGGGGACGCGGCGGCGAGAATTTTTAACAGAAAGGGAAGGTTCGCCGCCTTTCCTCCCAGAAGCCTTCCGGGATCGGCGGCTATAAACTCCCCAAGCGGCGTGTTTTTTCCGGCGACTTTTGACGGGCCCCCGCCGTGGACGCCCATCCACAGTTCGGCCCAGGGGGTCTTTTCCGGGTTTTGCCTTCCGGTAAGGGCGGGTATCCAGTCCGGCGATCCCCAGGCATAGTGTTTTATCTGATTGTCAAGTTTGAAAAGTTCCATTTGTCGAGCTTACTCACGGCTTGGCGGCGGGCCCGGCAAAGCTTCGTCAATACGGGCGATAAGGTCCAGGGTCAACTGTTCCACTTCCCGGCTGTCCGGCTGCCCGGCCCGGGTTTTTGCTTTTTCAATTTCATCACATAAAAGAAATCCGGCAAGTATGGCAATTTTGAGCGGATCGGCAAGTCCCGTGGCTTTTTTTGTATTTTCAATGACGGCGTGATAACGTTTAAGAAGACCTTCAAGATATTCGGGATCCTCGTCGGCGGCGATAAAAAAGGAGGTTCCCAGTATGTCAATACGAAGGTCGTTTTTCCCCATATTTAAAAAATGTCCAGCTCAGCCTCACCCGTTTCCTCGTTTTCCTCCGTGCCGCTGTCTTCTTCTTCCTCGTCGATCAAATACGCCTGAGGAATGTTTTGCCTGCTCTGTGAAAGCAAACCGCCCGACAGGCCGCCTGTCTGCTGCTTCGCGGGAACCGGCGTTTCTTTGGGGCCGCCCTGCCCCGCGTCCGGCGCGGTGGCCTGTCCGGGGACCGGCGCCGCGGCCTGTCTTACGCCCGGCACGGCGGCCTTTTCCGCGATGTCGCCGGGACCGTTTTGCGCGGCAGACTGCTCCGCATCCGGCGCGGCCGTTCCTTTTACGGAACCGGCGCTCCGCCCAATGGCGTCTTCAAGCTGGCGGTTAAGTCTGTCCAGGGCGGAAAGTATCCCCTCTTCCATCCTGGTTTTTTCGCTCTCAAGCTTCCCGGTGAGCGTTTCAAGCTCTTCGCTCCGCTTTTTTAACCGGGCGTTTTCTTCATTCAGGCGGGCAACAATATCAATCATCCTGGTTATTTTTGATTCCAGCAGCTTGATTTGTTCGAGAGTTACCATCAGGCCCCCAGTGCGGCTTTTGCTTTTTCGGCAATTGACTTGAACGCGCCGATATCTTCAACGGCAAGATACGCGAGCGCTTTCCGGTTAATGCCGATTCCGGCTTTAACTAAACCGCTTATAAAACGTGAATAGCTGATTCCTTCGGCGCGGCAGGCGGCGTTTATTCTGATAATCCAGATGCGGCGAAAATCCGCCTTTTTATCCCTTCTGTCGCGGTAAGCGTAGGAAAGCCCCTTGGCAACCGCGTCTTTGGCGGTTTTATAGTTTGAATGCCGCCGGCCCCAGTACCCTTTGGCCAGCTTGAGTATTTTTTTCCGGTGATTTTTTCGTTTCGAACCGTCTACAGCACGTGACATGGCAATTCCTCTCCTTAACCGTATGGAAGCAGCTTTTTGCGGATAACCGGTACATTATCGCCGGAAAGAATTCCGGCATGACGGAGATTCCGCTTCCGCTTGGCTGATTTTTTGGTAAGTATGTGGCGAAGGTTCTGTTTTTTGTACTTCACCTTCCCGGACCCGGTAAAAGAAAAGCGTTTTGAAGCGCTTTTTCTTGTTTTCATCTTTATCTTTGCCATTGTATCCTTCCCAATCTTATTTTTTCGTCTTGGGGCTTAGCACCATGGACATAAAACGGCCTTCCATGGCGGGGGCCTTGTCCATTACATATTCGTCTTCAAGACGGGCAAGCACATCTTTCAGTACATCGAGCCCCAGTTCCGTATGGGCCAATTCCCTGCCCCGAAACCGCACCGTAACCTTGACTTTGTTGCCTTCGGCAAGGAATTCCTTTACATGCCTGCTCTTAAAGTCCAGATCGTGATCGTCGATCTTGGGCTGCATGCGGATTTCCTTTAGTTTTAACAGCTTCTGTTTTTTCTTCGAGTCCCGAACCTTTTTTTCGTTCTCGAATTTAAACTTGCCGTAGTCGAGAATTTTGACCACCGGCGGATTGGCATTGGGTGCGACCTCCACAAGGTCAACCCCCTGTTCCCTCGCCAATTCGAGCGCTTCCTGGGTAGGCATAATAGCCTGTTCGCCGTTGTCCCGTATAAGCCGGACTTCCCGCACCCGAATTTGCCCATTGATACGTAAATCCTTATCCGCCAACTGACCTCCTCTCCTGCAGCCCCGGAAAAACGACCGTCCCGAGAACTGTCGTTTTTCCGGGGCACAAACCACGCAACTATCTGTTCATATTTAACACGAAAACAGGGTTTTTGTAAAGCATATACATGCCGGGCTCAAGTGACGCCGTAGGCAAGCATGGCGTCGGCTACTTTGAGGAAACCGGCTATGTTCGCGCCGGCGACAAGGTTGCCGGGGACGCCGCTGGTTACCGACGCTTCGTGGGCGTTCTTGAAGATGTTTTGCATAATCTCCTTCAACCGTGCGTCTACCTCTTCAAATGTCCAGGAAAGCCTCATCGAGTTTTGGCTCATTTCCAGGGCGGATGTCGCGACCCCGCCGGCGTTGGCGGCTTTTGCCGGGCCGAACGGGATCCCGGTTTTAAGGAACAGCTCTACGGCATCGGGTGTCGAAGGCATATTCGCCCCTTCGGCCACGGCGAAACAGCCGTTTTTGATGAGGGTTTTGGCGTCGTTACCGTCCAGCTCATTCTGCGTGGCGCAGGGAAGGGCGATTCCGCAGGGTATCCCCCAGATACCCCTGCCTTCGTGGTATTCCGAGCCGCGTTCCTTTTCCGCGTATTTCGATATCCTGTCCCGGTTTTCAAGCTTTATTTCCTTGACCAGGTCCAGGTTGATTCCGTTTTTGTCGTAAATATACCCGTTCGAGTCTGAAAGGGCGACGACTTTGGAACCCATTTCCTTTGCCTTTTCCGCCGCGAAAATCGCCACGTTTCCCGACCCGGAAATAACCGTCTGCGCGCCGTCAAAAGATTTCCCCGCCTGGGCAAGCATTTCTTCGGTAAAGTAGCACAGGCCGTAGCCGGTGGCCTCGGTACGGACCAGGGATCCCCCGAACGAAAGGCCTTTGCCGGTGAGGACGCCGGAAAACTGGTTGTTAAGGCGCTTGTACTGGCCGAACAGAAAGCCTATTTCCCGTCCGCCGACCCCGATGTCCCCGGCGGGAACGTCGGTATCGGCGCCGATATGCCGGAACAGCTCCGTCATAAAGCTCTGGCAGAACCGCATTACTTCCCCGTCGCTCTTTCCCTTGGGATCAAAGTCCGACCCCCCTTTTGCGCCCCCGATGGGGAGGGAGGTAAGGCTGTTCTTGAAAATCTGCTCAAACCCGAGAAATTTGATGATCGACGAGTTTACGGACGGATGGAAACGAAGCCCGCCCTTGTACGGCCCTATGGCCGAATTAAACTGAACCCTGTAACCCCTGTTTACCCGCACGAGGTTTTTGTCGTCCACCCAGGGAACCCGGAAAGAAATAAAGCGTTCCGGCTCCACCAGCCGGTCGATAATGCCTTCCCTGGCGAGATCCGGCCTTTTTTCGATGATAATATCAAAGCTTTCAAGCACTTCTCCCACCGCCTGCAAAAATTCAGGCTCGTTGGGGTTCCTTTTTTCCACACTGGAAAAAACCGCTGCCAAATAGGGACTTTTCAGATTCATACAAAACTCCATGTCGTAGGGAATAATTCTTTCTCTGTGTAACAGGGAACACCGTATCATATTTCGGTTTTTTGTGCAACAAAAAAACAGAAGACGTGTCCCGCGGCCCGGTTTTCTAAAAAAATTCCGCCTGATGGGTCTTTGGACCCTTCTATCCCGGCCGGTTTTTTGTTATTATTCGGGGTATGATCGTTTTTTGCCTGTTGTGGACGCCGTTTTTTTATCTTTTTTGGCGTTCCCTTCATGAACATACAGAGCGCGCCGGGGGAACCTGGGCCCTTGTTTTGGGGAGTATTGTCGCCCTGTTTCAGTTTTTCCTGGGTTCCATTATCGAGCCGGGCGGATTCGGCTTTTCCCGCTGGCTTTCCGCGTGTGTGGACATTGTCGCCCTGCCGGCGGCCGTGCCGTTCATCATCTGCCTTGTTTTTTCGCTTTTGCGGATTATTTCCGCCGAATCCGATTTTACCGATATGGCGTTCCTTTGGCTTATTCCGGTCGCGGCGCTCAGGGCGCTGTCGTGGAGTTCGCAGAACGATCCCGTACTGCTTGTGGCGGTTCCCGTTTTGTGGACAGCCATAGCGGTCGGCATGGGTTTTTTTATCAGGATGATTCAGTCCCTCTGGGGATACGCGGTAATCCCGGCAGCCGCGGCGGCCGTCGCCCTGCCGCTGCTGGGCGCGACCGCCTATTGGGCCTTTTTTTCGCAGTACACCGTCGCGGGCTTTATCCTGCTGGGCATTACCCTTGTTCCCGCGGGATTTTCCTTAGGCGCGGCCTTTCTGGAACAAAAAAAATAGCGGAAACCGCCAGTTTCGTACTTGTGCGCCTGCCCCAGGCACGGGCGCGGTATCGCCGTGGTTCGCGTCAGGGAATGACCGCGGAGATTATCGGGCCGCAGGGGCCTTTCCGGCCCCGGGCCGCCCGCCCTGTAAACTGGAACCGGTAACGGCCAACCTGGAATTGGTAACGGCCAACCTGGAATTGGTAACGGCCAACCTGGAATCTGCAACGGCCAACCTGGAATCTGCAACGGCCAACCTGGAATCTGTAACGGCCAACCTGGAATCTGTAACGGTCAACCTGGAATCTGTAACGGTCAACCTGGAATCTGCAACGGCCAACCTGGAATCTGTAACGGCCGGCCTGGAATTGGCAACGGCCAACCTGGAATCTGCAACGGCCAACCTGGAATCTGTAACGGCCGGCCTGGAATTGGTAACGGCCGGCCTGGAATCCGCGGCGCCGAATAAGAAGGTCCGCGGATTAACGCGAATTTCCGCGGATGGCGGACCAAAGTTCGACGCGGATTTCTACGGATGGCGAAGGCGGCGCCCCCCAGAGCGCATCCTCCATAAACCCGACACGGCGAAGATACCGCGCCTGAGAGAGGATATAACAGGCGCACACAGAGAAACGGCGAAGGCGGGTGTCACTGGGAAGGACGCGGGCATGCCCGCGCCCTTCCCAGTGACAGGCCCCGCCAGTTTCGTACTTGTGCGCCTGTCCCATGCACGGGCGCGGTATCTTCGGGGCATGGCGCGGTATCTTCGTGGTTCGCGTCAGGGGATGGCGGCGGAGTCCCATGCCGGATCCAGGCAGTTCCCCGGAACAAACGGACGTATATGCCAGGGGCTGTCCCCCGCGAGCGGGGCCAGGGCGGCAAGGTCGCTGTCGCCGAAATACGGCGTGGGCAGGGCAAGGGTGCGGAATTCGTGGGTTATGCCGGAGGCGCGGAGCAGCGCCGCGCTGCGTTTGAGAAATTCGCCGGAGACGTCTTTTTCGCCGTCCGTTCCGGGCAGCAGTTCCGCGTAACGTTCCGGGGCAAGTTTTAGATCCATCGCGATATAGTCGGGCCGGGTTTGCGGATCGGCAAACAGCGCCTTGAGCGTGCCGGGCCGCATGCCGTTTGTGTCGAGTTTTACCGGAAGGCCCAGCGACTTTATCCGGGCTATGGTTTCGCCAAGGCCGGAAAACAGCGTCGGTTCCCCGCCGCTCAACACGACGCCGCCCAAAAGCTTCCGGCGCCTTTCAATATGCGCCAGCGCCTGTGCAAGCGGAAAAGTTCCGGCGTCCCCGGTTCCCGCTGAACGTACCAGTTCCCCGTTATGACACCACGGACAGCGGAGATTGCAGCCGTAAAAGAAGATCACCGAGGAAACGACGCCCGGATAATCGACAAGGCTTGTTTTTCTGAAGACGACCTGTACCGGCAAACTGTCGGAAAACTATCCGGCCAAAAGGCGGCTTATGCTGTCCGGGTCGCGCGCCCTTCCCAGCTCTTCCCCGTTTTTTGACACGAGAATCGCCGTGGGCGTTGACATAACCTGCCGCTTTACCGCTTCGGCCAGGCCTTCGTCGGTGTCGGCGTCGACAAGGTCTACCGGAAGCCCGAGTTTTCCCGCGGCGGCTTTGGCGGAAGGGCAGGCCGGGCAGGCGGGCCGTACAAAAAGCAGAACCCTGGCCAGGCCGGCGTTTTCTCCGGCAGGGAAATTCGGTCCGTTTCCGGCGGACCCCGCCGCCTGCCCGGTTCCGGTTTCAGGCGTCTGTCCGCCCGGGGGGGCATCATCCCGTATCTGCCGGGGGGCGCAGGACGGGTTAAACATAAGCCGCTGGCCGTATTCTTCCCGCTTGCCTTTGTTCCAGTTCCGTACCGAACGGTAGTAACCCACAATACGGCTGTAAACTTCCGCCGGCGTCCCCGTCACCCGGGACAGGGCCTCCCTCGCCGCGGCCAGTTCTTCTTCAATTACCTCAAGGCTTCTCATGTACGCTCCTTTGTTTTGGATAACTGAGCCGGTTCCAAAATTGGTTATTTTGTAACCGGCTCTTGCAGTTTTTCGCCTAACGAACCTTCGGTTCGGGGGCTGCAAAACTGCGGTTTTTATAGGGTGCAGTTCCAAAATCTGAC
>JAIRWM010000202.1 GCA_031268975.1 Treponema sp. | reverse complement strand
CCCCCCCCCCCCCCCCCCCCCCGCCCCCCCCCACCCCACCCCCCCCCCCCCCCCCCCCCCCGCCGCGGCGGCCCCAAGCGTTGTCCGTACGATACAGGAAATGGCGGAATGCTTTCATGGCTGGCGCTCTCCTTGGCATAAGCGTATCCGGCGTCCGCCGGCGGGAGCCGGGCGCGGTCTGGCTCCATGGGGATAATTGTACCCCCGCACGCAAGGATTTGTCAACACAAACTTTTACCCGGCGGGCGCGGACGAACGGCGGCCGTTAATACCACCGTATCGCGTAGGTTCCGGCAACGGCGCCGTAGTCTTCAACCCGCAGATAAATCGTGTCCCCCGCCGGTATGGTGACGGCCGGGGGGCTGACATATCCGCCGGGTACCCCTGAAAAGAGCGCCGTCCCGTCGGACGTGTAGGCGGATACATACGCGTTAAGGGTTTTGCCGCCCCCGCTGGTATATCCGTCCTCCCACTGGATATGGTAGCTGACACCCGCCGAGGCGCTAAAGGTGTACCAGTGCACGCCTCCCGCGCCGATGGTCCCGTCCGTCCAGGTATCAAAGGCAAGGGGTGTCCCGCTTCCCGCTGTCGGGGGCGTATCGGACACCGCAGGGGACGGGGGCCCCGCGCCGTTTCCGTTTACCGCGGCTGCCGTGTAGTAATAGGTTGTCCCCGCAGCAATGCCGGTGTCGGTGTACGCGGGTTCGGTTGGCGCCGCTACTTCCGTGTATGGTCCCGCCGCCGTGGTGGCGCGGTACACCGTATAGCCGGTAACGTCGGGAACGGAGCCCCAGGTAATGACGCAGGCGGGCGCGGGGTTCCCCTGTACCCTGACAGCGCGCGGATACACCTGGGGCGGCAGGGCGGCCGCGTCGTAGTACCGTATCGCGTACGTTCCGGTAGCGCCGGCGTTTCGGCCCTCAACCCGCAGGTAGATCGTATCCCCCGCACGCATCGTGACGGACCTGGGATGGCGATAGCTGCTGGATGCCCCGGAAAAGACCGCCGTCCCGTCGGACGTGTAGGCGGATACACGCGCGGCAAGGGTCTTGCCGCCTCCGCTGGTATAGGTATCGTCCCACTGGATATGATAGGTTGATGTATTTTCGGCGGTAAGGGTATACACGTCTACCGCACCCGCCGCGCTGATGGTCCCGTCTGTCCACGCTTTGTCGATCAGGGCCACCGGCGGCGGAGGATTCGGAGAATCCGCGTACGCGGTAACGGCGGTGAGAAAACTGACGGTGAGGATGAGATTACAAACCGCAGAGACGTACGGAAGACCGCTTCCTGCTCTGTCACAAATGGGACGCTTTGTTCCGGACGAGTTCATAAAGATACCTCCGAGGGGCCCAATTTCCCCCCAATATACACCCCCGCCGCGCCCGTGGCAAGCAAAAAATACCGTGAAGGCACCATGCTTTATGACCATTTTCGGGGCACCATGCTCACCGGTTCGCATGCGTTTACCGGGCGGCTGCCCGCTTGCCTTTACCGGATACGGTGACCATTGCCGGGCCTACGCCGCGCTCAATGTTTCGCGTGCGGTTATCGGGGCGGCGGCCCTTTGGCCTTAGACGCGGCGGTGATCATTATGGGGCCTACGCCGTGCTGATATTTCTGGAGAAGCCGCGCTCAATGTTTCGCGCACGTTTGCTGGGCGGGCACCCACCGGAAACGGCGAAGATACCGCGCCCGGAGGAATATAACAGGCGCACACAGAGAAACGGCGCAGGCGGGTGTCAGCAGGAAGGGCGCGGGCCTGCCCGCGCCCTTCCTGCTGACAGGCCCCGCCAGCTTCGTCCCTGTGCGCCTGTCCCAGGGCACGGGCGCGGTATCTTCGTGCTTACCCGGCGCCTAGAAGTTCTCCAACCCCCGCAAATCCAGCGTGGCAAAGTAATCGTCCGCGGTCTCCGCGCGCCGTATCCGGACGACAGATCCGTCGGTACGCAGCAGCAGCTCGCCGCAGCGGAGTTTGCCGTTGTAGTTAAAGCCCATCGCCCTGCCGTGGGCGCCGGCGTCGTGAATGATGACAAGATCCCCCGTTTTTTCGCCGGTGGTAATTTTCGGGAGCTTTCGCTGTACGGCGAATTTGTCGTTGTTTTCGCAGAGGCTGCCCACGACATCGTAGGTTTCCGACGCCATTTCGTTTTCCCTGCCGGAGACGGTAATGTGGTGGTATGCGTTGTACAGGGCCGGCCGCATCAGGTCTGCCATGCAGGCGTCAAGGCCGATGTAGGTACGGTAAATGTTCTTGTGGTGAACGGCCCGGGCGACAAGCCAGCCGTACGGGCCGGTAATGGGCCGGCCGTATTCGGTATGAATGGACAGCGGATACAGGGGGGTTCCGGCAATCAGCTCATCGTACACCTGCTTTATCCCTTCGGCAAGATTTTCCCAGCTTACTTCCCGCTGTTCCGGCCGGTAGGGAATGCCCAGGCCGCCGCCCAGGTTTATAAATTCAAGCCGGACGGATGTTTTGTCAAGAATTTCAAGCGCGAGCTCAAACAGTATCCGGGCCGTCTGGATATGGTAGGCGGGGGAAAGTTCGTTGGAAGCGACCATGGTATGAAGGCCGAAACGCCTGGCCCCCTTTTCCCTGAGCATGGCGTATCCTTCAAAAAGCTGATCCCGGGTAAAGCCGTACTTTGCCTCTTCGGGGCTGCCGATAATCGCGTTTCCCTCTTTAAGCGGGCCGGGATTATAGCGGCAGGAAACAAGCTCCGGAATCCCGGCAGCATTTTCAAGAAACCCGATATGGCTTATGTCGTCCAGGTTTATCACCGCTCCCAGTTCTTTTGCCTTGCGGTATTCCGCCGACGGGGTTTCGTTTGAGGTAAACATCAGCTCCCCGCCTTTTATGCCCGCCATATCCGAAAGGAGCAGTTCCGGCAGGCTTGAGCAGTCGGCGCCAAAGCCTTCTTCGGCGAGGATCTTCAAAATATAGGGATTGGGCAGCGCCTTTACCGCGAAATGTTCCTTGTACCCGGGAAAGCGGGAAAAAGCTTTTTGTACGCGGCGGGCGTTTTCCCGAATCGCCCTTTCGTCGTACAGATAAAACGGCGTGGGATACCGTTCCGCGAGTTTTTCAAGCGCGTCCTTGTCAAGGGGAACTGTTTTTTCTGCCATGGCTGACCATAGCGCAAAAAAACGGCGGTTTCAAGCGTCCGGGGCGGCCGGTTACCCTGCCGCCGACGGGGCAGCGCTGATTAACTTGCATCTAGTCAGCGTCAGCCCAGATAGCCTTTGTACTTCAGCAGTTCCGCGTTCAGTATGCCCCCGCCGGCGGCGCCCCGGATTGTGTTGTGGGAAAGCGCGGTAAAGCGCAGGTCAAACACATTGCAGGGTCT
Organism: Treponema sp.; assembly: GCA_031268975.1. Taxonomy (GTDB): domain Bacteria; phylum Spirochaetota; class Spirochaetia; order Treponematales; family Breznakiellaceae; genus JAIROH01. Next base: position 6,457 of record JAIRWM010000202.1, on the reverse strand, counting down.
CAGGCGGCCCACCGTAACGGCCATGCCCTTTCCGGCGTTTCTGTCTTTCCGGGGCTGGGGCCGGTCTGCCTCTTCCCGCACGATAATGGGCTGTTCCGGCGCCATGGGGAATTTTTCGATTTGGGGCAGCGCCCGAAAATCCGTCCAGATTCTTTTTACTTCTTCAAGTGACGGTTTTTTACCGGCGAACTCAAGGCTGACGCAGGCGATGTGTCCGTTTGTTACCGGCACCCTGTTGCAGTGGGCGCTTATCACCGGCGCCGCGGCGTTCACAAAAACGCCGTCACGTATTGTGCCCAGTATTTTTAAGGGTTCCCGTTCGGACTTTTCTTCTTCCCCGCCGATAAAGGGGATCATGTTGTCAATGACATCCCAGCTGGGAACCCCCGGATAGCCCGCCCCCGAAACCGCCTGGAGGGTTGTTACCAGAAGGCGCTGTATTTCGTATCCGGCTTCCAGGAGGGCGCGAAGGGGCGTCATGTAGCTTTGAATGGAACAGTTGGGTTTTACCACAATAAAGCCCTTGTCCCAGCGGTGGCGCTTTTTCTGGAACGGAATGATGTCGGTATGATCGGGATTTACCTCGGCGATAAGCATCGGCACGTCTTCTGTCCAGCGGTTTGCCGATGCGTTGGACACGACGGGGATGCCCGCCGCGGCGTATTTTTCTTCCAGGGCGCGGGTTTCTTCCTTGTCCATTTCCAGGGCGGAAAACACAAAAGCGCAGCGGCCCTGCCTGTTCGCCGCCGCGGCTTTGGAAACATCGCCGGCGTCTTCTACGAAAAGCGTGCCGGCCCCCCACAGTTCTTCCCCGCCGTCGTATTCGGTATGCCGCCGTCCGGCAACGGCCTCGCGGTACGGCCTGCCCGAGCTGCGGGGAGAGGCCGCGACATAGGCGACGGTGAACCAGGGATGATTGGCCAGAAGGCTGATGTACATTTGGCCTACCATGCCGGTAGCTCCAAGGACGCCGACAGGAATTTTTCCGCTCATAAAAGCCAGTGTGCCTGAAAAAGGCGTTTTGTGCAACATGGCCGGAATACCGCGGCCGGCGGACAACGGCTTGCCGAACATTCCCAATGATTTTATGATAAGGCCATGAATAAAAGCCTCATTGAACTGTGGAACAGTTATGACGGTCAAATTTTGGATCTCGGGAAAAACATAATTATTTCGGTTGTTATCGCTGTTTCGGGGATTTTAGCCAGCCGGGGGGCGATAAAACTTATTGATAAAAGTTCCCGCGAAGGCGGGCTTTCCGGCGGCGGCGGGAGCTCCGCGGGCAGCCTTAAAATTGATTCCACATTTTCCAATGTGTTACGGGTTGTTGTCCGTTATGGAATTTTTATCATCTGCTTTATTATGATACTCAATGTTTTCGGCATTAACACGGCGGGCCTGCTCGCGGTTCTTGGCGCGGCCGGCATTGCCGTAGGACTCGCGTTGAAGGACACGCTGGGCAATATCGCGGCCGGCATTATTTTACTTTTCCTGGGAACGTACCGGCGGGGAGATTATATCGAATTCGGCACCTGGAGCGGAACGGTAAAGGAAATCAGCCTTTTTACAACGATTCTTGAAACGCCCGACGGCATCTACATTTCCGCGCCCAATTCAAGCGTCTGGGGAACGCCGCTTAAAAACTATACCCGCAACGGAAAACGCCGCATGGAGATCCCCGTGTCCATTTCCTATTCCGATTCCATCGATACCGCGTTCAGGGTTGTCTCGGACATTGCCTCGGCCGGGAACCGCCTGCTTGCCGATCCCGCCCCCCAGATACTTGTCCAGTCCTACGGGGACAACAGCGTCAATATAGTGTTCCGCGCGTGGGCGAACCTCGACCAGTATTGGCCGGCGTATTGGGACATAATGCGATGCCTCAAAGAAAAGCTTGAAGAAGCCGGGCTGAGCATTCCGTTTCCCCAGCGGGACATACACCTGTACGCACAGGGCAAAAATCCGCCCGCGAACGGGCGCTGATACCCGGTGTTTTTCGATAATCCGCGCTCATTCGCGTAATTCGCGGACTTTTTCCGGCGCGGCTACCGGGCGATAACTCCCATGCCGGCAAGGCATTTGCGGAGCAGCGCGGCGTTTTCCCCGGAAAGCGGGCCCAGGGGAAGGCGTACCGGGCCCGAAGGCAGTCCGGCCCAGCCCATTGCCGTTTTTACCGGAACCGGGTTGGTTTCGATAAAGGCGTCTTTCATAAAGGGCAGCAGTTCGTAGTGGATGCGGCGGGCTTCTTCGTAGTTCCCGTCGAGGCAGGCCCGGGCAAGTTTCCGTACCTGTCCCGGCAGCAGGTTTGATATTACCGAAATAACCCCGTCGCCGCCCAGGGCCGTAAGCGCCAGCGTCATGCTGTCGTCGCCGGAAAGGACCCAGAACGGATTGTCCGTTCCTTTCCGGGGCCGGGCTATGTTGTTGATAACGTCTCCCATCTGGGCTATGTCGCCGGAAGCTTCCTTTACCCCGATAATGCCGGGAATGGCGGCGAGCTTTTCCATGAGCGGCGTGGGAATGTTTCTGCCGGTTCGGGAAGCGATGTTATAAATGATGACAGGCACCCCCGCCGCCGCGGCCTGTTCGAAATGTTTTATGATTCCGCAGTCGTTCGGCTTGTTATAGTACGGAGTAACCACCAGGGCGGCGTCGGCGCCCAAATCTCCCGCCCGTTTGACATAGTTTACCATGTGGCGCGTCGAATTTGATCCGGCGCCGACAACAAGGGGTATGTTCCCCCCGGCCGCTTCCACGGCGATTTTGATGAGCTTTTCCTCCTCATCTTCGTCCAGGGTGGGAGTTTCGCCGGTTGTCCCCAGGGGGACAAGCCCGTCTATCCCTTCTTTGATCTGAAACGCGATAAGATCCCTGAACCCGTCATAATCGACGTCTCCGTTTTCCTTCATCGGGGTAATCAGGGCGGTAAACGCCCCGGAAAAATTTTTCGTCATCCCAATACATCCTTTAATACGTCATCCATGGTAAAAATTCCCCGCCTTTTTTTTGATATAAGCCATTCCGCGGCAAGGGCCGCCCCGGCGGCAAACCCGTCGCGGCTTCTGGCGCTGTGGCTTATTTCGATGGTGTCGAACGGACAGTCAAATACGAGACTGTGAATTCCGGGGACAGAGCCCACCCGAAGACTCGCGTAATGCAGTACGCCCGGATCCGTTTTGCCGGGGGAGGAACCCCACACTACCGTTTTTTTCCGCTTCATGGAAGCAAGCACCCGTTCCACCAGGGCCTTCGCGGTTCCCGAAGGGCTGTCCGCTTTTTTGTTATGATGAACCTCGTAGCCGGCGGCGTCGTACTGGTCAAAAGGATCCATTACGGCGGCGGCATAACCGGCAATGCGGTAAAAGAGGTTCACCCCCAGCGAAAAATTCGCCGCCCACAAAAGGGAAGCGCCCCCCGCTTCCACCGCGGCCCCGGCTTCGGCGATTTTGTCGTACCAGCCGGTGGTTCCCACCACGATGGGCCTGCCCAGGGAAGCGGCGAGCCTGATATTGTCAAGCGCCGTATCCGGCCGGGTAAACTCGATAAATACATCCGCCTTTTCCGGCCGCGGGGGAATTCCGCATGTTTCAAAGGGATCGATTACCGAAACAATTTCGTGCCCCCGTTCAAGGAGAACTTTTTCCATGATCTTTCCCATTTTTCCGTATCCAATTAAACCGGCTTTCATAATGCCTTAACCCCGCGCCCTGCCGGCCGCGCTTTTCCGGCCCCCGGTTTTGGAGGATGTTTCCCCGAAAAAATGCCGGTGCAGCGCCTTAACCAGTCCGGCGGATTCTTCGTCGTTAACAATAAAGCTGATGTTTACCTTGCTTGCCCCCTGGGAAACCATCTGTACCTGGACGCTTTCATCCCTGCAGACATTGAATATTTGCCCCAGAATTTCGGAAGAACGCCGCACGTCGCCGATGATGGTGACTATGGCCTTGCCGGTTTTTACATCCACCGCGGCAAAGCGGGAAAGCTCCCGCCTGACATTCCCGATGTCCTGCACGGCGTCCAGCGTCAGCGACACGGAAACTTCGCTTGTCGCGACCATGTCTACGGAAATACCGGCCGAGGAAAATTCGGAAAATACCCTGGCAAGGAATCCCGGCTGGCCAAGCATGTATGTGGAGCTTATGTCTACCAGGGTTATGTTTTTCCGGCTGGTAATCGCCCGTATAAGCGGCGCGTTTTTATCGCTTTGCATTTCAATGCGGGTACCCGGCGCTTTCGGGTTGTAGGAATTTTTTACCAGTACCGGGGTTCCGCTTTTCATGCAGGGCTGCATTGCCCTTGGATGAAGCACCTGGGCGCCGAAATAGGCAAGCTCCGCGGCCTCTTCGTAGCTTATCCACTCCACGGGCCGGGCGTCTTTGACGATTTTCGGATCCGCGGTAAGGATGCCGTCTACATCCTTCCATACCTGTACTTCTTCGGCTTTGCAGGCCGCGGCAATTACCGTGGCGGAAAGATCCGAGCCGCCCCGGCCCAGTGTCGTAATATTACCGGAGTCGTCCCTGGCGATAAAACCGGTAATAACCGGCGTAATGCCTTCCGCGATAACGGTAAGCAAAGACGAAGCGATGCGGACAAAACTTTCGTTACGCAGTTCCGCGCGGCCAAAATTGGAATCGGAAACAAAGCCCACGTCCCAGGCGTCAATGGCTTGGGCTTTCATTTTGAGGGTCCTCATGTACGCGGCGGCGATACGTACCGAAAGCCGCTCCCCGAAAGAGACAAGGCAATCCCTTGTTCTGCCGGTTAATTCCCTTGTAAGGGAAATTCCGGTTAAAAGGCTGCCCAGATCCCAGAAAAGGCTTTTAAGGTCTTTTTTAAGGACAGATCCCAGATCTAAATCTGAAACGGCTTTAAGATGGAGTTCTTCCACCTTCTCTATGGAAACAAACCCTTTTTTCAGGGCGGCGTCGGCCGCCTCAAGAAGATAATCCGTGGTGTCTCCCATTGCGGAAAGCACAAGAACCGGCTTGCGCTTTTCCTGTGAGCGGACAATTTCCGCCGCATTCCGGATGCGCCCGGCATCGGCGACCGAGCTTCCTCCGAACTTCATGACAATCATAAAAACCAACTGCTCCTGTTTTAAAGTGAACTCTGACTTTGGAATTCAGTCCCGAAAAATCCGATACCCTGTCCGCGCTTCCGCGGCAGGCGGTTCATTCGCAGTGGGGTTTGATACCCCGCCCCTCGGGGCGGTTTAAAAATATTATATTTAGAAAGCATGGTAACAAACCCCACAGTTACATAATTTCCTTGCAGACCGAACCTCGTAGACGATGCAGCGCTTACACGATACCCCGCCCTGGAGGAGCGAGGAGGTTCATTGTTTCATTTTACCGACCATGCGCCGTCTGTGTATACATACTCGCCCGGTCTTTTATTCTGTGATTCAAAGTATGTGTCAAAACTGCCGTCTGTGGAAAAAATCAGATTTTCGTGAATGTCCAGATAATTGATCCTGGACCGCAGCGCGCCGGTTTTTGGCCTGTTGTTAAAAGCCCGTTTCCCGATTTCGTCAATGCCGGCGGGTATGGTGATGCTTGCAAGCTCGTTGTTGTAAAACGCCCCGTCGCCTATTTTCCTGACGCCGCCGCCGACAGAAAGAACCGATATGCGGTTGTTGGAAAAAGCGCCTTCCCCTATTTCCGTTACGCCCTGCGGTATGGTAATGCCGGTAAGGCGGTTGCTGTAGAACGCGTAATCTTCAATGGTCCGGACCGTGGCGGGAATTTCAACGAACTCAAGAAAATTCACCTGAAAACAGCCGCGGGGAATGACGGTAACATTCCGCCCGATGACGACCTGAGTCAGCCGGTTTTCGGCGAAAGCGCCCCGTCCGAGGCTTGTAACATTGTCCCCGATTACCAGCTCAGTAAGATTGTTTTCGGCAAACGCGCCGTGCCCTATTGATGTAACCGTGCCGGGAATAACGACGCTGTCGATATTTTTTTTTGAAAACGCGTAATCGCCTATCGCGGTTACAGGCATGTCGTTAATGGTTTCGGGGATTACCAGTTCTTTTACGGATCCCCTGCACCGGGTAATGGTAATTTTCCCGCCGGCTTCCTCTATGGTTATATTAAGCCCTGCCTGCGCAAAAGCAGAAACGGAAAGGGTAAAAAAAAGGACCACGAAGGCAAATGGTTTTGCCATAATGGGCGATGGGGGACTTGAACCCACGACCCCTAGCATGTCAAGCTAGTGCTCTCACCAACTGAGCTAACCGCCCCGGAACAGCGCAGCGCGGAAGGCAATGCCTGCCGGTACGCTACCGGATTACTGTACTGTTTGTATTTCTTTTTGTCAAGAAACCGCATTGCCTCATAAAAAATCTTACCCAAAAGGAACCATGCCTCAAAATAAAAATCTTACCCAAATAAACCCAGCCGATGGAGGGATCGGAGGGTTGTATGGGGTTTTCGATGAAAGAAAAACAGAC
>JAIRWM010000169.1 GCA_031268975.1 Treponema sp. | reverse complement strand
CTCTGCGTCCAGGACACCGGTAAATTTTCGGACAAAGCCGCAGGGCCGGTAAGTCATTTTTGCCTGGCGCAGTCCCTCGTCTCCCAGATCCTGCTCGCGGTTAATGTGGGTATAGTATTTGGGAAGGGATGACGCGAAAGCCTGGTTTACAACCTGGTAAATTCCCTTAAATTCCTCAAGGGCCTTTTCGAAATGAACGGCAAACATCCTGCCCCTTGCCAGTGATTCTCCCAGACACCACGCCGCCGGTTTTCCCTCGACATGGTAGATCATCCCCTTTTGATAAAGACCTTCAAAATTTTCAAGCGCCTCGGAAGCGGCAAGATAATCGCCGTCAAAGCCTTTTTCATCCCGCCAGCGGTTGAGTATCTCCAGCGCTGTCGGAACAAGCTCAGGCGTCAGCGGGCTTTCTTTCCAGGATGAATACTGCGCGTGAAACGCATTTACAAGGTTTCGCTTTTTATGGTATTTTTTGCCCGGCAGTTCCGCCAAATCGGTGCGCAGGTAAAGATAATCGAAATTGTCCCTGTCTTCGGTAAAACGTATTCCCCATTCTTCCATACGGTACTGGTCCGGCGTCAACAGGGAATCTGAAACGCCCTTCCAGTAATCGTGTGTTTTAAACAATTCTTCCAGGATACCCCTGCCGGGGGCCGCACAGGGAGTCATAAAAAAGCGCTTCGCTTTTCCGCCGTCTTCTTTTGGCGGCTGTGTCCCGGAGATGATAAATGTCTTGTCCACCACCCGGGAAATCTGATACCCGTAACGCCTCCTGAACAAATACAGGTTCGCGAAAGTATATTCTGATACTCCGTCGGGTGTCATGGGAAGCTGGGGATGCATTTCCGCCCTCAGTTCATAGCTTATGGGAACAAAATCAGGAAATTCAGGTATAGGCATGTGGGACAAGTATATTCCAACGGTAAAAGTAATGCTATAGTTGTTTCATGTGCGCCGAAGAAAACGATTTTGCCGCGCTTGTTGTTCCCCGCTTTCTCCGCTATGTAAAGATATGGACAACAAGCGACCGTCGTATGGAAGAAACCCCGTCAAGTCCCGGGCAGTGGGATCTGGCGAAGCTGCTTGTGGAAGAGCTGGCGGAATTGGGTATTGACAGGGAGTTGACGAGTCACTGTTATGTTATTGCCCGCCTGCCGGCAAGTCCGGGTTTTGAGGCAAAACCGGCGGTGGGTTTTCTTGCCCATCTTGATACCGCCCAGGATGTTTCCGGGAAGCATGTAAAGCCTGTTTTTGTGGAAAAATACGACGGCAAAAAAATTGCCCTGGGGCCGCCTGGAACCGGCGAAGTTCCCTGTCTTGACCCGAAAACCGATTCGGGCCTGGCTGCCCAGAAAGGGAAGGCCATCATCCATACAGACGGAAATACCCTTTTGGGAGCGGATGACAAGGCGGGCATTGCCGAAATTATGGGCGCCGCCGAATACATTCTTTCGCATCCGGAAATAAAACATGGCCCGCTGGAGATTGTTTTTTCCCCCGACGAGGAAACCGGCAAGGGGCTCCCTTTTTTTCCGCTGGAAAAATGTTCGGCCAGGGTGTGTTATACGCTTGACGGCGGCGCTCTGGGCGAGTTTGAGGCTGAATGTTTTAACGCATGGGCGGCGCAGCTGCGTTTTTCAGGAAAGGCGATACATCTGGGCCAGGCGCGGGGAACTCTTGCCAACGCCTGCCTTATGGCTGCGTCGTTTGCCGTTATGCTTCCCCGCCCGGAAAGCCCGGAAGCCACCGACGGCTATTACGGTTATTACTGCCCGACGGAAATAAAAGGCAGCCTTGAAAGCGCGGAACTTGAAGTGTATATACGGGATTTTGATTCATCCCGGGCAAGGGAACGGATAGAGGCGCTGAATGTATTTGCCCGCGCGGTGGAGGCCCAGTTTCCCGGCGGGAAAGTTACCGTAGACGCCAAAATGCAATACTGCAACATGAAGGAAAAGATCGACAGAAGCCCCGAAGTACTTTCAAAACTAAAAGAAGCGGCCGGACGGACGAGGATAGAGTTTACCCTAAAACCAATCCGTGGCGGAACAGACGGTTCAAAGCTTACGGAAATGGGCATACCAACCCCGAACATTTTTACCGGCGGCCGGAATTTTCACAGCGTCTGCGAATGGGTGTCTGTATGTGACATGGCGGCGGCATGCGCCCTGATAGTGGAACTGGTAAAAGTATGGGCCGATTGCTAAAAACCGGGCGTCTGTTTATAATTGGTATATGGAAACCCTGACCAGTTCTTTCAAGGATATCATCAAGCAGGCCCTCTCAAAGTCCAAAGCTGTTTCCAAAGTAACCGAGGAAAATGTTTTTCAGGAAGGCAACTCTGAAATCCGTCCTATGCTGGATCACATGGCAAAAACTTTTTTGCTTCCCGGATCGCGCATTAACGGAATGGAAAATCTTCGTGAATTATGCCGCCTGAACCGTGAAGGCAATTCATGTCTGCTCCTTCTTGAACATTACAGTAACCTTGACCTTACCCTCTTTGATTATCTGGTCCGCCAGGAAGACGGCGGGAAGGAACTGGCCGACAGACTTGTAGCCATTGCCGGGATGAAGCTTACTGAAGACAATCCCGTCGTAGCCGCGTTTGCCAGCGCGTACAGCCGCATTGTCATTTATCCAAGCCGCTCCCTTGCGGAGCTCGATCCGGAACGCGACAAAGACGAGCTTTTCCGCAGCGCTTCCATAAACCGCGCGGCGACAAGAGCCCTTATTCGGACAAAAGAATCCGGCCGTATTGTGCTGGTTTTTCCTTCAGGCACACGGTACCGTCCCTGGGATCCGTCAAGCAAGCGCGGAGTACGGGAAATTGATTCCTACGTCCGGATTTTTGATTACATGTGCCTCGTGGCGATTAACGGGGAAATTCTTCATGTACGCCAGGGTGATATGATGGAAGATTCGGTAAGCAAAGACGTAGTCACCCTTACCGCCGGAAACGTTGTTTCCACCAAAGCCTTTCGCGAGGAAATCCGCAAAAAGGCCGGAACATCCGGCAGCGAAGACAAAAAACAGGTTGTGGTTGACGCGGTTATGGACCGGCTTGAAGATATGCACATTGCAGGGGAAACAGAACGCCAAAAACTGATTAACGGGGCTTTGTGATATCCAGCGCGGCGGCGGGCAAAAGCCCCCCCCCCTCCTCCGCAATTCATCGATAGTTCATCCTGATAACCAGAGGCACATGATCCGACAAACCATTGCCTGTCCAGGGAACATAGCCGTCCGGAATCCCGTTTTCTCCGCAAAACGGACGGGTCCGCGCGGCATGGAATCCCGCAAATTCCCATCCGTTTCCGTCAAACGCCGCGCCGTTTAAAAGAAAGTGATCAATCGTTTCCCACTGCTCTTTGTAATAGTACGAACCAGATTCGAAAGGGAGTCCCTGCGCTTCGTTCCCGGCCTCTTCAATCCAGGGTGAGTATAACACTGCCTGGGGACTGGTCCCGGTAATGTACTCTGCACGGGGAGGCCGGTTCCCGCTTATCACAAGAAAATCCTGAAACCCCGGCCGTGCGGGGTCTCCGGTTTCCTGTATACATTTCGCGGCTTCTTCACTGTCCGGCATAAGCGCGCAGGCATAACCGGCACGTTCGAACTCGTCCGCGTTTTCGTTAAGATCGCCCATAACAATAACTGGAATCCCGGCGTCCGCCGCGCCGATCTCCGCAAGCCTCCTTGTGATTACCGCCGCCGCCGCCTTCCTCGCTTCTTCGGTTTCCCTGTTCCCGCCAAGCTTTGATTTCCAGTGGCATACCATCAGCACCAGCGCCTGGGATCCCGCGTCAATCCAAATTTCAGCAACAGGGCGGGGCGCCTGGGTTCCGTTAAAATGCGCCGAATGGGTTTTGGCGTCAATAATGGGGAAACGGCTTACCAGCCCAAGCCCCAGCGCCGCCCCGGGAGACGACGCAAAAAAAGTCCAGCGGTAGTTCATGCCCGGCGCGGCCGCGATATCTTCCAAAACGCCTTCATTTTCTATTTCGACAACGGCGATAATGTCAGGCGTTTTGTTTTTTCCGCCGGCCTCCGCGCCGCCCAGCGTTTTTACCGCCTCCGCGATACCGTTAACCCTTGCCCGGTATTTTTCATCAGTCCACCCCGAACCCGCGCGATACTCCGCATATTCTTCCCCGCTGTCTTTTCCATCAAACACGGCCTGCACATTCCATGACGCAAGCACCAGCGAATCCGGCATTTTCGTTTCCGGCGCCTCAAACGAACAGCCGGCAAGCGCCGCCGCGATAATGACGAACCTCGCGGCAGAGCCACAAGGTATCGTCGCTCTGCAGGGTATGGATTTTATGCGGGTCCATACCCCCGACAAACAAATCTTCACCGGGCCGATAATTATTTTTATAGCAAAGTTTTTCACAACGCCCTCCTGTTATATAAGGAGGTGAAAGGTTTTTTTGATTTAACCGGAAATGAAAAACATCACGATTTTCCGGTCAGCTTTTATATTAGGGGCGTTCGATAATTTCAGGTATCGAACAACTTCCACTAAAATGCCGCAGTTTCGCAGCCATAAGGCGAGAAATTGCAAGGACTGTGAGACAACCGACAACGAATCGAAGATTCGAGTTGTCGAACAAGTCCAACTGGACAAAAACAGCTTGTATTCTTAACCCTTAAGTGGTATAAAAAAATTGGCCGGAATTCCGTATATCAAAACAAACGCGGATGAAAGCGAACCGCGTGCATGAAGAGGTTTCAGTGAACGGTATATCTATGGACATACGCCGTACAGAACGAAAAACACAAACGGGCTGCGCGGAAATGAAGTTCAGCGCCGGGGGAAGGCATAACGGCGTAGTTCCCAATGAAAAAACCGGCGCTCTTGTCATAGGGTCCTGGTCTTTTGAAGATCTCCTGAAACTTACCGGCACGGATGAGGAGGGCCGGAAACATTTTCTAAAGGGGCCTCTTTTTATACAGGCCGGAGGCTGGCAGTCCTGGTCAGCGGGATGGGAACAGCCGGCGGGAAAGACTCTGCCGCGCAAGGTACGCCTTATTCCGGAGCTTATGCTGAATACGAACCGCCAGGGGGACAAACCCGGACG
>JAIRWM010000032.1 GCA_031268975.1 Treponema sp. | reverse complement strand
AGCATACAGTCATGCCGGTATACGCGGAACTACGATTTTGCCGGATGGTTTGAAAAGGGGTATCGTCATTATCTGGAAAACCCCGAACCGGCCCACGGGCAGATAGGACAAAGCAATATCGGTTCCTATGCGATTCTGGTGGGAATTTCCGCGACCCCGGAAGAGGGCATGGCGTTTATGCATTCATGCACGGCGGCGGCGGCCTATACTTCCGTTTCCCTGTCCGGGTACCTCTACGGAACCGACGCGCTGGCCTACTCGGATCTGGCCTACTACCAGGGGGACTTAAACAAGGCCGAACAATTCGCCCGTAAGGCGGCGTACCGGGGCCGTGAAAAAAACCAGAACGAGGTGGAAACCTGCGCCTTGTTTTACCTTATGCGCCTCAATATCCACAAGGGCGATGTCGCGGGTATACGGGAAATGGAAGGGCAACTCCGTTCCCAGTTGGAAAAGAGCGATTACGTCAACCGTTACAATATCCACGACGTTATCATGGGGCGTTTTTATATTCGCCTTGGGCTTGTCGAAAAGATCGCCCCCTGGCTCAGGATGGAACGGGAGGAAGGGGAATTAAACGTCCTGTCCCGGGGCCTGGACGCCCTGATCAGAGCCCGGTGTATGGTCGTTGAAAAAAACTATCCCGAGGCGCTGAGGATCCTGGAAAAAGAGCGGACCGAAGGCGATCTGGAGAGTTTTCTTGTGGGGTTCCTGGAAATGACCGCCCTGGAAGCGGTAATCCGCCACCGGAACGGGGACCGGGAGGGCGCGATCGCGGCGCTGAAAAGGGCCTACGACGCGGGCCAGTCCCTCGGCTTTGTTATGCCCTTTATCGAACTTGGGGAATATATGCACGATCTGACGGGCGCCGTCCTTAAGGGTCATTCCGAGGATCCGGCAAAGGCCGAAATCTCAGGTATTCCCCGGGATTGGCTGCAAACCATACGAAGAGACGCTTCGGCCTACGCGAAAAAACGTTCCCTCGTGGCGGCCCAATACTCAGGCCGGGAAACGCCGCTTCCCCAGGATTTTTCGCAGTATGAGCTTTCGATACTAAGCAGCCTCGCCCAGGGCCGTACCAGCGAGGAAATAGCCGCTACCATGCATGTTCCCGTCAAAATGGTGAAAAGCGCTATACGGCGTCTCTATATCAGCCTTGGGGCGGCAAACAGGGCCGATGCCGTTCGCAACGCCACCGAAAAGGGCCTTTTAACGGGGATTGATTAAGGGGCGGATCGCCAGTGTTATAGAGGGCTTGTAATGCCGTGACGCCCACCGTTCCGGTTCATATTGCTTGCTCACCAGGTACACCAGAGTTGCCTGACATTCGCAGGAATAGCGAAATTCAATGGCGCTTTCAAATTCAGGTATGTCAAATCCTGTCTCCCAAGCTGTTGAACCGCCCAAAATTTTTGTTTTTCCGGTGATAAAACCTGCTTTCCCGGTATGGCGTCCCGAACACGGTCACCGCGGATGAACTGCAACTCAGGCATTTTTGTTTCCCTTTGAATCATCGCCGTTAAGAACACGTTCTATATCCTCGATAGCATTCTCAACACGTTCTGTATGGTAGGTATAGAACATATTGTGGATATATGAAAACAATTCCTTTTCCTTAAGCATATTAAATACTTGACTACCGGGAAGACCTTTAACAGCGGCATATTGTTCTGTTAAAAATAAAAGATATCGGGCTTCTTCAGTCATATATTTTCCCTCACCAGACCTTGGACATATATAGAATTGGAAACATTTCCTGTTTCGCGTTCTGTTTTAAGGATATCGAAAAGGGTATGGACGCTGTAATGCCAAACTTTGGTTTTTTCGTCCGCAAGAAGACGGTACATTTGTGATGTGTAAATTATACCAATCGCATCCATTTCGCTTAAGTGGTAATAATCCATAACCATACCGGTTATGGCGCATAGTTGTTTTGATAGATGTAAGGCACGACGCTTTTCTTCAATAGTATTCATATCTCTCTAACCTCGCCAGCAGTGAACGCTTGAACAAAAATGATATATTGTAAGGCTTTTGGACTTTTAAATACAACTTGATCGGTTAACTTAAATGTTTTAAGGCGGTTAATTGCTTCATCAGCAGTATAATCCCCTAATTCATAGGATTCAACAACGGTATAAACACGATCATTAGCTACCGGACCGATAACAATATCAAAATCATTATCTATGCCATTACCCGATCTATTCTTAACAACATATTCAAGCCAATCGTGGTTTGCTTCGCTGAATTCAAGCATTGAAGATCCTTTAACCGCACAATCATAATCAAATTCGTAAACACTAATGATTCTGCTCTTGCCTGAACGCAGGAATTTCTCTGTAAACCGTACAGCCTGATTACTATCCGTTGTCGTATAGAAACCGTTCCCATAATCAAGGAGGCGGTTAGAACCCCGAATTTCCGGCGCCAGGACTTGGATGTAACTGCCATGATATATTTTCATAATTATCTAATCCTTCCCAAACCTGGTCTGAGCCGTTGCTGTGCCACATAAGGAGTTTGGGATCTTCCTCAATAATATCCCCCTGGAACTTGTCCGCGACCTTGATAATGGTGATGATATTGTGGACATTTTTGTCATATTCAGCCGAAATTTCCTGTAAAGTCTTTGTTTTGCCGCTCCCCGAAGGCCCCACAAGCAAAATAAGCCTGGAATATATACCCGCCCTATCCGATAAG
>JAIRWM010000157.1 GCA_031268975.1 Treponema sp. | reverse complement strand
CCGCGCCGGGCGGGTTTTGGTCAGCCGCCGGAAACATCCCAGCCGGTTTCCGTTTTCCTGATGCAGGAAAGAATCGCCTCCGGCGGCGACCGGTTTTCCAGCAGCGAACAGAATGCGCTGTCGCGGCAAAAGAACGAAAGCCGCTGGATGGTGCGCAGGTGCAGTTTCGGGGAGGCCAGCACGGAAAGGAATACCGCTGTTACCGGGCGGTTGTCCAGAGCGCCCCAGTCTACGGGTTTTTCGGGAAACGCCAGCGAGACAAACTGATCTGCGGCGGCGGAAACCACGGGGCTGCGCGCGTGGGGTATGGCGATGCCGCCGCCTGCCGCGGTGGGCATAAGCGCTTCCCGCTCCAGAACGGCGGTAAGCAGTTCATCCCTTTTTACCGACGCGGGCAGCGGTATCGTTTCGACAAGGCGGAGGAGGACGGATTCAGGAGAAGTTCCCGGAAGGTTGTAATAAAATCCGCCTCTTTCAAGGAGTTCGGCAAGGGGTAACGGGCGTTCAGGATTCTTCATGTCCGGCCCCGGAGCCCGCCGCCGGACCGCGAAACGGCAAAGGCGCGTTTTTCAGGGCGCGGTTGCAGGAATCAATATCGAAGCTTTCCGGATCGTATTCCCTGCCGAGCTCGCTCATGACAAGGCGTTGTTCCCGGTCGCTGCCCAGTTCCAGGGCGGAAATGAAGCGCCTGAATCTGAGGGGGCCGTCGATGAACCGGGGCGGGGCCGCGCCCGCTCCGGCCAGGCAGCGTATCCCTTCTTCCGGCCCCGGCTGATAGCGGGACAGGATTATGATCTTGACCGTCCACTTTGTCCCGAATTCGCAGAGGAATTCGCCGGTTTTATTGCTGCTTAAATCGCCGATGGTAAGATCCGGCTTCAAAAAAGTATCCTGGCTGCCGGGCGTATCCGCGCTGAAACTTCCTTCATCGTCGCTCCAGCCGAACAGACACTGAATAAGAACGCGCAGCTGTTCAAGGGTAAAATTTTCCGGGAGCGCCATGCGGCGCCAGATGTCCGTTCCGCCAAGGCTTATTTGAACGGTACGCCAGGAATATCCGCTGTTCCCGGTGTACAGGGAAATGTTATTTTTACGGAAGCTTTCCGTAGCTTCTCTGATAAGCTCTTTCAGGTCTTCGTATGTGTCCAGCATGCTGTCGACGGAATTGTCCATCGCGTCAAGTTCCGAATGGGCAAGCGCCTCGTCGGTGTCAAGATCTTCCAGAATGCTGGCGGCGTGTCCCTGAATCTGGGAAAGCACAACAAAGGTATGTTTGGGAAGCCAGGAAACATCGCTGTTTTTTTGCAGTTGTATGGCAAGTTCTATTACCGCCGTATGCAGTTCCCCCACTCTGGTACGGATTGGCGCCATTTTCGAATCGGAAAAACGGGAATAGGTGGCGGAAAATTCCTTAAGCACTTCCAGTATATAATCCGCAAGGTATTCCCGATCCCTGCTGCCCAGTCCCGCCGAACAGGGGATTATCCGCTCAATAATGCGGCCTTCGTTGCAGTCGTCCTGGTACAGGGCGTCCCGCACAAAAGACTGTACCACATATTCGGAGATCGGCACTCCAAGGCGGTACAGTATTTCCTCTATAACGGTTCTGTCCGGAAGGCTGCGCACGCCTTCGAGATCCCTGCGATCCGGAATGTCTTTTCCCGCGTACCAAAAGCGGGTTTCAATGCCGTAGGGCACAACCTCAATGTGATCCGTTTTTTCGCCGAGGAATTCTTCCAGCGTATGGGCGGGCAGGGAGCGCATCCGTTCCCCGCCAAACCAATAGGCAAAGGCTATCTGCTCTTCCGTTGAAGCCCCCGCGCCCAGGTATTCAAAGGATCGCGTGAACCCGTCTTTGGCCGCCTCGAGCCACGTGTCAAGTTCTTTTTCGGAGAAGTTTGTTTTGTCCGCCTTTTCAAGTTCAAAGATCCCTTTTTTCCAGTCCAGGGTGGAAACAACAAAAAGATCTCCGGGAACAAAAGACGCTTCACGGTAAATGTTCCGCATGTCCGGGGTATGTATTGAAACTTCGCCGGGGTCTTCGTACAGATCGCTGTTAAAGGCTTCTTCGTTTCCCGGGTTATCCCGCGCCACATACTGGGGGGCATATTCTTCGCCGAACAGGGAATAATACGGATAAAAATCTTCCGGCGGGCCTTCGGTGGTAGTGAGGGCGATTGTCTGCCCGCGCCACCTGAAGCTGTATTCCTGGGGGAGCAGCACGGGATTTGCGAAGGGAATGCAGCGATGGCCGGGAATAAGGATGCCGTTGAGCAGTTCAAGGCGGCTTGGGCAGATGACAAACCGCAGGGACTCAAAACACCCCCGCCGGGACAGCCAGCGTTTTCCGTCCAGCGGAAAAGCGATGCGCCTTGTGTCGATAAACGAGGTTATTTCGGTACTCAGTCTGCCGTGCCGTTTTGGCTCCACCATGCGGATAAAGGCGGCAATGTCGTCAAGGCTGAATGGCTCGGTAACATTTTCGAGAAAATCGTAAAGTGCGTCTTCCTGACTGATGGTCATTTGTTTGTATCAAGTATAGTGCTGAAACCAAAAAATCCACAAGTACCCGCGGTATCAGAAATCCGCCTGGGCGGGAAGGGAGATGTCCGAGATGTCCTGGGCCAGGGCAAGGAAATACAGGAATCTGCTCCGGTATATGCTGATAATTCTGTCGATGTCGTTCTGCGAGAGTTCCGGGGGGCTGCCGGGAAAGCTGAAAATGCCTGTCCAGGTTTCGTTGAAGGCGGCGGCGGCCAAAAGGCTGTCTCCGGGGCGTTTTTCCAGAATCTGAAAGTCTCCGGGGCCGGTTCGGGTATCCCAGCCGCTGTAATAAAGCGTTTCCCGGCAAAGCCACACGGTAAACCCATGCTCCGTTCCGCCTTGGGATGTAGTCCGGTATACGCCGGACAGCGCCGGCAGGGCGTTGTCTCCGAATCCGGGCAGGCCGGTTGTCCAGAAATTGCCTTTTTCCAGGATCATGCGCCTTGCCGGGCCTCCTTCGGGGAGGCGCAGGGCGTCCTGTACGGACATGGCGGGGGCAGGGCGGTTTTCCGCGCCGCCGGACACGGCCGTTTCTTTTTCCGGGGGTATTTCCGTACCGCCGCTTTCCTTGCCGCAGGAAAACCAGAAAAGGCAGACGAAAACAGCCGCCGCCAGGGCGCGGCCCCGGGGGGCGTTAAAAACCCCGGCCGGGGGTGTTTTTGCTGGAAATTTCCGGGTCATTTGTTAGTCCTTGTAGAGTATTTTATCGCGGGGCACACCCATAAACGCCTGTTCGCCTATCCGGGTACGGCGGGAAAGCCGCAGGGCTTCAAAGCCGGTACAGCCGGAAAAGGCCCTGGAGCCAATGCTCCGCAGGGTATCGGGCAGATTAAGGGATCGCAGGCTTCGGCAGTTAAAAAAAGCCCCGTCTTCTATGGTTCTGAGACTGTAGGGTATGTTTATGATTTCAAGGACGCTGCAGTTAAAAAAAGCCCGGTAGCCGATAACGCTTACGGTGTTTGGGAGGAATATTTCCCTCAGCATGGAACAGCCGGCAAAGGCGCGGTTATCAATGGAGTCTACCCCGGCGGGAAGCCGTACCAGCCGTACCATGTTCCCGGCAAAGGCCCGCTCCCCTATGCGGTTTATCCCAAGGCTTTCCGGGATTATCACCTCTGTGTTTCTTCCCCGGTATTTTACCAAAACCCGGTCTTTTACCTCAAAATCGGAAAATGTCTGGCAAAAAACGGGAATACCCAAAAACAGGAAAAAAACGAAGGGGAAACGCTTTTTCATCTTCTAAATCCTAACATACCAAAAAAATAATTGCAATTTTCCCGCTTGAAGAATATAGTGACCTATGGCTCAGGGAACCGACCTTTATTCCATACTCTATTCCTACGCGCGCAGGAACGGTTCTCCCCGTATCGGCGTGGAAGACTTTATCGGGTTTTTGCGGAAGTACGCCCTGCGGGTATGCGAAGACCGGCCGGAATGGGCCAAATGGGCCGAAGATACCGGTCCCCGGGTATGGCGCGATCTTAACCAGCTGCAGGAAGACGGGAAAGTTCTGGTTATGGGCGAAGAGGACGGGCAGCAGCTTTTTTTGTGTTTTTATTATGCCGAGCAGATTAAAGCGGCTTACAAAAACCCGGATAACGACGCGGATATGCCGTTTCCCGACGAAGTTTTTCTTGACATCACCATTCCCGGTGAACAGATTAAACCCCTGGACGTATCGACAGATCTTGACGCGTTTCTCAAAGAACCCCAGAAAACAATCCTGCCGATTATCAAGCTTGTTTTCCCGGATAACCGGGGCGAGGCTCTGGCCCTTGCTCCGATGATTCCGGTCAAAATACTGGAAGTAAGCCTTATCAAGGTCAGGAATTATCTTCTTAAACATGGCAACAGGGAATTTGTACAACACAAGCTTGCTCCCCAGCTTGCCGGTAAAGAAGAATATTTGCGGGAGTTGATGGATAAGATCATCATACATCCTTCGGACTGTATAAAGGACATGGGGGAGGGGAGAGAAGTCGCTTTTTATTTCTGGGCATACTTTTGCAGTCTGGTGCGGCACGATCTTAACTCAAAAAACGAACTTCTCGCGGAAGAACAGGGAACGCTTCAGGCGGTTTACCTGATTGAGGTTTGCAGCGGTTTTTTCAAGGCTCAGGCGGTCAGGGCCCGGGAAATAGAACTTGCTTTCAGGAATTTTGAACTTGCGCTGGAAAAGCCGCCTTATTACTTTTCCCGCGCGGCCATCGCAAAGTTCAAAGACAACAAAGGCGTTCTCCTGCTTGGCCGGTATACCCAGGACGGACTTGATGCGTATATCAAAAAGCGGATTACCGAGCCGCCTTCGGCGGCAGAACTGCCGGAACTGCTGTACTTCCGCACCGACGACGCCGTCTGGCTGGTGAAGAAAAGCAGGCTTATGGCGCTTTGCGCAAGGCTTTTTGTTGAGACCCGGCCTGTGGTTATTAAAGCCATATCGCGGCGGTGGAAAAAGCTTCTTCTGAACTTCGGGCGCGAGCCGGCCATGGAAGAGGACAGGGAATTTGAAAACCTTATTCTGCACTATGTTGAAAAATACGCTCCGGTTCTTGCCGCCCTGTTGAAGGATCACCGGCTGTATCTGGTTCATGAAGAAATACGGGGCGGCGACAAGGGTTTCCCGGAAGCTTCACGGCTTTTCAACCGTAACGAGCTTCTGCCGCTGCGGGTACTGCTTCTTGTCAAGCGGAAAGAACTGCTCAGCGATGTCAGGCTGCTGCTCCCGTTCTGGTATACCGTTCCCATTATCAGCAACATTATCGCCTTTTTCCAGAATCTGGGAAAGAAAAAGCGGAAACGGGCGCGGGACGAAGACGGGGAGTCGGAGCGTTCACAGATCGACGGCCTTAAAAAGGAACTGCGGGATTCCGCCAGAGAGGCGGAATCCCGCCTTGTTCCCGCCGGCTATTCCCTGGACACGTATCTGTACGAACTTTCCCAGCGCTGGGGAAAGCTGTTAAACAAGCAGAGTAAAGATAACCTTGTGGAAGATGTAAATTCCCTGGTTCGGGACGGGCTGCGCCATCTGCTGCGTTTTCAAAAAGAAGTAAACCGGGATACCATTGACAGGATGACCGGGACGATTATGGATAATTCGACGGGGCTCCACAAAATAAACGAACAGAATTATCTTTTTCTGTATGTAAAGCTGTACCTCGTAAAACTGCTTACCGGGAAGGCGGTCTTTTAGAGGCCGCCGGCCTGGATGCGGTTGGCTGGGACGCCGCCTGACGGGATGAGTTGTCAACATTGTTGAGTATGACCGAAAGCCGTTCTTTGTCGATAAGGTCGATAAGCCGGGCTTCGGTATAACGGCGGGCTTCTTCGGAAAAACCGCCGACCGTAACGCAAATTCCCTTGCCGGCTTTTACGTCTTTAAGCTGGGAATGAAAGTCCCGCACCACAAGTTCGCCCGCCGATCCCTGGCTGCGGATAAAACGGAACATGACAGTATCCGACCATTTGGGAGTATCCACTTCCGCAAGCAGGTCCGCCCATTCATTTTTGTTTACCGCTATGTTTGTAATTTTTGTTTTTGCCCGGGGAAAGTAGCCGAGAATAATTTTGCGGCACAGGGCGATAAAATCGTTTTGGGACGCCATAAGGTAAATTTGCAGATTTTGGTTGGCGTTAAGCTCCCGGTAACGGGCAATAAGGGCCGGCACGTCCTTAAAAGACGGGTTTATGTTTTGTATTTCTGTCAAAAGCCCGATAGCTTTGCCGAGTTCCTGCTGTTTAATGTATGTCGCCGCAAGATAATACTTGAGATCGACAAGGGTTTCGCTTTTTATGTTTGTGTGTTTAAGGCCGATCTCAAAGTCTTCAATGGCTCCGGCATAGTTGCGCCGATTCATGTTAATGGTTCCGGAAAAAAGGCAGGCGCTGGGCCCCATAACCGGATCCGGCCGCAGACGGGCAAAAATTTTAAGCGCCTGCTCGGTCTGATTCGCCTCGTAGTAACATTCGGCCAGGGTGTAGAAAGATTCCTTGTCATCCGGGGCAAGGTCTATGGCCTTGCGGATAAAACTCATCGCGTCTTTGTATTTTCTCAGCTTAAAAAGGGAATGTCCCAGTCCCCGCAGGGTCGGCGCGTGTTCCGGATCTTTGAGCCGGGCCTGCTGGAAATGTTGTATTGCTTTTTCGTAGTTTTTGCGCTGAAACTCAATGTTTCCCAGGTTATAGTTGGATTCAAAATCATCCGGATGTATGACCTTGGCCATGCTGAACGCCCGGTACGCTTCGTTAAGCAGATTGAGTTTTACCGCGGCCGCGCCGCAT
The DNA here is from genome assembly GCA_031268975.1 of Treponema sp. Classification (GTDB taxonomy): domain Bacteria; phylum Spirochaetota; class Spirochaetia; order Treponematales; family Breznakiellaceae; genus JAIROH01. Next base: position 7,806 of record JAIRWM010000157.1, on the reverse strand, counting down.
CGCTGGTTGATAAGGAATTCATCCAGGGTGGGGAAGCTGTTGACAACATCGGTAAGGGTTTCGTAGGTTTTGTAGGCAAGGTCCCACCTTTGTTCCCGGTAATAAATGTCGCCCATGGCCAGGAGCGCCCCGGGATCCCGGGGATTTTGGGAAAGTTTTTTTTCCGCGTCTCTGGCAATGGCGTCAGCGCTTTTTGATTTTCCACCCCTGGCCCGTCCTGCAATTGAAACAACGACTGTCGCGCCGATACCCAATAAAAGTACCGCGGCAAAGATGGAGATTAATCCGCTCATGGTCAAATTATCGGTAAAGCGGGGAATTTCTTCAATGCAAGGGCAGTGACAGGCCGGATCCCCTGTGAAACGGCGCAAGGGGGGGGCTGTCCGGCCAAATATCGGCAAAAAGACCGTTGACAAAGCTTTTCTCCCCCGTTTACAGTTTAACATGAGACAAAAATTGACGATAATGAAATAATGGGAGGAGTTATCCAATGGCCGCCACTATCGGAATAAAAATAGCTAACGGTGACTTCTATTCCATTATGGAAGAGAACGCAGCTGTAAAAAAACGCCTTGTCCTGACTACCGTCCACGACAGGCAGAAAAGCGTACAGATAGATCTTTACAAGAGCCATGCCAGGTCCATGGCCGACGCCATGTACATCGGGAGCCTTGTGGTGGAAAACCTGAACCTGCGGCCAAAGGGAGATCCGTCCATTGAACTGGTCATTTCTTCTTCCGCCGAAGGGGTAATTTCCGCCGAATCCTCCGATCTGGGGAACCCTTCCGGGGAACACCAGCAGTTGAGCCTTCACCTTAAATCTTTCGAAGAAGACACCAGGGACTATTCCGGTTTTGACATTGAGGAATCGGGCCACAGTCTTTACGCAAAGTCCGCCGCCATAAAGGCCGAAGACCAGGTGGAAAAACGGAAATTTCCCTGGATCCCCGCCATACTGCTTCTTGTTATCGTACTTTTGGGTCTGGGTTGGTTCTTTTTCCTCAGGGGCAAAGCCCTGCCCTGGCAGGCCGGTAAAGTTTCTCCCGGACAATCCGCCGCCGTAACCGAAAACGCCGCCCCCGAAACGCCGGCGGCGCCGCCAAGGCAGGCTGAACCGGCCGCGCCGACAAAGCAGGCTGAACCGGCGGCGCCGGCCGCGCGGCAGCCGGTCGTAATAGATACCCCGCCCAGGGCCCAGTCAACGGCGCCGGAGCGGCGCCGGAGCGGCGCCCCGGTTTATTCGTTCAGGATACCGCAAACCATTCCTCCTGAAGGGGTTGTCTACACCATACGCTGGGGCGATACGCTTTGGGATATTTCGGAGGCATTTTATCGCAATCCGTGGCTTTATCCCCGCATTGTACGGCACAACAGGATTCGTAACCCGAATCTTATCGTTTCCGGGACGGAAATCACCATACCCGCACGTGAGTAACCCCTTTTTCTGTGAAGTAAAAAAGCTTCGTTCATCAAGTATTGTTTTTCTTTTTTTCAGCCTTGCCTCCTGTTTCGCCGCTCCGGCAAAAGAACAGCCGCCTCCCCGTTCTGCTTTTTACCAGGCGCTGAAAGCCGAGAGCCGGATGGACATGGCACAGGCGGCGGAATTGTATAAAAAAGCCCTTGACGACAGCTCTTTTAAAATCCGGCGGGAAGCGGCAAAAAAACTTGGAATGCTGCTTCCGGGGCTTCCAAAACCGGAAGAACAGGCAAAAAGCATCCTTGCCTGGCTCGAAAAGGTGAGGAAAAACGAGAAAAAGAAACCCGAGCAGGCGAGGGAAGTATCCGAGCGATCGTTCGTTTATTTACGGGCCTCCGCTCTTTATGTTACCGGCGCATACCGGGAGCTTGCCGGGCTGTACGACGGGGAAAATAGCCTTTTACCGGAGGAAAAGGCCCTTGTCATCCTTTCCCGCTGGCAGCCGGGCTCTTCACCGCGTCCCGGCGCTTCGGGGCAAAGTCCCGAAGATTCCCGGCTTGAGCAATTGCGGGAATTTATCTACAGCCCCAGGGAAAGTTCCGCGAGTGAGGCCCGTGAACAGGACGGGCTTGTGCGTGGTGTCCTGGATGAACTTTCCCGGCGGAATTTTTCCATTCCCGGAGCGGATTCCGGCGCGATAGCCGGGCGTTTCGCCCTTACCGGGAACAATTACGATGAGGCCCTGCTTTATTTTGAGGAGGCGCTGGAACGCGACAAAGCCCTGTTTTTCCGGTATCCGGGCCTGTTAAGCGATTTAGGCCGGGCGTATCAGGGCGTTTCCTCCAGGCGGGCCGACGGGCTGGCGCTTTTTGCCGAATGGGAAGCGGCTTTCATGCAGAATCCCGGCGGCTTGGCCCCGTTAAGCCCGGCGGATCAAAACAACATGCGCTATATCATGCTTTTTTATTCAGGGCGGATAAAACGCCAACAGGGAAAAGAACAGGAAGCGGTAGATTTTTTCGTCAAGGCGCTGGATATTGCCCCGGATGAACGGCAGGAAGACGCCTGCATCTGGTACATTCTCAGTTCAATCATGAACACAAAGCCGGAAAACGCCGCGGTCGCGGTCAAGAGCTATGCCCCGCGCTGGAACAGAAACGCCGCTTTTTCCGACATTCTGGACAGAATTTGCTGTTATCTTGTAAGTCAGCGAAAGTGGACCGATTTGGATGAAATTTTAACGCTGATTAAAAGCGACGGCGCGGCCGCGGCCCAATACGCCTATATTCTGGGGAGGGCCGTCTCGGAAGGCTATGTGTCGATAAAAGGAAAAACGGCGGAAGATTTCTTTACCATTGCCTACGAAGAAGGCAACGGTTCCTTTTATTACCGGGCCCTTGCCGCCTCGTACCTGGAAAAATCGGTCGTTCCGGGAAATCCCGTTCCAGGCCCAGGCGAAGACAATATGCCCCACGCGGCCGATTCAACCATGCTGGAATTTTACCAGGGCTTTTTTGACTACGATGCCGAAGAATTCGCCATCGGCTACATCCGGAACGACATGGAAGATTTAAGCGTTTCCCTTTTACGAACCCTTGCCGGAATTTTGGCGGATAAGGGACGCTATCTTGAATCAATCAACCTTACCCGATCTTACATGAACCGTGAAAATTACCGGATGGAACGCGCCGATCTCCGGTTGTACTACCCCATGGCGTTTACCGATCTTATAGACGCAAACGCCGGCGAAGCGGGAATCAGGCTTCCTGTTTTTTATGGATTGATACGGACGGAAAGCGCCTTTATGCCGGCAATAGTGTCCCGCGCCGGGGCCGTGGGTCTTGCCCAGATAATGCCGGCCACCGCCCGGGAGGTAAACGCCGCGATAAAGCGGCGGAACGGCCGGGACTTTTCCGAAAACGGCTACATTGACCTTAGAGACCCCGAAACCAACGTTTACCTGGGGGCCGTTTACCTGCGTTCCCTGACAGATTCACTGGGAAGCCCCATGCTGGCGCTGCTGGCCTATAACGGCGGCCCGGCGCGGATACGCCGGCTCAGACGGGCAGCTCCTTCCCTGCCCGTGGATCTTTTTCTTGAAACGGTAAGTACCTCCGAAACGCGGGAATACGGCAAACGGGTCATGGCCGCGGCCGCGGCATACGGATATCTTTATTATAGTATGTCGATGGAAGAGGTTGTTGCCGATATCTTTAGATAAGATGAACACACAACATGTGACTGACGCGGCGCCGCCGTCCGGCTCCTCCGGGCCTGTGGAATACACCGCGGAACCTCAGAACGGTCTTCTTATGGAACCCGTTGCCGCCTTTCTAAACCGCCCCGATTTCAGGGTGCGGCTTTTGTCGTTGATGGCGGCGTTTACCCTGGCGTTTGCCGCCCTGCTTATGACCCTTTCCACCGTGGCATACCTTTTAAACCTGAAGTTTATCAACACCTCCCCCGGCGAATTTTTTGTAAGCGCCTATGGAATTCTTGCTCTGATGATTCCGGCCTACCTTTTCTGGGCGGCCTGGATACTGGGAGACAAAGCGTTTAAACCCGGCCGTATTTTTGTTCTTTCCGCCGTACTGGTCCCCTTTCTAACCATTGCCTCGGGATTTTCCCTTGTCAGGGACTTTGGCCAGCGCCGGGAACAATTTGCCCTGCTGCGAAATGTAAGTTTTTCGGTTTTCGGCTTCGCCGTCATAACCCTGACCGTTCTGGAATGTTTTGCCATACTTGTCCTTCACGCCCTGTTGTTCCGGGAAAAATCCCTGAGAAAACCCGAACCGTCACCCGGCCCCTTCGCCGCGCCCGGCCATGCCGCGTCCGTTGCGTACGCCGAGTCTTCACGTCACGCCGTGTCTGTTGCGTACGCCGAGTCCGCTGTGCCTGAACTCTCCGGCGAAGAAGGCGATCGCGTCCCGTTGAGCGAGAGGATACAGTTTCCCGAGCTAAAACCCCTGGCGGCCTCTTTGGCGCTCCAGGATTTGGATCAATTTGGATTTTTCAACACGGAAGAATACCCCGAAACCCCCGCGGCGGCCGGCATTGACAGTCCGCCGGCAAATTCCGAATCACCGGGACTTTCGCTCCGCGCCGGGACAAATTCCGCGCCCCCGCGGGAAAGCGAGGAGGCGGAAATTCCGGAGGCGGAAAGCGAGGAGGTGGAAACCGGGGAGATGGAAATCCCGGAAATTGCCGAAGAAGACTACAGCGAACCGGAAGTCCTTGATGAGCAGGATGAAATCGTCAGCATCCCACTGTCCCTTTTCAGCCCATATGCACAAACCGCGGAAGACGAAATGACCGGGCCTGAAGCGGAACGTGAACAGGCAGCCGGGCCCGAAGCGGTGAAAAACACGGAAATGGAATATGTTGAAATTTCCGGCGAACCGGTGGTTGAAGCTGTCCCCGAACACGCAAAAGCTCCCCGGCCGGCTGTTTCCGAACCGGCAAAAAAAAACAGGTCTTTTGGAAACCGCAGGGGAACGTATTTGGTGCCTGTTGAGGGCATACTCAACCAGTATCCTGACGGCCAGTACTGGATTGTGGACGAGACTACCCAGAAGGCGGCGAGGATCCTTCAGGAAACCCTGAAGGAATTCAGCATAGAGGCCGAAGTTACCGGAATCCGGAAGGGGCCGGTTATCACCATGTTTGAAATTTTGCCCGCTCCGGGGGTCAAGCTTTCCAAAATCGTCAACCTCCAGGATAACATAGCCCTGCGGCTTGCCGCGTCCAGCGTCCGCATTGTGGCTCCCATTCCGGGAAAACATGCCGTGGGTATTGAGGTTCCCAACAAAAAACGGAATATTGTTTCGTTCAGGGAAATTATTGAAGGTGAACTGCGCAGGGAAGGCAAACGGCTCGAAATTCCTGTTGTTCTGGGTAAAGACATTACAGGCGAGGCGGTAACGGTCGACCTTGCCCAAATGCCTCATCTGCTTATCGCCGGTTCCACCGGGTCGGGAAAATCCGTCTGCGTTAATTCGATGATCCTTTCCATACTGTACCAGCGTTCTCCCGCGGAATGCCGGCTGATGCTCATCGATCCGAAAATCGTTGAACTCAAGCTCTACAACGACATCCCCCACCTGCTTGTTCCGGTAATCACCGAACCGAAAAAAGCGTTCCAGGCTTTACAGTACTGCATTTTCGAAATGGAGCGGCGCTATGCCTGCCTTGATTCCATGGGGGTACGGGACATAAAAAGCTATAACCGGCGGATCAGGGAACGAGGCATCGCCGCGGAAAACATGCCGTACATTATTGTCGTTATCGATGAGTTCGCCGACCTCATGGCCACTACCGGCAAGGAACTGGAATCTACCGTAGCTCGTCTGGCCGCGATGAGCCGGGCCGTGGGCATTCACTTGGTACTGGCGACCCAGCGGCCGTCCATCGATGTAATCACCGGCCTTATCAAGGCCAACATTCCCAGCCGCATCGCTTTTATGGTCGCAAGCAAGATGGACAGCCGGATTATCATCGACATGGTGGGAGCGGAAAAACTTCTCGGTAAAGGCGACATGCTCTATGCCGGCGCGATCGATCCCTTTCCCATCCGTATGCAGGGCGCCTTTATTTCCGAAGAAGAAGTGGAACGGGTCGTGGAGCATGTCAAGTCTCTTGGCGAACCGGAGTACATAGAAGATGAAATTTTCTATGAAGATGATGAAGAAGACTCCGGCCCTTCGCTGTTCAGCGACGGCGACGATCCGCTCTACGACAAGGCCCTGGAAATTGTGTACCAGCAGGGCAGGGCCAGCGCCAGCTATATTCAGCGCCGGCTTAAAATCGGCTATAACCGCGCCGCCCGGATCGTTGAAGAAATGGAACACAGGGGCGTCGTCGGCCCCGCCCAGGGATCAAGGCCAAGGGAACTTCTCCATATTGCGTAAAACGCCTCGAAAATAAAAGACGGAAAAAAGATGTATTTTGGCGGACTCATAATTGGATTCAGCTCTTTCCTGATGATAGGGCTTTTTCATGTTTTGGTAATACAGGGTGAATATCATTTTGGAGTAAAGATTTGGCCTGCTTTTCTTTGTCTGGGGATTGGTTCATGTGTTTTGTCCCTGCTGATAAAAAACGCAATCGTCAGCTCCGAATTTGGCGTTCTTGGATTTTGTTCACTTTGGAGCATACTGGAATTGTTTCACCAGAAAAAAAGAGTAGAAAAAGGCTGGTTTCCCAAAAAAGAAAAAAACAGGTAGCGCGCGGCGATATCCCGTCCCATGCCTCCACTCGCCGTGGGCGTTAAACGCCATAATCAGGTGGTTCTGATGAAATAGAAGTTTCCTTTCAGTATCCACAGGTATCCTATGAAATCGTTATTAATCGTGATGAAAAATATTCAATGGGAGGCATAGCCGACCTGGCGAAACGGAACCCCGAGCCGCCAACGGTCTGGTTTGTCCGGCAGGACAAAAAAGCGTAAACAGACCTGTTATGTGCCGTTTTTCTTGTCACAATTATTTTGTTTAATTATTTCATTAATTGTTACTATTGGTTTTTTCCCAAATAATTTTCTAATAACATTATTTTGTTTAATTTTCATTATGGTTTTTTTGACGATATTATATTTCCATGCGGCGGCGTGCCAATGGACAGCATATATATCATGACTTATTCTATTTGTATAAGTATTATGAAAAGGAGAACAAAATTTCGCTCCTTGCGGGAATATTATCATATTATTCTTTAATTTTTGTTCTTCATGAATATAGCGAAAACCATATTTTTGCGCTACTGCTGCATATATGTGCGGTGCTATTACTCTACAATTATACTCCCCATTATTTAAAATAAAATGACGATTTTTATACCAATTCATGCAATCCATTAAAAATGGATGTCCTTGTATTCCTCCAAATATTGCTGCTTCAATTTGAATGTCGCCAACTATTTGAATATCATCCAAATCAGAGTTTACAACATCTTTGAAAATGTTTGTTGAGCGTTCCCATTCAAAACAAGTAAAAAAATCATAAGTCAGTAAATCATTAAAAGGTTTTAACACATGAACATCTGAATCCAAATATATTCCGCCCTCTGTATACACAGCGTATAACCGTATATAATCTGCGGCTAATGCCCATTTTTTTACACTACAAGCTTCAGCAACCCATGTCACCGAATTAATATCAAACTTATTTCTATCCCACAAAACAAATTCATAGTCAGGCATGGAATTTTTCCAACTTTCAATAGAAGCTAGAATTTCTTGTGGCATTTTTTTACCGCTTAACCAGCAATAGTGTATCCGTTTAGGTATTAAATGTTGGTTGTTGGTTGTTGGTTGTTGGTTGTTGGTTGTTGGTTGTTGGTTGTTGGTTGTTGGTTGTTGGTTGTTGGTTGTTGGTTGTTGGTTGTTGGTTGTT
>JAIRWM010000140.1 GCA_031268975.1 Treponema sp. | reverse complement strand
TTAACTGCTCGGGATCGGTATTATTGGGATCGAAGCCTAAATACTGCAGTAAGCTGCCGATATTATCAAGCAGCAGATTCATCGACTCCGCGGGTATGAACGATGGTTTTTTTAAGGGGTCGGAAAAACTTCCATTGGTAAACTTGCCGGTTTCGCTGTCGACGCCCGGCCATTCGATTTCCTGCCCAAAAATTGACAGAATTTGATTGTCAGGATATAAACCCGCCATTACAAACCTCCTAAAATATAATAAACAATATAATTGGCCAGAAGCTGATTCGCTATCTGACTTTTGAAAAGCCCCAGGTTCGTTTCATCCCCGCCGTCAACATAGATGAATAGTACCGAAAACGAGGCCGGACTGGTGATTTGATCAAGGGCAAACCGGGAAAAACCGAAAAAGGCCGATCTAAACGGAAACTCGATATTGGTTATGGTTAGTCCATACATTTGACCGAATGCCTTTATGGCGGAGGTCGAGATGTTGCCGGTCTTTGCCGTGAAGAGTAAAGCCCGCCGTTGTTCAACCGTGAGGCCGGCGGCAACAGATCCTGTTAAAACCCGCTCCCAGTCTTCTATCGTTTCCGCCGCCGACTGAATGGCGCTCTCGTTTTGCAGATCGCTCATCCTGTTTCTAAACCGGACAAATTCATCCGGCTTGGCCTCGCAGAATAAAACGCAATCACTTTTGCTATCCGCAAACTGCCGGTCCCAGTAAGGTCCCCGGGGGAAAAATTTTTGAAATGATGCCGCGTACTGATCCGGGGTCTGAACTTTTATTCCCATGTGAGTTCCCCTAATACCGGCAGCTGTAAAATAGTGGCGGTTATTTTCCCTGTCGCGCTGCCGTTAAGTTTGACGGTAGCGCCGCTGATTATCACGCCGTCGATGATTGCTTCCCTGAGCATGCCGGCGGTGTATTGCGTACCGGGGATGGCGGTGGCCTGTAAATAGGTTCTCAGCCTGCTTTCAACTATTTTGCGGTTTGCCGTAAAATCTTCGACCGGCAGCAGGGCAATGACGGGATCAAGGGGCAGCAGTTCAGGGGTACGGACGGTAAACAAGACAGGCGGGGCGACGGTACTGATGTATTCGGAAACCAGCGCCGGATTGCCAACCGGTGTTATGCCGTCCAGCTGGTTCCCGCCGGCAACTTGTATCAGGAGGGCGCCGAATACGCCGAAGTTTTTAAACTCCCAGGCCTTGGATACTTCGGGGCTTGCGTCAACGGCCCAGTCGGCAAAATCGCCGGGCTTCCCGTACCGGGTCGCGTTCCGCAGGGCCTGCAGGACCCTGGCCAGGTAAGCCTCATCGGTTTCCCCGTCGGCGCCGCCGGTAATGCCATCGCCCACGGTAACGGCGGTGGAATCGATCCCGGGGGGAATGGATGAGATCAGGGATAAATTTTCGCCGGAAGCCAGGTTGGTATCGGCGCCGGACGCCTCAGCCTTGACCCTGGCGGCAGCGGTGCCGTCTTCGCCGATACGATACGCCGAACCGGTAAAATACCGCTGGCCGGCGGCGGAAGCATAGACCAGGCCCGCGGGGACCGCGGCGTTGGGAACGCCGGAAATTTCGATGGTTCCCGCGGCGGAAATGGCGTACAGCGGCGGGACCCGGTCCGACCAGTGGAGCCGCAGGTATTCGCCGGTGGCGGTATCGGGGAAAATCTGATCCGCCAGGAAGCCGAGGTCTCCCAAAAGCTGATGGTACATTCCGGCATCAGCGGAGGCGAAAACCCGCAGGAGATTATACCGGGGCGTTTTATCCAAAGGCTTAAAGAGGCTCAGGTAATTGCTGTAAGCGCGGTCCAACAGTACCGCCAAAGGTTCTCTACTGAAGGGCATTCCAGGTATCCTTTACGATCACCGGATCGTTTTTTGGCCGTAATACCGTTACGGTATAGGCAATTTCATTTTTACCTGACCGTTCGGCCGCGCAGATAATATCACCGGCGATTCCATCATCTTTCAGCCATTTTAGACAGTCTTGTAAAAACTGCTGAAAACTTCCGGCCGTCCGGTTATCAACTTTCCCCGCCTGGCGAAGTTTCCAGATTTCCGAACCAAAACCGGGATCGGCCCACCAGGAGCCTTTATCCGTACCGATAGACATGAGCACCAGTTCCCGAATGTCGGCCCATTGTTCAATACGTACCGGGGCCGCGCTGTTTTGGTTCATGCGGTTTTTACCTGGGCCGTTTTTGCCGCGGAGATATTCAGGGTTAAGGGCGGCGCCATGGGGGCGGCCGTCCCTGTTTGCGCGGCGGGTCCCCCTGACGTTGATACGGTATGGGTATGCGCGTTGAGTGAAGTTAAAAAGGTATTTAACGCGGTTTCCAGATCCTCAAATGTAACAAATGATTTTGAGTCGCCGTTTATTTCAACGTTGCCGTCTTCCCCGATAAAAAATTTTCCGGCTTTGGTTTTAACCGTTACGCCGCCGGATTCCGCCTCCGCCTCAATGCCCCCGTTTTCCCGGATGATGATCCACCCGCCTGATTCGGTGTACAGGGCGGCATCGCCCGCTTCCAGTTCCGGGCCGCCTTCATAATCCAATACCGGGAGGATCTCAACGCCGTCGAAGTTGCCGCCTTGGCACAGCACCAGGACGGTTCCCTTTTTTGCCTTTGCCTTGAAGCCGTAGGGGAAGGCTTCCCGTTTTTCGACAACCCGGCCGAATATGGTTTTTACCTGGACTTTCCCGTCGTCATACCTTTTTTGGAATTCGCCCAGGGAAAAGAGATTCCGTATCCGTGCGGCCATCTGTTTTATTCCGTCGTTCATGCGTATGCCTCGGGGTTTACCAGGGTAAGGGCGGTGGTCATGGATGATTCATCCGCCTGGTACTCAACCTGTGATATAAGCAGGTTATCATCCAGGCCGCTGGAAGGTATCTTAACCGGGATTAAAAAATTTGGGTTCCACACGATTTCTTTTTGGAAGGTGCTGCCCCAGGCTTTGATGTGGGCTTCGCTGAGGCCCCAGCCGGAGACCGTTACGGTAATTCGCTTTTCCTTCCGGCGGTTCTTTTCAGTCAGTACCCGGCGGCGCAGATCTTCTTCGCTTACGCCAAAGTCGGTGATGTTAATGGTCATGATCCGTTTGTTTTTACAGGTATCGTCTGTTATTTCGGCCTTCTTAAAAGCGCCTTTGGCAACATATTCATGAAACTGTTCCGCGCCGTTTTCCGTTGCCTGGATGCTTCGGATATTTGAGCCTTCGGTAAGGGAGAAGCCTTCTTCCCTTTTGGTCGCTACTCTCCACAGGTACAGATTTCCCGCTTCGTTACTGGTAAAGATGTAGCCTTTGTTATCCGCCGCGGCGATCAGCTTTTGCCAGGGAGATTCGTTCTCCCATGAAAACGAAAAAATCATGTCGGTTTCAGGGCCATTCGTGGGCATCCGTGTTACATGCGGCCTTCTGTCAAAGGTGAATTTTTCTATCCCTATGGAATCGAAAAAAGGTGAAACAATATCGTTGGTGATTTGTTCAAGCCTTTGGCTACGTTCCCTTCCATCACCCCAGGAGGAATCAATAATGTCCCTGGCCGGAGAGCGGCCGATAACCAGTAATGCTTTTTGAGCCGTGTCGGTGACATCGGTTATCGCGTCCACCATAACCGTGGTAACTCGTTTTGTTTTATCTTTGTTATCGTCCGGCGTGATATACTCGCTGTGCAGGCGGACTTCCACTTTATCGTGTTTATGAATTTTGTTCCGCTCGCTTGCCGGAATTTCCAGTTCCATGTAGTGGCATATTTCGTCCAGGGATTTACGGACCTTTATTTTCCGCCAGACCAACTGGCGGAATTCTTCCCCCGGGGCCGCGGCCCGGACAATGACCTTATACATAGATCACGCCCCCCCGCATGACAAAGGAATCGGCCGGCTTGTTGAGCCGCCTGAGCTTGTCGCTGTCGCATCCCAGATAGTGGGCCAGATACAAAAGCGGAACGGGGGCGTTTATATGCCGTACCAGTTCCGCATCCAGGCTGCGGGCCGCAAGTTCCCGGGCCGCGGCTATCCGCATGTCTTGCATTGCCCGGTACATGGCCGGATCGGATTGATTCACGCCGGCCTCAAGTTTTTCATAGAGAGCCCAGTAATTTTTAGCCTGCTGATAGGTGGGGTTTTCAAGCCGGACCAGCAGCCGGCCGGCGGCGCAGAGCGCCATGGTCCGGTACAGGTTTTCGGTTGACTCTTTTGTAACAATCTGTTTAGCCGTTACCGCTTCGGCCTCCAGGCGATAGGCGAACGCGGAGAGGAACTGCATCAGAATATTTGAGATATTGTCCGGAGTCCCGAACCAGGAAACGGTATCAGCGGCGCTGTTTTTGATTTCCATGACGCCTGACACTATGCTGCTGGCGGCGGAAAAGAGGGCCAGGGCCAGGTCCCGGGGAGTTCTGACGCCCTGGGCGATCAGGCCGGTTATACCGGTAACAGTATTGGTCATAGCGTCAAGCGCGGATACGGCGCCCCGTACTCTGCCGATAACGCCGATGAGGCTTTCTTTCAGTTTCCCGAAACCGGAGGCCAGGGCGGCGGTATCGGCGGCGTCTTTTAATTTCCGGTCAAAACTGTCTACGGCCTCTTCCTGTAGTTTTTCCGCCGCCGCTTCAGTCTTACCCTCAAATTCAATTTTGCTTTCAAGCTGCTGGCGCTCTTCCTCCATAACCCCTGCCCGGGTCAGGGTGATGGAAAGGGAGCACTGACCATTTTCCTTGCCTTTTTCTTCTATGTCGTGGCTTATTACCACGACCGGGAAGCGGCCCCACAGGGGGAGATCCAGATAGCCCGGGGCATCGTCACCGGTTTTGATCCGCAGCGCCTCAACAAGAGCGTTCCGGTTTTTGATGTAACTGTCCCCGCGGATAAATCCGTTGACGGTAATTGTCTGGGGTTTTTCATTGAGAGGTGTATTTGACCAGAAACCAAAGAAGGGATACTCCGCGGTATCCACTGACTGGCCGCCTGAAAGGCGGACGGTATCAAAGACAAAGGGGACGGGGTCTCCTTCCGGCGCCTGGTAGGTACTCAGCCGGGGGGCCTGGTCTTCTTCATAGCGCCATTTGCCCTCTTTAAATTCTTTATATTTGAAGCCGTAATTTTCCCGCCAGTCTTCGCTGTACGGTTTGGGGAGGGCAGGATCAAAACTCACAGGGCGCTCTCCCTGGCTATGCTGGCAGCGCCGGTGTTGACTTCGATAGGTATGGTATTTTTTCGCATAGATACGAAAGCGCGGGTCCGATCATCACCGACGAGGATGTTGACATCCATACTGGCGCTGCCTTCCAAAACAGGGTTTCCGCCGCCCGGGGGAATGGGGGGAACGGAATTGATTTCATCCTCCAGTATTTTGGGAATATCCTCTTTGGCTACCACTTCGCCAATACCTTCGCCTATGGCCCGGCCCGCTTTGCTTCCGGCCCACATGCCGAGGGCGCCGATACCGGCCCCTACCAGGGCGCCCACGGCGGTACCCAATACCGGAACAACCGAGCCTACCGCCGCTCCGACCGCGGCTCCTGCGGCAATGCCGGCGGCCCCGCCGACCGCGCCGCCGATAATTTTACCGCCGGCGTCCCCGATGGCCCCGCCCTTTGCTTTTCCCCGCTGTTTGCCGGTGAGGGTCTCATCCTGTTTGATGGCGTTTAACTC
>JAIRWM010000129.1 GCA_031268975.1 Treponema sp. | reverse complement strand
CTTTTAGCCTTGTCCTGTGGAAGAACGGAAAAAGAACCGGGCCGTAGGGGCAAAAAATAGGGGTTCTTATTAGGGGTCGGAGGGTAAAAAACAGCGCCGTATTAGAGCCTGGATGTATTTTCAGGCAAACAAGGTAGTTGGATACCCCCAGCTTTGAATTAGGCGGTAAAGCCGCTACTCGCACAACAATTTTAAGTGGGCAATGTGTTGCGGGTAATGTGGCCTGATTTTCCTTTGACGGTAGATTTCACATAATAACGAAACTGGATTTTTCATCCCAAGTTTTTATACCGCTTTGCTTCTTGGCTTTATCCCGCGAAAGAACGAAAGGAAAGGCCGGATCATTGGTCTGAAAAATATGCGGGTTTTAAACGTCAACGGTTGTAAAAAGAACCTGTCGTAAACTGGCCCGGACGTACTTTCCGGCAAAAAGGGTAGTTAGATACCCCTCGCGGAGTATGGGCCGGTATATGCTATGTTTTGGAATATTCTTTATGAAGTGGCAATCTACAAAATTGTTATTTTCAAATAACACAACCAAAATTTTGTTGAAATGATTGCAGATGTGATTGCAATATCTTGTCATTATTGGTAGACATGAGTAGGCATTGGTATCAGAAAGTAGTTGACTAATTCTTTATCCTGTAATAAGATAGAGTAATAAATCCCAATAGGGGATAGACAATATCATTGCTTGGCGAATGTTTACGACATTGGCGGCGGCACATAAGGGCTTGCGTAGCAAGACCGCCGCCGCCAATGTGCTGGAGTGAGCCGTGCGAATGAGCGAAGCGATTGAGCTAGGCGAACGGAGGCCGAGCCGCCTACTGGTGGCGAAGCGTAAACAGACCTGTTATGCGACGTATTTTGTGTACTTGATTTTTTACTCTAATGAATACTCACTTGAATAAATTTCGTAAAAATCATTTTTTATTGTTTCAAAATTATTATTAAAATGTTTATATAATATTGCTATAATTTTCTGATTTCCTTTATATATTCTATCATTATATGAAAATATTCCGTGGCTTCCTATACCAAATATTTGCAATTTTTCCTTTCCCTTGTCTAAAAATACTATCACTAAACGAGCATTTACATCACCAAAATTTATTTCACGTTCTGGCATTTTAATTATATCAGTGAAGGTAAAATTCAAATCATCTTCTTCATTTATAGATACTTTTATGTCGGGAATATTAAATGAATCTATTTTTGTTAATATTTCAGAATGATCTATTGCTTGAATTAAAGACACATAAAAATTAGGATCGCTCCCGATTATATAACAAGGATTTATTTCTGAAATAATATCCATTGTCGAAAGAGGAATTATAGTATGTGTTGAAAATGGCATATAATAAACTATCATTGTACTAGGATAATTATCAACATCTAATAATTTATTTTGTGCAAAGGCAATCTGACTTATAAAAATAAATGTAACATGAATTATCAAAAATTTATTTACCATAATAATACTTCCTATAAAAATTTTATATAATCATATACCACTAAAAATGTTTTGTCAACCATTAACAAAATATGTCGCATAACGTTCTGTTCGTGTGGTTCGCATGCCCTTGCATTGGTGGTGATATTTCCCAGCCACGGTGAAGCGGCTCCCAGCCAGGGCCGAGTGCGCGGCACGCTCATGGTAACCACCGCACGAGGATACCGCGCCTTTCTGGCTAAGGAAGCGCTGATTTATTCGCAGTGGGGTCTAATACCCTGCCCCTTCAGGCTAAACTTGACCGGCAACTCAAAGTGTGGTTAGTTCTTTTTAGGAAGAATCCCACCATGAAGAATTCCACCACGAAGCCGTCCAGGGGGGACGGCGGGGCACGAAGAACACGAAGAAAGAAGGATGATTACAGGAACAGGAAACAACCGCCAAAAAGGTGCTGGATTGCGCCTATGAAGTCCATTCCCGTTTAGGTCCAGGCTTGCTGGAAAGCGCCTGCCAGGCGTGCTTTGCCGATCAAAAAGAGAGCTCTGCCGGTAAAAAAGAGAGCTCTGCCGATAAAAAGGAGAGCTCTGCCGGTAAAAAAGAGAGCTCTGCCGATCAAAAAGAGAGCTCTGCCGATCAAAAAGAGAGCTCTGCCGATCAAAAAGAGAGCTCTGCCGGTAAAAAAGAGAGCTCTGCCGGTAAAAAAGAGAGCTCTGCCGGTAAAAAAGAGAGCTCTGCCGATAAAAAGGAGAACACCCTCCAGATTGCCGCGGGCCGCCCCCCGGTCGCCAAACGCCTGTGGAGCCTTTGTGTCCCGCCGTCCCTGGACGGCTTGGTGGCCGCAAAGCGGCCTTCTCTGTGGTTACAATTCTTTTTATTATTTCTGCCGGTCAAGTTTCGTGCTCCGCTCCGCGGGGGCTATTTCCCCACACAGAAGCGGCTGAACATGGCCCGGAGAATGTCGGCTGTGGATACTTCGCCGGTAATTTCCCCCACGGCGTCAAGGGCTTCCCGAAGAAGCGGGGCGGTTAGTTCCAGGGGCTCTTTCCTGTCCGCCAGGGAAATCGCCTCCCGCAGCGAAGCGGCCGCTCCGTCCACAAGATCTTTCTGCCGTTCGCTGCCAAGCCCCGGTGAATCATCCGGGGATGCCGGTGAACCACGGAGGCTCCCGGCAATAACCGCGCAAAGCCCGTCCAGGCCCGCCGCCGTCTTCGCACTTACCGCCGTAATTTTTTTTTCGCCGGGGCGGGCGGTTTCTTTCACGGGAGCGGCGTCTGCCTTGTTCCAGACGGGAATGCTTTTTTCGCCGTGCGGGCCCCGCAGAAACGCGTTGTCTTCCCCTGTTATGCCGGCCGTTCCGTCAATGACATAGACAACAATGTCGGCGGTTTCAAGTATTTCCCGGCTTCGGGAAACGCCGATTCTTTCCACGGGATTCGTTATATCATCCCTGAGCCCCGCGGTATCAACAAGGCGCAGCGGTATCCCTTCAACGGAAACGGAAGCCTCGATCCAGTCTCGTGTTGTGCCGGGAATTTCCGCCACGATGGAACGATCTTCCCTGAGGAGGGCGTTAAACAGGCTTGACTTTCCCGCGTTTGGCCGTCCCGCGATTGCCGCAAGCGCGCCTTCGCGGTAAAGCCGTTCCCTGCGGTACGAGGCGGCCAGGGCTTCAAGGCGCCCCAGGGCTTGTTCCGCGGCTTCCCGGCCCGGAAAGTCTCCGTCCGCGCCGCCGTCAATTTCATCTTCCGGATAATCAAGATAAAGCTCCGAGGCGGAAAGGGATTCCAGAAGTTTTTCCCGTATCCCGTGAAGCTCTTTTTCCAGAATTCCGGAAAGGCGGCAGAGCGCCCGCTCGGCTGCCGCGCCGGTTTTCGCGGATACAAGTTCCATTACCGATTCGGCCCTTGTAAGATCAAGTTTGCCGTTCATAAAAGCGCGGAAGCTGAATTCCCCCGCCAGCGCGCCGGAAAAACCCGCCTTTTTCAGGGTTTCAAGAACGGCCCGTACCGAAGCCTCTCCGCCGTGGCAGGAAATGTCCGCGCCGTCTTCGCCGGTATAGCTTTTCGGGGCACGGTAGACGGAAACAAGAACTTCGTCCACCCGGCGCGCTTCGGCAGCTTCCGCCGGACGCGAAGCATGAGCCTCCGCCGGATCAACAATCCAGCCGTAAACGACGGTGTTTCCCGGCGCGTCAAGCAGCTTTCGCGGCCGGGAAAAAACCCGGGACAGCAGGGCGATTGAAGCGCGGCCGCTGATTCGTATAAGCGCGAGCGCCCCGCCGCCTGAGGCCTTCGCGGCGATGGGATCATCATCCCCATACCGCCTCATCCGCACCCCGGCCTTGTCTGCTTCTGCCGCCGGGCGAAATTTTCAAATACCCAGGGAGACGCAAAACTAACCCAGAAACCTACGGCGGCATAGCGGATAAAACGGAAAAGGGTATACCACGAAGAATCACTGCCGGGAAAAACCAGTTTCAGGCCGGCGTAGAGGAGCGCTGTTCCGGCAAACCCCACGGCAAGGCGGAAAAGCGCCGCCGGAAAACGCCGGCCGCTTTTTGCGGTGAATGAAAGGCGCGAAGCCGCCAGAATATAGCCGGACGTGAAGCCGAAAAACACCGCGCCGGGAAGAATTTCCCGCGGAGGGAGAATGATCATCAGCAGGGAAACCGCCGAGGAAAGCATAAGCGTTATCCTTGCGAGTCTTGAAGGCGGCGCGGCCGTTCCGGGAAACGCTTTTTTTATAAACGAAAAATCCCCGGGGGGAAGCTTTTCCACTGCGCCTTCAAGGGAAAAAAACAAAATCAGGGAAAGGCCGCCCAGAATCCAGCCGGCCAGTATGTCCTGGGGAAAATGAACGCCCAGATACAGCCGGGAAAAGCTTACCAAAAGAACCGCCGCGCCCGACAGGGCAAAAACGACTTGCGTATAGCGGCCTTTGGCCGTTTTCACCAGCCACAGCGCAAGCGGTACGACAAAGGCCAGAACAAGCTGGGCGTGGCCCGACGGCAGACCGTATCCGCTTTCCCCAATCATTCCCAGGCTGTTTTCCAGATGAAAAGGCCGGGGCTGCTTAAAAAGAAATTTTAACACGGTGTTAAGCCACAATGAAAGAAGCATAAAAACTCCGAAGCGGAACGCCTTCTTTTCGTTTACAACCCAAAACAGGATCATAATCACCGCGAAAAAAACATATTCGGAGACAATGTTTGTAACCGCTTTCATAAGCGCCGTAAGGGAAGGATTTGAGTATTCCTGAATGGCCTGAATAAAATCCAGCCCTCCCCCGTAGGGCGAAGATGATCCGCGGGACAGCACCGCTTCCGTAAAAATTTCGTCCATTGAACTAAAACCCCTCAAAAAAAACTTCCAGCGTTTTTTCAAACGCGGAATTTTGATCTTTTGTCCCGAGATCTTTCAGGGGATTCAGCATCTCCTGTACTTCCCTTTCAAAAATATCTTTGGGAACAAGAACAAAAACAAGGCAGCGGTAACTGCCGTCTCCTTCCGAATTTTCACCGGGTTCTTCGCGAACCCAGAAATCCCCTTCTTTCCAGGGGCCGCTGTACCGCGCCGCGTAGGCGGCCTTTACCGAAGCATCGTAACATTTTCCGTAAACGTCGGCGGCGCTTGCGGAAAGTCCCCGGATAAAACGATACCGAATCCGGGCGGCGGCAAGCCGGGGAAAAGCCCGCCCTACATCAAAGTTTCGCCGCCAGTTTTCAAGCGGCGCCGGTAACGCGCCCTGGGGCTCCGTTTCGATCATCATCCGGTTTTCCCCGATAAAGGCGTATACATTTTCGTATTCCGGCAGGGCGTCCACCCCGGCGTCTCCGCCCGCCAGATACGCCTCTACCCAGCGGGGAATATCCCGGCCCTCGGCCTTCCCCGTGTGATCGGCGATACGGCTTTCATGGATCTGCGGCGGCGATTCGTTAAAAGGCCCTTCCGGGGAATTCCCGCCCGGGACGGATGCTGTTTCCCGGAAACCGCGCCCGTCCGCCGCCGGATTTCCCCCGCAGGCAAAGAAAAAAAGCAACACAAGCGCGGATATGCTTAAAAAACGGCTTTTCATGCCTATAAAATAACATATCGGATGAAAGTAGTCACCGGAAGCGCCCTGCCGGGCGGTTCCCGGCATTCACTTTTCATTGTCCGCCGTTTCCTCTATAATGCGGTATGCGGGCGACACGAGCCGTCATACATCTGGATTATCTGCGGGACAACATCGCCCTGGTTCGTGAAAAAACCGGCGCGGCGATCTGTGTGCCGGTCAAGGCCGACGCGTACGGCCACGGCGCGCTGAGGACCGCTCAGGCGGCCCTGAAATACGGGGCGGCGTACCTGGCTGTCGCCACCGTCGCGGAGGGGGAAGAGCTTCGGGACGGGGGAATATCCGCCCCAATACTGCTCCTTTCCGTTCCGCTGCCCGAAGAAATCCCCCGGCTCATCAACGCCGCCCTCGAGCCCCTTGCCGGAGATGCCGCCTATATCGACGCGCTGGCCGGAGCGGCGGGCAAAGCGCGCAAAAAAGCGTCCGTTCACCTTAAAGTCGATACCGGCATGGGGCGAATCGGATGCCGGCCCGGAGAAGCGGGGGAACTTGCCGCCAGAATTACCGGCAGCGGGCTTTTGCTTGCCGGAACCGCTACCCATTTCGCGGCGGCGGACTCGACGGCGGAAGACGACCGGGTGTTTACCGCCGGGCAGATACAGTCGTTCAGGACGGCCCTCCACGGAATCAGGGCGCGGGGCGTGGATCCCGGCATTGTCCACGCGGCAAATACCGGGGCGGTACTTTTTCACAAAAGCGGCTGGTTTGACATGGTGCGGCCGGGCATACTGCTTTACGGATACGCCCCTTTGGATGGCGGCAAAAAAGCCCTGCCGGTAAAACCGCTTATGGAACTTGAAAGCCGTCTTGTTTTTGTAAAAACCGTAAAAAAGGGGGAAAGCGTCTCGTACGGACGGATTTGGACCGCGCCGGAAGATACCGTCATAGGAACCATACCCGCCGGATACGCGGACGGCCTTCCCCGGCCGGCAAGCGGCAAATGGGACGTATATGTTGATTGTCAGTCCCCTTCCCTCCGCCCCCTGGCAGGGCGTATTTGTATGGACCAGTGCATGGTAGACCTGGGCCCGCGGCCGGCGGCTTCCCGCTGGGACAGGGTAGTCATATTCGGAGGACCGGCGCCGGACGCGGAAGTTCTCGCTTCCCGGATCGGTACCATTCCCTACGAAATTTGCTGTAATATCAATAAACGTGTACCCAGAGTGTATGTGGAATGAAAACTGTATTGAGGAGTTCGTGATGAACGAAAAAATGATCTTTTCGCGGAAGAACGCGCAAAACCAGCGTGAAGAAGAAGAGGAACAGTCCGCCGAGACCGAAAAGTCCGGCCAGGATCCCCTTATCGCCAAAATGCTTAAAACGCGGACAATTCTTTTGTCCGGTGAAATAAAAAAAGATTTGGCGGAACGGACAATACGGCAGCTTTTGCTGCTTGAGGACGAGAACGACGATCCCATACGGGTATTTATTGATTCTCCCGGCGGGGACGCCGACGCGGGCTTCGCCGTGTTCGACATGATCCGCTTTGTAAAGCCCCCGGTATGGACAATCGGAATGGGCCTTGTCGCCAGCGCCGCGGCCATTATCCAGCTTGCCGCTCCCAAAGAACACCGTGTCGGCCTTCCCAACAGCCATTACCTTATCCATCAGCCCCTGTCGGGCATACGCGGCGTCGCCACGGATATTGAAATCCACGCGCGGGAACTGGAAAAACTCCGGGGCAGAATAAACCGGCTTATCGCCGATGAAACCGGAACGGAAATTTCCCAGGTGGAAAAAGACACGGACAGGGATTTCTGGATGAACGCCGAAGAATCGGCGCGCTACGGCCTTATTTCCAAAATCATTCAAAATAGAAAGGAATTGGCATGATCCGCATAAAACGCATTCTGTTTTTTTTGCTTATTTTAATCGCCGCCGGCGTTTTTTCGCAGGAAAACGGCCCGCATCCCAAAATGATAGCGGTTCCCGGCGGAACGTTTATGATGGGCAGCAACGAGGGAGCTTACCGGCAAAACGAACGCGTACACGAAGTAAGCCTGCGGTCTTTTTTTGTTTCCGAAACCGAGGTAACCCAGGAATTGTATCAGGCGGTGATGAAAGAAAACCCGTCCCAGTTCAAAGGGAACGATTATCCGGTTGAAAACATAAGCTGGTTTGACGCGGTAAAATTCTGTAACGCGCTGAGCGAAGAAAGCGGCCTTCCCCCGGCCTACGTGATAAACGGCGACAGCGTTACCTGGAACAGGGAATCGGCCGGCTACCGGCTGCCCACAGAGGCCGAATGGGAATATGCCGCCAGAGGCGGACAAAACGGTTTCCTCGGAGAGCTTGGCAAGGCAGGCTATGCCGGCAGCCTTGTCCCCGGAGACGTCGCCTGGTACAGCGCCAATTCCGGACGCCGCACCCAGCCGGTAAAGAAAAAACTCCCCAACGAGCTGGGTATTTACGACATGAGCGGGAATGTCCTGGAATGGTGCTGGGACTGGTTTGACGACTACCCCTCCGGCCCCGTATACGATCCGGACGGGGCCGCCGCCGGACGGCACAAAGTGTTCCGGGGCGGCGCTTTTGTGAACATGGTAAATCAGATCAGGATAAGCTTCAGGGTGGGGAACCCGCCGTCGACAAAAGCCAATTCAGTAGGCTTCCGCCTGGCCCGGAACTGGTAAGGCCGGACCGGCGGCGGGGGCATATAACGACGGCGGTACGGTAACCGGAACCGGAACCGCCACTTCGGGGAATACCGCGCCGTATGCTCTAAACTTGACCGGCAAATAAAAAGAATTTTTAACCACAACGAGCACGAAGGACACAAAGGGGAAGAAGAAAGGTCAAAGGACGACCCAATTCCTGAATGGGTTCCCCCAAAGGGCACC
>JAIRWM010000127.1 GCA_031268975.1 Treponema sp. | reverse complement strand
GACAAGCCATACACGATAAAACAGGCGGTGGATTATGTCGGCTGGCTGGGCGGTCCAAAACGGGCTCCCAGCGACGGCCCGCCGGGAGTCAAAACCATTTGGACCGGGCTGCAAAAACTTTATACCCTCTTGGACTATCGTGAATTGTTCGATTTTATGGGTCAAGTTTAGGGCTCTGCTCCGCGGAGGCTCATTTGCGGCCAAGGTCCTGTATGCTTTGAATCTCGTCCCTGATTGCCGCGGCTTCCTCAAACTCAAGCTTTTTGGCATGTTCCAGCATTTCGTTCTCCAGCGCTTTGACAAGCTGTTTTCTCTGGGCGGGAACAAGGACATTGTAGGATTTTTTCAGGATTTCTATGGAAGTGGCGGCGGCGTCCGCGGCTTCTTCCGCGTGGCGGGAGAGGATGTCGGCGATTGCCTTTTTTACCGTCGCCGGGGTAATGCCATGATTTTTGTTATAGTCCAGCTGAATTTCGCGGCGGCGTTTTGTTTCGGTTATTGCCGCCTCCATGGCGTCGCTCATCCTGTCCGCGTACATAATAACTTTTCCGGCGGCGTTACGGGCGGCCCGGCCTATAATCTGGACAAGGCTTGTAAGGGATCGCAAAAATCCTATTTTGTCGGCGTCAAGTATGGCGATAAACGAAACTTCAGGCAGATCGATTCCTTCCCGCAGAAGGTTAATCCCTACAAGCACGTCAAAGCCGCCTGAACGAAGCTGGGTAAGTATTTCAACCCGCTCTATGGTTTCAACTTCGCTGTGAATGTACCGTACTTTAAGGCCCAGGCCGGAAAGATAGTCGGTAAGATCTTCCGCCATTTTTTTTGTCAAGGTCAGGATAAGGCTTCTTTCCCCGGCTTCAATGCGCTTTCTTATTTCGGAATAAATGTCCTCCATTTGGCCTTCGCTGGGGCGTACTTCAATTTCCGGGTCAAGAAGTCCCGTTGGCCGGATGAGCTGCTGCACAATTTTTGTGGACTTTTCTTTTTCGGTTTTTGCCGGAGTGGCGGAAACATAAATCGTCCTGCCAAGCCGGGCCTCGAATTCGTCGAAGCGCAGGGGCCTGTTGTCCAGGGCGCAGGGAAGGCGGAAGCCGTAGTCCACAAGATTCTGTTTGCGGCTTCTGTCCCCCGCGTACATTGCCCCTATCTGGGGAAGGGTAACGTGGCTTTCGTCAATAAAAGTAAGATGAGCCGGCGACTGGTCCGCTGTCTTCGGCAGATAATCAATAAGGGTGTCGGGAGGATCGCCGCTTTTTCTGCCCGCCAGCGGGGCGGAATAATTTTCGATGCCCGGACAATAGCCCATTTCAGTAAGCATTTCTATGTCGTATTCAACCCTGGTTTTGAGCCGTTCGGCTTCAAGATTTTTCCCGGTATTTTTAAGGAATTCATAGCGTTCTTCAAGCTCATCCTTGATTGGAGAAAGTGCGTCCCGGATCATTCCGGCGGGCACGACAAACTGTTTTGCGGGATAGATCATCGCCCGGTCAAGGTTTTCAAGGATTTTGCCTGATATGGGCTCAAAGCGGCGTATGCTCTCAATCCTGTCCCAATCCAGGTCAACCCGGTAGGCTTCTTCCAGATAAGCGGGATAGATTTCCAGTGTGTCGCCCCGCCGCCTGAAAGAACCCCGCTCAAGGACGGCGTCGTTCCGTTCGTACTGAAGTTCCACAAAACGCCGGATAAGGCTGTCTGTGTTGACGGTGTCCCCCACGGAAAATGACGCCGTCATTTTCCGGTACACTTCCGGGGTGGCCAGGCCGTAAATGCAGGAGACCGTCGCCACGATGATCACATCTTCCCGCTCCATAAGGCTTCGGGTGGCGGAAAGCCGCATCCGCTCAATCTCGTCGTTTATTGAAGCGTCTTTTTCAATGTACAGATCGCGGCTGGCCACATAGGCTTCCGGCTGGTAATAATCGTAATACGATACAAAGTATTCAACGGCGTTATGGGGGAAAAAGCCCTTGAACTCCCGGAAAAGCTGGGCGGCGAGGGTTTTGTTGTGGCTTATGACCAGCGTGGGCATTTGTACGGCCTCAATGATCTTCGCCATCGTAAACGTTTTTCCCGATCCGGTAACGCCCTGGAGGGTCTGGAATTTTTCTCCGGCCTTTATCCCGCCGGCAAGGGCCGTTATCGCTTCGCCCTGATCCCCGGCGGGTTTATAGGGGGCGGAAACTTCAAACTGACGCATAGAAGCAAGTATGATCCCGATCCCTCCGTTTTACAAGCGCCCCGGACGCCGTCCGCGCCTTGAAATTCTTCAAAAAGCGTGATATAACAGGGTATGAAAGGGTTTTACCAACAGGGTTGTCCAGCAGAGTATTACAAGGAGTGTCATATGAAGAAACTGTTTTTATGCGCGTTTACGCTGATCGTGGCCGTTCTGGCCGTTACCGGATGTAAGTCAGATCCCCGTTCCAGGATTGAGGGGGCGGAGGGGGTTAACAGGCCCGAATGGATGAACAAAACCCCCAAATCCGATGAAATCTACTATGTGGTGGGAGACGGCCGTCCCGCCGAAATTGATACGGTGCGGCGTAACACCGCCAGAATCGACGCGCTGGCAAAACTGTCACAGTGGAAATCCGCCGTCGTAGCCGATACGATGAAAAGCTATGTCGAGGAAGGCGGGGCGATTGGAAACACCCAGACCCTTCAGCATTTTGAGCAGGCGACGCTTGCCCGTTCCGACGCCAATATTTCCGGCTTTGATCAGGAAGATTACTGGGTAGATCCGGACGGCGTCTACCATATCCTCTATTCCTATCCCAAGGCGGATCTGCGCACCGATTTCAGCGTGTCTGTTTCGGAATTCCAGCGGAACGAGGCCGCGGCTTTCGCGGAATTCAAGGCTGAACAGGCGTATAAATACCTGGAAGCCCAGCTTGAAAAATAATGGAATTGGCCGCTTTCCGCGGCCTGAAATATTTCCAGATGAAGGATGTTCAGAATGAAAAAAAATTTTCTTTTGTGTTTGACCGCCGGGCTTTTGACGTTTGCCGTCTCCTGCCATTCGGTTAAACGGGTTGACGCCGACACCCAGACCGATTTAAGCGGTTACTGGAACGATACCGATCTGCGTCTGGCCAGCGATGCCTTGATCACGGCATGCCTTCAGGCGCCGCGCCTTGGCCAGTTTGAAACTTCCCAGCGCAGGCTGCCGGTGATTGTTGTCGGCACATTCAGAAATGCCAGCGATGAGCACATTGACACATCAATACTTTCACAGCGGCTTGAAGCGTCCATTCAGAACAGCGGGAAGGCGGAATTTGTCGCCTCCGGCGATCTTCGCCGGGAAATCCGCGAAGAACGGGAAGATCAACAGCAGGGCTATACAAGCGATGAAACGACCGCGGCGCTCGGCAGGGAAACCGGGGCAGATTTTATTATGACCGGTTCGGTAAAAACCATTGTGGATCAGTATGGCAAAACCGCTACCAGAAGTTATTTTATTACTTCGGAACTTACCGACATAACTACAAACCGAAGGGTCTGGATCGGTGAATACAACGAAATAAAAAAGGTCATCAAAAAGCCCGGCGTAAAGCCCTAGGCGTTTTTTAAAATGTGGTTCCGGTGTCGCCGGCTTCTGTACGCCGCGGCGGTTCTCGCCGTTGCGCTGCCGTTTTTTTCCTGCGTAACCGCCGATCCCTATGTGCCGGTTGACGCCGCCGTGCTGCGGGAAGAATTTTCCCTCGGCGCCGAAGTGCTGGAAAAAAACAGCAAAAAAATTTACCGGAACAGGGATAAGGTACTGTACTGCCTTGACAAGGGTATGCTCAGCCATTATGCCGGAAACTGGACGGAATCTTCTTCCCTTCTTGAAGAAGGCGAACGGGCCATTGAGGAAAACTTCGCGGTAAGCGTAAGCCAGGAAATCGGAACATACATATTCAACGACAGAACAAGGGAATACGACGGGGAAGATTATGAAGATCTGTACCTGAATGTTTTTAACGCCCTTAATTACTATCAACTCGGGGAAATTGACGAAGCCCTGGTAGAGATACGGCGGATGAATATAAAGCTCAGGAATCTTTCCGTCAAATACGGCGTGGTTACTTCGAACTTGCAGAGGGCGGCCCTTAACAGCAATACGGATATTCCCCCGAACCCCGAAGCGCTCTCTGAATTTTCCAATTCCGCCCTGGCCCGTTATTTGGGGATGATTTTTTACCGGGGAGACGGCGCGGAAGACGACGCCCGCATTGACCGGGACCAGATAAAAATCGCCTTTGCCGACGCGCCTTCCGTGTACAGCTATCCTGTTCCGGCTTCGGTCGACGAAGAACTGGACATACCGCCGGGCATGGCGCGGCTCAATGTTATCGGTTTTTCCGGCAGGGTTCCGGTAAAAACCGAAGAGGTTGTAAGAGTCCCCCTGCTTAGGAACTGGATCAAAATAGCCCTTCCCGTGCTTACTCCCCGGCCGTCGCGGGTCGGGTATGCTGAAGTGGTTCTTGACGGCGGCGAGCGTTTTAACCTGGAACTGCTTGAGGACATGGAAAAAACGGCAAGGGAAACATTTTTGCGGAAAAAGAATATCATTTACATGAAGACGATTATACGCGCTACGACAAAAGGCGTTTCCGCAGCGGCCTTTGACGTTGCGGCCCAGGCAAATTCCGATGAAGACGACGGGAGTAGCCTGATTTTTTCCCTTCTCAGTATCGGCGCCCAAATTTTTACCGAGGCAAGTGAAAAAGCCGATCTGAGATCGTCGCGGTATTTTCCCGCGAAAGCCTGGGTGGGGGGAATAAATCTACCGCCCGGAGTCTATTCCTTTACGGTAAATTTCCGCGCGGGAAGCGGGGACATTGTCGCCGCCCGGCGTTTTGAAGATGTAACGCTCTCGGCGGCGCGGCTTAACTTAACGGAGGCTGTATGTTTGAAGTAAAAAAATGCTCCCGCGGCAGGAAACTCCGCCGGGCGCGGAGCGTAAAAGCGCCTTTCCGGGCGGTTTTTTTGGCGGTCTTCGGCCTGGCGCTTTTGCCGTTTGCCGTCTGCGCCCCCCGCGCTGAACGGGGTACGCCAGGCGCGGAACAGGGCGAGCCCGCATGGGTATCGGATCCCTACCGCGTGTACGGAAAGGATATGTATATCGCGGCGGTGGGATACGGCCCGAACCGGGACAGCGCGGAAAAAAGCGCCCTGGCGGCGCTTACGGCGATCTTCGGCCAGTCCGTATCCAGCAGTTCACAAAGCAATTATACATACAGCCAGGCCGTTGAAAGAAGCGGATCCGGCTGGACCGAAAATTCGGATATTGCCCAGGCGGTAAAAACATCGGTGGAAATGGATACCCTTATCGGCGCGGAAATAAAAGACGTGTGGGATAACGGCAGGGGAACGGTGTACGCCGTTGCCGCCATGGAACGGATAAAGACAAAGCTTGTTTATTCGGAACTTATCCAGCAGAATCTGCGGGTGATATCGAAGCTTACCGTCACGGTGCGGGCGGAAAGATATTCGTTTGACGACTATGCCGGGTACCAGCAGGCGGCGCTTCTGGCCGACGCCAACGCGGTTTTCGCCAATGTGATGAATGTAATAGGCCCCGCCATTCCGCGAAACGATCTTGTTTCGGGGAATAATTACCGGCAGGAAGCCGCGGAAATAGCGAGAAACATCCCCATAGCGGTAACCGTGGAAAACGACCGACAGGATCGCGTTAAAGGCGCTTTTTCCAAAGTTCTCGGTTCCGCGGGATTCCGTACCGGCGGGAAAGATTCCCGGTATGAACTTCGGGCAAAGCTTGCCCTTGAACAGGCGAGCTTTGACGGCAATCCCTACAAATGGATACGGTATGTTCTTGACGCTTCCCTTGTGGACAGATATTCGGAAACGATACTTTTTCCCTATACAATAACCGGCAGGGAAGGTCATGCCAGCGAAGCGGAGGCGGCAAACAGGATGCTGCGTGCGGTTGAAGAATCTATAGAGGATTCTTATGTAAAAGCCCTGGAGGAATTTCTTTCACAATAACCATGACAGAGCATTATATTGACGCAAACCAGGAATACATACAGACCCTTCCGGAATGGGCGCGGGAGTTCGCTTACAAATACGGGTCCAGTACGGCAAATCTCTACATACTTCACGGCAATATCCGTGACTTTCTTCCCCATAAAAGCAATGCCGGCGAATTTACCTTTACCCGCATCCAGGAATACATAGCGGAACGGATTTTCGGGAACCGGAACGTCATCGTTTTTTACGATCGTTCAAGCGGCGTGGTATTTCTCAATAAAGATATGACCAGGGATTACCAGAAAGCGATGCATGAAAAATATCCCGATGTAGAGGATTTGTCGGATTTTATGTCGCCGGATCCGGAGGAAAGTTTTTTTTATCTGGAAAAATATTTTTTAACCCGTGTCGCGGAAGACAAACAGAAATGCCGCATGGTGCTTATCCTTGATTTTGCCGAAACAATTGTTCCGCCGGGAGACCTTGGCCGTTATTCCGACGGGGGCCTGTTTTGCCTTGTAACCCTTAAACGCTGGGCGACACATCCCCTTTTTACCAAAGGGGATGTGTCGATAATCCTGCTTACGGAAAATCTCGCGGATATTTCCCCGCGCCTTGCCGGATCGCCGGCTACGGTAAAAGTAAGCGTTCCGTTCCCCAGCGAGACGGTGCGGGCGCGTTTTCTGGAATCAAAGCTTAACGAGGGAAAACTTATCCTTGACCGGGGGCTTACCCCTGACAGGGTAGCGGCCGTTACAAACGGTTTAAACCTTATGAACCTGAATCAGCTTATTTCCGAAAATTTTGAGATTTCCAAGCTGCTTACGCTGGAATATTTGCGGCAAAAGAAAAAGGAAATTATCGAAAACGAAGCGGCGGGGCTGCTTGAATTTCTTGAAACCAGTTATAACCTTTCCCATGTGTCGGGACACAATTTTGTAAAGAAGCGTTTTAAAAACGCGGCAAGGGCGATCAAAATGGGCCGTCTTGACGTACTTCCCATGGGCTACTTGATCGCAGGTCCCGTTGGTACCGGCAAAAGTTTTATGGTAAGCGCCTTTGCCGGAGAGATCGGCATACCGATGGTCAAGTTCTGCAACTTCCGTTCAAAATGGCAGGGAGATACCGAGTCGAACCTGGAGCGTATTCTCAACATACTCAAGTCCATGGCTCCCGTGGCGGTGATGATCGACGAGGCCGACGCGTTTCTCGGCGACAGGGATCAGGAAGGGGATTCCGGCACCAGTAACCGGGTTTTCGCCCAGCTTGCCAGCTTTATGGGCAACACTGAATTCCGGGGGAAAATTATCTGGTTCCTTATTACCTGCCGTCCGGACCTTGTTCCCATAGACTTGAAACGCCAGGGCCGCGCCGAAGAACACCTTGCCCTGTTTTACCCTGAAACAGACGAAGAACGGGAAGATCTGTTTAAAACCCTGGTTAGAAAGCTTGATCTTGACATCAGGAATTTTCCCGTGGCGGAACTCTTTAAAAAGTACAAATATGAATATTCAGGGGCGGATCTGGAAGCCCTGCTTGTCAGGGCGAAACTGCTTGCCGCAATGGAAGACCGGGTTTATATCAAGCGCGAAGACATGGAAGAAGCCATGTCCGATTTTGTGCCGGCGGTTTATCCTCATGAAATAGAACTGCAAAACCTTGTAGCTACGGTGGAATGTACTTCGAAAGAAATGCTTCCCAGGCGGCTCCGCAGTAAACCCCGTTCGGAACTGTCAAAAGAAATTCAGGAAATTAAAATTCTGATAGGGGAACGGGGATAAATTCCGCCGCCGGCCGGGGCGGATAACCCCGGCTCCCGTCAACACGCAAGGCACGCGCGGACGTCTTCGGCGATTTCCGCGGCGGCCTTGTCAAGATCTGCAAGGTGCGCCTCTTTTTCGCTCCGGCGTTTCAGCTCGACCTTCGGCGCGGGCGTTCCTCCGGAAGAAACGGCGGCGAGGTTTTTGTCTCCCACAACAATCCGCCAGGGTATACCGATAAGGTCTGCGTCGTTGAACTTGACCCCGGCGCGTTCGTCCCTGTCGTCAAGCAGCACTTCCAGCCCCGCCGTTTCCAGTTCCGCCGCAAGGGCGTTACAAACATCCTTTACCTGTCCCTGGTATTTGATGGGGACGATGATAACGTGGAACGGCGCGGAAGACACAGGCCAGACGATCCCTTGTTCGTCGTGATGCTCTTCAATAATCGATGCCAGGGTTCGGTCAAGGCCGATGCCGTAGCAGCCCATTGTGGGGACATGACTTTTGCCGTTTTCGTCGAGGTAACTTACTCCCATGGACCGGGTGTACTTGCGGCCCAGTTTAAAAATATGGCCCAGCTCGTTGCCTTTTTTTTCGTAGAGTTCCCCGCCGCAGACAGGACAAAAGTCACCCGCCTTGACGGTACGGACATCCGCGGTAAGCCACGCGTTAAAATCCCTGCCGTAACAGGCGTGTATGTAATGCCGGTCTTTTTCCAGAGCTCCGGTAACCGCGTCGTTCATTCCGGTAACGGTCTGGTCCAAAAGTACCGGAGCGGCCGGGAGGCCGACCGGGCCCGCGAAGCCCACCGGGGCGGCGGTAATTCTTTCCACGTCGGCATCCGAGGCTAGGGCCACTTCCGACGCTTTAAGAACGGCGGCAAGCTTTACTTCGTTAACGTCAAGGTCTCCCCGTATGGCCACGGCAAAGAAAGCTTCAGGGTATGTTTCGGGAGCGCCCGGAGAGGCTTTATGTTTCGCGAGCTTTTCGCAGCCCGGCGCTTTGGAAAGATCCAGTTCTACATTTACCGCGCGGTAAATCAACGTTTTCACAAAGCTTTTCGCGTCTGTTTCCAGGAATGTACACAGTTCGTCAATTGTTTTTACATTCGGAGTATCAATTTTTTCCATTGGTGGAATATTTTCCGCCGCCCTGTCCGCCATCTCCTGCGAAAACCGGGGGCTGTAGTCGAGCTTACATTCGGCCTTTTCCACATTTGCCGCGTAGTCGCAGCTTTTGCAGAGCAGCAGGGTATTGTCGCCGACTTCGCTTTCGACCATAAACTCTTCCGAGCCTGAACCGCCCATCGCTCCGGAATCCGCTTTGACAGGAATTACCGTAAGGCCGCAGCGTTTAAAAATACGGCGGTATGCCCGCCCCTGAGCCTGGTAATGTTCATCAAGACTTTCATCGTCACAGTGATACGAGTACGCGTCTTTCATGACAAATTCCCTGCCGCGCATTACGCCGTACCGGGGCCGGATCTCGTCCCGGTATTTTGTGTTGATCTGGTACAATGAAAGGGGAAGCTGCCGGTAGCTTGAAAGTTCATCCCGCACAATACCGGTAAAAGCTTCTTCCGCGGTGGGGGAAACCACAAAATCGGCGCCCTGCCGGTTCTTTACCCTGAGCAGGGCGTCCCCCATCGCATCCCATCGCCCCGATTCTTTCCACAATTCGCCGGGCACGACCACGGTGGGCTTTATCTCAAGACTGCCTATCGCGTTCATTTCCTCGCGGATAATGTTTTCAACTTTGCGGAAACTCCTCAGTCCAAGCGGCAGGTATGCGAAAAGACCGTTGGAAAGTTTGCGGATCATCCCGGCGCGAAACATAAGGCGGTGGCTGGCGATCACCGCGTCGCCGGGAACCTCGCGGAGTGTTGGAATAAATGTGTGTGAAAAATTCATGTTGTTATCGCACCGTTACCCGTATTATTCTTCCATTTGAGAGGCTTACTACCCCTTTATGCGGATGGATTCCCCGTTTTTTGTACGGCGAATTTTCGGCAATTGCCTGTGGATCGAAAATGTTTACTTTGAGGCTGAACGCGCCGCGCTGTATCCGCATGACCTGGTTGTTCTCATTACCCAGGGCAGGCAGTATCGCGGCCGCGGAGTTGATCATAATACCGCCGAAAGGGGACAGTTTCTTTATCAGTGTTTCTTTTTCATCAGTAATGATAATCTCAATGGTTTTAAAAATTTTCCGCAGAAGCAGGATAACGAGGATGATAAGGACAAGGACGAGTACAAAAAGCCCCGCAAGGATCTCAAGCGGGATTCCAAGCCCTGCCGCCGCGCGCCGTAAAAATCCACCAACGCCGCTGTTGCGCGCATCTTCGGCCCTTCTGGCCTCTTCTTCTTCGGCAAGTCTTTGCTCCCTTTCATTTGCCTCCCGGTCAACCTGATCCACATAAGAGCCGACGTCAAGACCGCCCAGTCCTGAATCGGTGGTTTGCAAAACAGAGCCGGGCACCGCGTCCGCTATCGCCTGCGCGTCAGTCTGGCCGCCTATGCCTATCACATAGAGAAACCATCCGCTTCTGGCGATTTTTTCCCCCAGCGCTTTAAATTGTTCGTCCAGCGCGAGATCCCTGCCGCTGTACGGACTGTTTGGCGGCGGGGCGTTGAGGCCGTCCGTAATAAAAAGAATTATCCGCCTGACACCGCTTTGTCCGCGCCTTTCAAGCACTTCCGCGAGTTTTTCCATTGCCATGCCGATATCCGTGTAATTGTTGTCCGGCTCTATGCGGACAAGGTCGGAACGGAGAGATTCCCTGTCCGCGCCGGAGGCGATGGTGCGGGAAAAACGTTCCTCGGCGGCGTCCCCAAACGTGATAAGGCTGAACGTATCGCCGTCTTTAAGAAGCCCGTCGATCACTTCCCTGTTAAGATATTCCCGCACGTTGGGAAATTTTCCCTGATTTATCATGCTCCCCGAAACATCGAGAATCACAAATATGTCCCGTTTTGGCGCGTCCCTGTCCGCCTGGGTTTGGCTTGAGAGCGGGAAAGCAAAAACCAAAAGGAAAGCGGGTAAAAAAAACTTTTTCATATATGATCCTCCGGCTTTGTATTTGTACCCGAAAAACGCCGGAATAACAACCGCAAACCCCTTGAAAACTTCGATTTTCCGGGGGAAAGTGTGACAAATTTTTGTATTTGACAGCAGCCGGAGGGAATGGTAAAATATCCTCCAGAGCCAAACAAGGAAGGTCGAAATGATGAAAAAGCTGTTTTTTGCGGTCTGTTTTGTGGTAGTTGGTGTAAATCTGTTGGCCGCCGCCGCCGCGCAGGAAGGCAGCGGCTCAAATCGCGGGGCTTTTTTGGCCAGTTCCGGGTATATTATCCCGCGGGAAGATGTAAAAATAGATAATTATATCGCCCAATATGATTATGATTATCCGCTTCCCCCCCAGGGTGCGCTGAATGTTGTAACCGGAACCGGAATCAAGGGTGATAACGCCTACATTCAAATTGGGCTTAAAGGGAAAAAAACGCCTTTTGAGGAACTTCCCCCTCTAAATATATGTTTTTGCATTGACCGCAGCGGTTCCATGACTACTATTATGCCGTGGGTGAAGGATTGTTTCTATATATTTATTGACCGGGTGAGGGATGGGGACATAATTTCCCTGGTGGACATGGACACAAACGCCCGTACCATTATCGCTCCAACTCAAATAAACAGTCAGGATGACAGGACGCGGTTCAAACGGGAAGTTGACAGAATCACGGCAAACGGCGGAACCAATGTATACGACGGAATGGCGCAAAGTTACAGAGAACTGGAAAAGACCTATAATCCGCAGTATGTAAACCGTGTTGTTATACTCACCGACGGGATGCATAATTTCGGCGATATGGTAAACAGGGATATTTTGAATTTGGCTTCCAGCTACAATAAAAAAGGAATAAGTATTTCAACGGTAATGCTGGGAATTGACGCCGCTACAGGCTTAATGGTTGATGTCGCCATAGAAGGCGGTGGAAGCTCGCGTTTTATTTCCGATCATGACGAAATGGTTAAAATTTTTCAAACAGAACTGGATCGTATGCTTGTTCCCGCCGCCCGCGATTTGAAGATGAGGCTTGTCCTTGCCGACGGCGTTGTCTTCAGAGAGACCTGGGGTTATCAACATCGTGTAGAAGGAAAAACAATAAATTATTATTTACCAACATTGCATAACGGGGATTATGAAACCCTGCTTGCTGAAGTTTCGTTTAACGCGGCCGGCAGACCGGACAATGCGGCTGTGTTCTACCTTGATTATCTGGAACTGGACGGGACAGCAAAAACCCTCGGTCCCTATACGCTGCGTCTCAATACGGCCATATCGGATGACGGATACATAAACGACAGGCGGGTGCGGGAGACGGAAGGCCTTTTGTATTTTGCCCGCGGGCTTATTGATATAGCAGACAAAACCGGAAGAATAAGCGCTCTTGAAAGAGACTTATATCAATATGCCGATCCTTCCCCGCAAAGAGATGATATGGTACAACAAATACTGGTTGAAGTACACCAAAACATCGGTATAGTCGGAACTTTAACGGATTATCTGTCAAACGTTGGCGGCAGTCTTGAAGGCAAAAAATATGAAAAAGAATTGGAGATACTTCAAAATTACAAACAGACCTTCACAAATGTTTACAACGCTTATTCAACGCGCGGTGAGTAATGGAGATGTCTGGTAACTTCAGTTGTTGGACATCTCCCGCCTAAAAATGTTTTTCAGGAATTAACGGACATTTCCTCAAGCAGTTCGTCCAGAGCGTTGTTCAGCGCGCCGGTGAGGACGTCGTTCCCTTTTTTCAGGCACATGCCGATGCGTTCATCGGACGGGCCCTGCCAGGCTATTTCAAACGGGCTGCTGTCTTTTCCCGTGTAGGCAAATGCGGCGATGTTGTCAACCATAATCAGATCAACCCTTCCAAGCGCAAGGTCGTCGAAACAGTTAAGTATTTTGTCATAGGAATACGGTGTAAAATCTATGCCCTGTTCGCTCAACCGTTTGGTAAAATATTGAGCGGTGGTGTCACTTTGATAACAAATACTGTGCCCTGCAATGTCCTCGGGTTTTTCAATTGTGAAACCGGAACCTTTACGGGCTACAATGGTCATGGAACTGTCGATATACGGTTTAGTGAAATTATAGTTTTTTTGCCGTTCAGGCAAAACGGTAATGTTCACGGCAACATCATACCTGCCGGTATCAAGGCCGGCCAGAATGCCTTCCCATTCCGTATCTATATACTCCACCCGGAGTCCCAGCTTTTCAGCCAAAGCCTTTGTCAGATCAATGTCAAATCCAATGAGGGTTTTGCCGTCGGTGTCGTAATATTCCATGGGCGGATATCCGATTTCAACGCCGATGGTGAGCACGCCTTCTTTAATGGTAAGACCCTGCCGGGGCTGTTCTGTACATCTGATGCATAAAACACCCAAGATGAGGAAAAACATTTTACATGCCAGATTCATTTGTGGTTGAATTATAGTCATTTTCTGAATTGCCGGTCAAGAACGGTGTTCTCCTGCGGGGGCGGAGTCTCGAAAAGTTCAGTTTTGACCGCCGCAATGGACAGGCACATTGACACAGTTCAAAAAAATGAACACACTTGTTTATCATGGATTTCTACGGCGATAAAAAAATGGATTCCGCCTTTGGCGGTGAGGAACTGTCTTCCCTGTTTGAAAGCGCCGTTCGCAATATGGAGGCCGGGCGTTTTGCTGAAGCCCTGCTCTGTCTTATGGCGCTGCGGGAAGAAAACGAAACGCCGGCGCGGCGCTTTAACCTGGCGCTCTGTTACATGAAGGCGGAGGACTATCAAACTGCCGTAAGCCATCTGGAAAAGGCGCTTTCCCTCACAAAAAAAGCGTCCTCTCGTGGCGCCGTACGGGGCGAAGCGTACAAAACCCTGCGCACCTTGGAAGTCAATACCGAAGCATACCTTGCGCCTATGGACGCGGTTTTTTCTCAAGCCTTTCCCGCCGAGGCCGCGGAGGATATAACGATGGCCCTGATTCACGGATACAAAAAATGCGGCCTCTTGGACAAGGCCAGGGTTCTTGTCGCGGGTCTTTCGGGGCCGGAATTCGCCGCTTTGCGGGAGGAAATTTAACCACGAAAAACCCGCTTGTGCGGGGGAACTTACAGACAGCACGGACTTTCAGTTTGAAAATCTTGTGCTTGTCGGTGTGGTCTGTGGTCAGTATTCAAGGAAGGTACGATGAGAGAGCAGAACATCGAAAGGCTTTACCTCAATAATCCCTGCGACAGGGAGGCGGTTCTTGCCGCCTACCGGGAAAGCGTTGCCGGAAAGGGGATAGACGCGCCGGGAAGCGACGGCGAAAGCGG
>JAIRWM010000115.1 GCA_031268975.1 Treponema sp. | reverse complement strand
TAGGACTCAAGGCTGTCCTTTATGGCCTGGACGGAATTCTTGTTCCATGCGTTCCCCATGTGCTGGGACGCGACGCCGACGACCTTGCCGCTGCCGTTTACATTAAACGTTTTTTGGCTGCCGGTAACCGCCGCAACACTACTGACCGTAGGGACCGTCTCAGTAGAACCACCGCTGCTTTTTCCGGAACAGGAAACCATACCCGCAGCCAAAAGAACAAACCCAAAACCCAGAACGAAAAACAAACTTTTCTTCATCATTACCGCTCTCCTCCTAAAAATATTTGAAGCCGGTATACCGCCGGCTTAGTGAAACCTCTCTAAATTTCCGGAACCCAGGCAGGCTCAAGCCCGTTCGCCGACAATACCGTGTTTAAGGCATCGGTGTAATCAGGAAGATCATAGTCCAGCATAAGCTGCCAGGCTGTTCTAATGCCGCCACAAACAGTCTCTGTCTTGTTTTTAATGGAATGCACATCAAGTACCATTCCGGCGGTAATAGCGTAGCCGGGAACCATAACAAGACGGGGAACCCGTTTCTTTTTGAGCCATGCAAGAGCGTAATTCGTAAGCTGCGAAGGCATAGCAAACACCGATTCGCCAACGGTCATTACAAACTGATCGGGATATTGCAGCATTTTGTTGTATGCGTCTTCTCCGCCGTCCGAACCGGTATAGATAATATCCGGCCGGTAAGCGGCGGTAACCGCAAGTCCGTCAAATACCGCGCCGTCCCACGCGCACCAGATAGCCTTCAGTTCTTTCCTGGTATCGGCGCCAAGCCATGATTCGACCGTTGTTGCGGTAGTTACTGTACCTGTTGGGTCCCAGGGCCATTCGTATTTTACCTTGATTCGCTCATATTTTTTTTGGGAAAGAATAAATCTGGCTCCATGTTCCCGGGCATCCCAGCCTTCGTTCATGGGAAGAGTTATCATACCAATACCAATGTCCCCGGAAGGGTATTTTTTCAACAAAAGATCACCCAGATGGCGCATAGTGAAACATCCCGAAGCATAGTTGTCAAACATCACCGTGGAAACCGCCTCCGCGCCGGGAATGAGGCCGTCCGAAGAAAAAACAGGTATGCCGAAGATGTTGGCTTGCTTCACCGCGGTTGCAATTCCGGCTGGATCCGAAGGAGTGATAAAAAGGGCGTCCGGTTTTTTGGCGATAAATTCCTCAATCTGGACAGACTGTTTCTTTGCGTCGTAATTGGCGTCGGCAAAATCGTAACGTGCTACTCCGGCTTCCTTAAACAGCGATTCAAATACAGCTTTCTGGCGTTTTCCTGAAGCGTTCGCCGTCCATCCAAGGGAAACAGTAAAATAAAGCTCGTCCTTCATGTGAGGACCTCCTCTTTATAATCCGCAATTTCACTCTGCTGATCGCTTACTTGCCGGTACACTTTGAAGATACGGTTGTAGCGTTCATGATTTTCCGGGTCACATTTTCTGGTATCGATCGCCTTGTTCAGGGCGATAAGCGGACGGTAGTCTTTCCAAAGACCTGCGCCGATTGCCGCGCAGGCCGCCGCTCCCAGGGAACCGGCAATTTCGCCTACAGCCGATTCAGTTACATCCATACCGTAGACATCGGCAAAGAGCTGACGCCAGTACTGGCTCTTGCCGCCGCCGCCCACGATAAGCATTTCACCGGAAAGGCCGGCAATTTTCTTTAATTCTTCCAATGCCATTTTGAGGGCAAAGCAGACTCCTTCCAGGGCGGCGCGGATAATATCGTTGCGGGTATGCTGTAGGTCAAGCCCGATAATCGCCCCCCTGGCGTTGACGGATTTATCCAGGGAACAGGCTCCGGCCATGGTAGGATTAAAGATAAGCCCTTTTGCCCCAATCCCGGATTTTTTCGCGAGTTCGTCCATCAGCTTGTATGCGTCCCCGCCTGTTTTTTTCTCGATTTCCAGAAGATCGGAACACATAACATCCCGTACCCAGCGGAAGGTATTGCCCGCGGAAAAAGTCGGTTCCGCGGAAACATACATGCCCTTGATAAGATGGCCGAATACGAAGGGTTTAGTCCTAAAATTCAGGACCGGTTTGTAGGAAGAAACGGCAATCCAGGCCGAAGTCCCCAGGGAAGTATAGGCCATGCCGTCTTCCACACAACCCGCTCCTGCAGCCATGCATGCGTTGTCAACTCCGCCGGCGGCTATGAGCAGATGCTCCGGCAGTCCCGTCTCCCGGGCGGCTTCACCTTTTATCTTTCCGATAATGTCCTTCGATTCCCTGAGGGGCGGAAAATCCTCCGGCCTAAGACCAAAACGCCGGATATAATCCTGGTTGTAATCGCATTTGATGAGATCATAGACGCCGCTTCCCGAAGCGTAGGAATAGTCCGTGGAAAGAAGGCCGGTCAACCTGTAGTTAAGGTAATCCTTAGTACCGATAAAGGTTTGCGCCTTGTGGTACAGTTCCGGCTTCTGTTCCTTGTACCAGCGGATTTTGAAGGCCGAATAGAGATGCGCGGGAAAACCGTTCCCGGTCTTCATGTACCATTCTTCTTCGTTAACTTCCCTAAAGATATCCTTCGCCTGCCGGAGGGCCCGGCCATCGGTCCAAATAGGTACGTATTCCGATGCGAGGCTGCCGTCTTTTGCTATCGGAACGACTCCCAGGCTATGACCCGACACGGCGGCGGCGACAATGTCACCGGGTTTAACGCCTGTTTTTGCGAAGAGGGCTTTAGTACCGACCACGACCGCGTCCCACCATTCCAGAGGCTTCTGTTCCCGGAATTCCGGGGCCAGATAATAGGTTTCAATTTGCTTAAAATCACTGGCCACCGAAACACCCTGTTCGTCAAACAACGAGGTCTTTAATCCGCCTGTACCCAGATCGTATGCGATAACATAGTTCATATCTCCTCCTGTTTGAAAACGGCGCCGTCCCGTTCACAGGCTTCTTTAAAAATAGCAAGAGCCGATTTGACGCCTATACCGAAACGGGTACAACCCTCATTATACATATCTTCCAGAATGGTAAGGCTTCGTACCCCGCCGGCGGCTTTGATGTGAGCGGTATCTTTTACCGTTTCTTTCATCAGTTTGATGTTTTCTATAGTAGTAGGCTTATTTGCCCAGCCGGTTCCAGATTTGACAAAGGCAACCCCGGCGTCTACAGCCGCCATACACGCTCTTCTGATTTCAGCATCCGTAAGATAGGCGCATTCCAGAATAGATTTAACCGGCAGCGGCCGCGCCGCCTCGACCACCGCCTTAATGTCGTCATAAACGAAAGAATCGTCTCCCGAAAGAAGGGCGCCTACGTTGATCACCATATCGATTTCATCACAGCCGATGGATTTTAAATAGTTCGTACACTCAACCTTTTGGGCCGTGGTATCCGCCCCGGAAGGGAAACCTGTTACGCCGCCCAGCATGACTTTTGACCCCTTAAGCAACGCGCCCAGTTTTTCGGTAAAACAAGGCATGGCAAAGGCGCAGATAAAATCGTACTTCTTCGCCGCCGCCGCCATATTTTGAATATCATTATACGTTACTGCCGTTTGAAC
>JAIRWM010000174.1 GCA_031268975.1 Treponema sp. | reverse complement strand
TATATTCTCCGGGCGCGGTATCTTCGCCGTGTCTGCGTGTGTGATCGCGCGAACCGGTGAGCGCGTCTCCCGGTAATGGCAGCATGGCGTAGGCCCAGTAATGGTCACAGTATCCGGTAAAGGCCAAAGGGCCGCCGTCCCAACAAACGCATGCGAACCGGTGAGCATGGCACCCCGGTAAAGGCAGCACGGCGTAGGCCCCGCAATGGTCACGGCACCCCGTAAAGGCCAAAGGGCCGCCGTCCCGGCTAAACTTGACCCACAGAAATAATAAAAAGAATTGTAACCACCAAGCCGTCCAGGGACGGCGGGACACAAAGGGGAAGAGGAAAGTCAAAGGACGACCCTCCTCTCCCCGTCTTTTAACAGTTTTGTATTGAAGTTGAACAAAAAAACCCAGAGAAACGCCGGTAAGTCTCATATAGGCTTAGTATTTGCGCCAGATGGGTGTCATTTAATTCTTTTACCGCCTTGTTTTCAATAATTAACCGGTCATGCTCAATCGGCATATCAACTCGATACTCACAATCAATAGTTATTCCTTTGTATGAGAGGGGCAGCGGTTTTTCACATTCCACAAAAATGCCCTGTTGTTGTAATTCAAAGAGCAAGCACGCCTGGTAGGCGCTCTCCGGCAAACCTGGACCTAAACGGGAATGGACTTCATTAAGCGCAATCCAGCACCTTTTTCGCGGTTGCCTCCTGTTCCTGCCTAATCATCCTTCCTCCTTTCTTCGTGTTCTTCGTGCCCCGCCGTCCCTGGACGGCTTCGTGGTGGAATTCTTCCTAAAAAAAACTAACCACACTTTGAGTTATGGGTCAAGTTTAGCGTCCCGGAAGGATGTCCCGCCGTCCCGGAAGGATGTCCCGCCGTCCCGGAGGGGTGTCCCGCCGTCCCGGAGAGGTGTCCCGCCGTCCCGGAAGGGTGTCCCGCCGTCCTGGAGGGATGTCCCGCTGTCCCGGAGGGATGTCCCGTCGTCCCGGAGGGGTGTCCCGTCGTCCCGGAGGGGTGTCCCAACGCCGCGAATCTGCCTCCGCGCGTGGTGGATTTACTTCACCATGCTGTGCGTTGTCTCCAGCGGGCTATGCCAAACGGC
Source organism: Treponema sp. (assembly GCA_031268975.1). Taxonomy (GTDB): domain Bacteria; phylum Spirochaetota; class Spirochaetia; order Treponematales; family Breznakiellaceae; genus JAIROH01. The sequence goes on along the minus strand of JAIRWM010000174.1, from coordinate 41,321 downwards.
GCCGGGCGCGGTATCTTCGTGTGGTTTGCCGCCGGAATGTGGGTCCAGTCCGGGTTTTGGCCGGTGTTTTTTTTTGTTGACAACCTGACAGATGTTCTTGAAGAACGCGTTATGCTCCGCGCAGCTGTCGGGGATAAAACGCTTACCCATATTTTTCCGTACTATGGTTTTAAGCGGGCGGGCGGTACATACAAAAAGAGCCTGGGTACCCAGGCTCTTTTTGCTTTCTGTTAACCGTTAACGAAACTTTAGAAAACAATCCCGCTGAAAGGGAGACAACGCCCCCTTTCAACAAGACTTTACTTAGAACGCGTACTTGATCCAGGCACCGATGCTGAAGCCAACATCGCCACCGTCAGCGTTGAGGTGAGTGATCGGAATTTCAAGACCGGCGGTAACCTTATCGTTGATCGCGTATTCGGCATAGGGCCTCAGGCCGATGTTTTCAAAGAACACCTGGTCCCCGGCGGCATCCAGGCTGCCGGTACCGGTGAGTTCCGCGCCAACCTTAAGGGGATCCATAACCTGGTAGCTGATATTGAGTTTGGCAATTTCAGCAATGAAGTTATCAGGATCCGCAAGCGCATAGTTGAAATGGTATTCTATTCCGAGGCCAAACGCAAAATCCGCGGTAACCTTCAGGTCCAGCGCGTCGGTCAACTTACCGTTGTCGGAAAAAGGAGCCGCTTCGTTGGAGGAATTCCGGCCATCAGTCACGAGGTCATATTCAGCCTCAAGGCCAAGGGTGGCGGGACCAGCCGCGATACCGGCATAGCCGACGTTGAAATGGAGATTACCAAAACCCCAACTACTGCTAGTGTCGAACCAGGTGCTCACCGCGATCGTGAGGGTTCCGGGGCCGGCGGGAAGCTCGTAATAACCCTTCAAAAAGTTATCCCCATGGAGATCATAGGCGCTGCTTGCACTCTTTTCGAACACAAGGCCGGTGCCCAACTGGAGGGCCGCGCCGATGGAGCCGGGGCCCAACGCCACTTTGGCATCCCCGCTTATCTCGGTGTATAGCGTGGGGGTTATTTTTGAGCCGTTCGCCTCGTTCAGGTCCGCGACATCGAGGCCGCCTTTGACGGTTACCTGGGCGAAAGTAAAGGAAACGAGAAGTGTGGTTAACAGAAAGAGAATTGCAAGTTTCTTCATTTAAATCCTCCTATAGAAAGTTAAATGCTTTTACAGTAATACAGCTTTTGGGGGATATTGTCAAGCGTCGAAGGATAAAAATTCGCTTTTTTGCCGAAATAATTCTGTGTTCCAGCAAAAAAAGCGATGCCGGGGCGGTATTTTGGAGCGCCTGCCGCTCTTTGCGGCGGTACAGCTCGAATGGGCAAGAAAAGCATGGCAACTTTGGCAAGAAAAAATGGCGGTTTTCGCAGGAAACGGGGCGTGTGTGCCCTTCGGGGAGCGCGGCCGCGGGGCCGCCGTGCATGGTCAGGGGGTCATTTGCTCCAGTTGGTCGACCGTGTAGCCCTGTTTCATCAGTTCCAGGGCCTTTTTCCAGGCGCTTTCCTTGCCCTGGGCTATCCCGCTCGCCTCTCCGATGGCCTTACCGCGCTTTTCACCCCTGGCTTCCCATTTGGCGGTCAGACCAGTTTCTTCCAGTACCTGGTCAAGGGTCTTTTTTTTGTTTTTTGCCATTCGCAGCACCTCCTCCACAGCCGGGATATTGGCTTCGAACACCGCGTGTAAATACGCCTCGAACCGGGCCCCTTTGCCTCTTTTCCGGCTTTCTTTTAGTATGGCGCCGGCGGTTTCGATATTCAAGTCTTTCGCGAGCCCCCGCAGCCAGAGATTTTCTCCCGGCGGCAGCTTCCTGCTTTCTATCACCTGGATATCCACAGGATACCCCGAAATGCGGTAGATACCCGGCGACGTTTCCTGTACCGTACCTTTTCCGGCGTGTCTGAACAATTCCCGGGGATAACGGCTTTCCACAATAGTAACAGTCATCTCCCGTACTGAAACAGCGTTGAGCGATGCGTAAAAAAACACATATCCGAGTACCTTGTAAAAATCACTCACCGAAAAGTAGTCATCCGGGCTTTTGAATTCCACCAGATTGATCTGTCTAAAGATACAGGCGATATTTTTTTCTATAACGGCGCCGGGTGTTTTTTTGATGATAACCACGTCAATTTGAAGCGGTTCGGAAGTCAGCGGGTATTCCGCCTGAAATTCGAGGACGTCCCGGAACTGTTCCAGTTCAAGCTGAATCGCCTCGAAAAAGGCCGCATGCCAGGGTATGCGTGTTTTCGCCATAACCAAATTCCCCTTACGTACGTCTTTAGGGTGAATCGGTGGTTTTTGCTTTGATCGGACGAAGCCGGAAATGACGAATTGTATGCGGGAAGGCGGCGGCCTTCATTTTTCCCCAAAAAACGCATACTGTAAGGGGCAGAGGACAGTAATGGCCATGAAAGTTGTTGTTATTGACGGGATGGGGGGCGGCATCGGCGCGCAGCTTATCGGTAAAATACGGGAGACCCTTGATCCGGGTATTGAGGTAATCGCGCTGGGAACGAATGCCGCCGCCACGGAACGGATGATGAAGGCCGGCGCGCAAAAGGGGGCGACCGGGGAAAACGCCATCAAGGTTTCCGTCTCGCTTGGAGATTTTGTTCTTGGCCCTGTCGGCATCGTTATCGGAAACAGTATGCTGGGAGAAATTACCCCCGATACCGCGGCGGCGGTTCTTGCGGCGCCTGGTGTGCATATACTGCTCCCCCTGCAGCAGGAACATTTTCATCTTGTTGGACTTGAGCCGCTTCCGCTCGCGAAAATCGTTGAACGGGCGGTTGGTCTTCTTGGGGAATTGATGGAAAAGCGGTGATTCGCGCTTTTTCAAAGCGGCGAAAAAATCCTTAATGTGGATTTACGGGAAAATTCAGGAAAAAACAGCGAAATTTGACGAAATGGCTTGACAAAATGTTTTTATTTTGCATAATCCTAGTATTCCTGTAGGAATTTTAGTATTTTGAGATATACCGAGGCATCGGTGTGGTCGTAGAGAGGGGGGAGAAAGCATGAATAGTGTTCCCGGTATAGCCGGGATAATCGGCGCGGCCGGGGAACTTGCCCGGACGGGGCTTCTTTGGGATTCTTTGTTTACGAGCCTGGGAAGGGTAATGCGGGGGCTGGCGATAGGTCTTGCCCTGGGCGTTCCGGCGGGGCTTTTTTCGGGAATTTCAAAAGTCGTGGAACTGGTGCTCGATAAGCCCATACAGGCGCTCAGGGCCATTCCTTTCAACGCGCTTACACCCCTCTTGCTTATCTTTTTCGGCGTGGGGGAACCCATGAAGATATCGCTCATTGTTATCGGCGTGTTTGTACCGATCTACCTCAATACCCGCGCCGGGGTGATTCATTTTGACAGAAAATTACTGGAACTTGTATCGGTGTACAAAATTCCAAAGCTGGTTATCGCGTGGGAAGTTCTTCTAAAAGGAGTGCTGCCGTCCATCTTGACGGGTCTGCGCTTCGCTTTTGCCATTGCCTGGATTGCCCTTGTCGTCTGCGAAACGGTTAACGCGAAAACGGGCATAGGCTATATGCTGTACCGCGCCCAGTCTTTTTCAAGGATTGACCAGCAATTTGTCTGCATCATTTTGTACGCGGTTTTGGGTTTGCTTACAGACGGGATTGTCCGCCTTCTTGAAAGCGCGGCTACCCGCTGGAAAGGGAGGGAGGTTTCCGCTTCCCGAATTAACAACAAGGATAATTCCACTGGAATGTCCGATTGAACGTGAGCGGCGGTACAGCCGCTCGTTATTAGGAGGAAAAAGTGAAAACAAACAGAATCTACGCGGCGGGAAAGTTATGGGCAAAGTTCGGGATGATGATCGTTGCCGCGGCCGCGTTTACGTCGTGCGGAGGGAAGGCGCCGGAAGGACAGGGCCGGACGGTCTTACGCGTGGCCTACCTTCCTACCGCCAATTATGTAACATCTCTGACACAGGGAAAAACCCTTGAGGAAGAACTCGCGAAAACCGGGGCCGCGGTAGAATGGATCGGTCCTTCAGAACCATTTACGGCGTACAATATAGTTACTTCGGGAAACGCGGATATATCAAGTACGGGTACCGGGTACCTGATCAATCTCATTGAACAGGACGGGCCCTGGGTGGCCTTTGCCCTTGAAAAGTATTCGGGAAATTCCCAGGGTATAGCGGCCGCGCCCGGAAGCGGTGTCAATTCCCTCGCCGATCTATATGGTAAAAAAATAGGCATTGACGGAAAGGGAGCGACAGGAGAATACATCGTAAATACCGCTTTTGCCTACGCTGGACTTGATGTGTCCAAAGTTGAAAAGGTAGAGCTTATTCAAAATGACTTTGCCGCGGCTTTCACTTCCGGGCGGATAGACGCGCTGGCTTCATTTGACCAGAATTTTGCCAACGCCCTTGCCGTGCCGGGTGCGAAAAAACTCATTGACGGCACCGAGTACGGCTCCCTTAACTGGTCCATTCACATCGCGTCGACGGACTTTGCCGAAAAGCATCCAGAGGTTCTCGCGGCCGCGTACCGCGCCCTCCGCGCCGAGGCCGCCAGGGCGAAAGCGGCGCCGGAAATTATCACCAATACATACCGGGATTTCGGAGCGAGCGAAGAACAAATCGCCGTTTTAAAAACGTTTGACATACCGCAGATTCTTCCCCTGGACTCGCAGGCTGTCGCCGATTTGAACAGGCAGGCCCGGCAATATGCGGACTACGGTTTTATCAAATCCGCGCCCCGGAATATTGCATCGCATACGCTTGATTTTTCGGGCGAAAACCAGGGCAGCACTGATTAACTTGTGGCTAATCAGCGCTGTCCTGTTATTCTAAAGGTACGGAACATCCGCATGGAACACGCGGTTTTTATACATGGAGTTTCCCATTGGTACGGCGAGGTTGAGATTTTACACAATCTTGACTTTGAGCTTGAGGAGGGCGGTTTTGTCTGTGTTATAGGCCGCTCGGGCTGCGGAAAATCCACGCTCCTCCGGCTTGTCTCCGGGATAGAAAAACCGCGCGGCGGGGAAATCCGCGCCGACAGACGCATTGCCGTCTGCTTTCAGGAGCCGCGTCTTATCCCCTGGCTCGGAGTCGAAAAGAATGTCCGGCTTGGGATGAAAGGCGACAGGAAAAAACTGCGTAAAGACGCCCTCGCCGCGCTCAGGGACGTGGGTCTTGAAGAAAAAGCCCTGGCCTGGCCGCAGACGCTTTCCGGCGGGCAGGCGCAACGGGTTTCGCTTGCCCGGGCTCTTATCCGCCGTCCGCGCCTTTTGCTGCTCGACGAACCGTTCGGCGCACTGGACGCCATTACGCGGCGCGAGATGCAGGACCTTCTCGCCATGCTGGTGCGCGAACACGCTTTAAGTGTCGTTATGGTAACCCACGATACGGACGAAGCCCGCCGTCTTGCCGGCAGAATATTTTCCCTTGAAGGGGGGAAACTGCATCCGGCTGTTTTTGATGATTACATTGTTTAAGGCAGCGATAATTGATGCAGGTTAATCAGCGCTGCCTTAAAAAAAGGCTTGACATGATTTATGTTCTGCATATATCCTAGTATCACTATCGGGATATATGTTATTTGTGAAGGAGAGTACGTATGGTGCATGCTGAAGCGGTGGTTTCCCGCTATGAAGGTTTGGCGGATTGGTATGAACAGACCATGGGCAGTGTTTCCGGCCGCAAAGCTCTGCGGAACGCTTCCAACGAATTACTGAGGGATTTGATAGGCCCCGGCAGCGGGACTGCTCTGGATATTGGCTGTGGAACGGGAACCGTTTCGGAACTGGTACGGGAACTTGGCTATGATCCGGTTGGGGTCGATTTAGCGGCGGATCAACTGCGTATCGCGGCAAAACGGCTTCCGGTTGTACAGGCGGATGCCGCGAACCTGCCGATTCTTTCCGGCAGCATTCCCCTGGCGTACAGTACCTACACAACGGGAGAATACGCCGATTTACAGGGCGTCCTTAACGAGATTGCGCGGGTTTTGAAACCGGGTGGACGCTACATTGAAATTACAACTCATCCCTGCTTCAACGGCGGTTACGCGGAAACTCAGAAGGACGGCTCGGTTATCGTCCGTCCGGGCTACCAGCGTATTCACTACCTGGAACCATCACACTTTAACAGTACGATACGGGGCCGTGTAGGCGCGTGGAACCGTCCCTTGGAAGAAGAGATTAACGTGATTTTGAAGGCGGGTCTTCAGATTGCGCGGATTTCAGAAAGTGGAAGCGGCGGGGGAACGCTGCCCGATACAATTGGCATTGTCGCCGTTAAACCGGCAAATACATAAAGGAGCTGCCATGAATACTGTTACGGATACCCTCGTCTGGCCTGACTGGAATGCGAAAGAAGATCTGAAAAGGCTGAGGGAAGCTGTTCCTCTGACCCATTGCATCACCAATGTTGTGGTAACAAACTTTTCCGCCAATGTACTTTTGGCGATAGGCGCGTCGCCCGCGATGGCTATCGCCTCGGAAGAATCCGGCGGTTTTGCGAAAATTGCCGGGGGAGTGCTCATCAATATCGGAACGATAACACGAATCGACAAGGAGTCCATGCTGATTGCCGCTGCCGCCGCACAGGAAGCCGGAACGCCCTGGGTGTTGGATCCTGTCGCGGCGGGCGCGAGTGAAATCAGAACAAACACGATTCGCGAACTTCTCCCGTTTAAGCCTTCTGTAATCCGGGGAAACGCCTCGGAAATAATCGCCGTCTCAGGCGCCGCCGGAAATGTAAAAGGCCCCGATTCCACGGAATCTTCCGGCACGGCTTTGCCGTATGCCGTGGAACTGGCCCTGAAAACAGGATCTGTGGTCGCGGTGAGCGGCGAAGTTGATTATGTAACCGATGGGAAAAAGATCATCGCGGTTCCCGGCGGACACGTCATCATGACAAAAACAACCGGCACCGGCTGCGCGCTCGGCGGCGTAATGGCGGCTTTTCTGGCGGTAACCGGGCCCCTGCGGGCCGCCGCAGCCGCTTCTCTCGTGTACGCTGAAACCGGAAAACGCGCCGCGCAGGCGGTCCGCGGTTCCGGCAGCTTTGCCGTGAAATTTCTCGACGAGCTTTCCCTTATCGGAAAAGAATATTAAAAGGAGGCTTTCTCAAAACTTTAGTTTTCGGGAAAGCTTCAAAGGAGCGTGTTATGGAAAAATTGATTGATTTTTTGGCAGACCCTGTTGATAGGGGCCCTCTCGTGCTGCAAAGAGACAAAGAACGCCTGTACAATCCCCGAACCCGCAAGGCGTACCCCATCCGCCACGGAGTGCCGGCGTTACAGGCTTCGGACGCGGAAGAGGCGGAAGGCGAGTCGTGAAAGGGAAAAAGTAAGGAGGCAAAAGTGAAAACAAACAGAATCTACAGAGCGGGAAAGGCATGGGCAAAGTTCGCCGGGATGTTGATCATTACCGCGGCGGCGTTTACCTCGTGCGGAGGGAAAAAAGCGCCGGAAGGGCAGGGCCAGGCGGTTCTCCGGGTGGCCTACCTTCCCACCGCCAATTATTTAACATCTTTAACGCAGGGAAAAACCCTTGAGGAAGAACTCGCGAAAACCGGCGCTTCGGTAGAATGGTTCGGCCCTTCCGACCCTGCAACATCGTTACATATCATTACATCAGGAAACGCGGATATCACAAGTACGGGTACCGGGTATCTGATCAACCTTATCGAACAGGGCGGGCCCTGGGTTGCTTTTGCCCTTGAAAAGTATTCGGGAAATTCCCAGGGTATCGTGGCCGTGCCGGGAAGCGGCGTTAATTCTCTCGCCGACCTGTACGGCAAAAAAATAGGCATTACCCAGAAAGGAGGAACAGGGGATTACATTGTGAATACCGCCTTCGCTCATGCCGGGCTTGATGTGTCCAAAGTTGAAAAGGTGGAGCTTAGCCAGACTGATCTTGCCGTGGCCTTTAGTTCAGGCCAGATAGACGCGCTGGCTTCGTTTGACCAGAACTTTGCAGGCGCTCTTGCCGTGCCGGGCGCGAAAAAGCTCATTGACGGCACCGAGTACGGTTCCCTTAACTGGTCCATTCATATCGCGTCAACGGACTTTGCCGAAAAGCATCCCGAAGTTCTCGCGGCGGCGTACCGCGCCCTCCGCGCAGAGGCGGCCAGAGCCAGGCAGACGCCTGAAATTATTACCGATGCCTACCGGGGTTTTGGCGCGGGCGAAGAACAAATCAGGATCATAAAAAGTTTTGATGTGCCGGAAATTCTTCCCCTCAATGCGCAGGCGATCGCCGATTTGAACAGGCAGGCCCGGCAATATGTGGACTACGGCTTTATCAAGGCGGCACCCCAAAATATTGCATCGCATACGCTTGATTTTTCAGGTGAAAATTAGGAACGAAGGAGAAAATATATGAATGCACATGCTGAAGCGCCGGTTTCCCGGTTTGAAGGTTTGGCGGACTGGTATGAACAGGCCATGAGCAGCGACTCGGGCCGTAAAGCCCTTCGAAACGCTTCAAACGAATTACTGAAGGATTTGATAGGTCCCGGCAGCGGGACCGCTCTGGATATAGGCTGTGGAACGGGAACTGTTTCAGATCTGCTGCGGGAACTTGGCTATGACCCGATAGGGGTTGATTTAGCGGCGGATCAACTGCGTATCGCCGTAGAACGACTGCCGGTTGTGCAGGCTGATGCCGCGAATCTGCCCTTTCTTTCCGGGAGCATTCCACTGGCGTACAGCACTTATACAACGGGGGCATACGATGATCTACAAAGGGTTCTTAAAGAGATTGCGCGGGTCTTAAAACCGGGCGGACGCTATGTTGAAATTACCACCCATCCCTGTTTCAACGGCGGTTATGCGGAACTTCAGGCGGACGGTTCGGTCATCGTCCGTCCGGGCTACCAGCGTACACAATTTCTGCAGCCGTCTCATTTTAAGAGCGCAACAAGCACGATAAGAAGCCGTGTGGGCGCGTGGAATCGCTCGCTGGAAGAAGAAATTAACGTGATTTTGAAAGCTGGTCTGCAAATTGTACGGGTTACCGAAGGCGGAAGCGGGGCGCTGCCGGATACGATTGGTATTTTCGCCGTTAAACCGAAAGAAGCTGAAAGCGAATCATGAGCGGGAAAAAAGTAAGCCTTAAAATCTCATCAACCATACTTTCTCCGGCGCCCGCTGTGATGGTCTCATGCAGGGGACTTGAAGCGCCCTGCGACAAGGACAACATCATTTCCATCGCCATGACAAGTACCCTGAGTACCATCCCGCCGCTGGTACATATATCCATCAAAGACGTGCGGTTTTCATATCTCCAGATTAAACAGTCAATGGAATATGTGATTAACTTCGCCGGAGAAAATCTTTGTTATGCGCTGGACTGGTGCGGCATAAAGTCCGGCAAAAACGTTGACAAATTCGCCGAATGTCAATTAACGCCGGAACCCATCGCGAATCTTTCCACCGCCCGGGCAATCGGCGAATCGCCCCTGTCGATGGGCTGCCGCGTAATCGATATTGTCAAAGCGGGAAGCTATGAAGTATTTGTCGGCGAAGTAGTTTCCGTGGAAGCCGATCCTGAAATTCTTGACGGCAGCAGGAAACCTGATTTTCACAAAATCGCTCTGTTATCGTATACAAACGGAAAATACTACACACTTGGCAGGCACATGGGGGATTTGGGTTTCTCCGGCCGCGCTCAGGCCGCAGCTGTGTAAACAGACACGTTATGTGCAATTTCCTGAAATCTCTTGAAAAAATCAAAAAACATATGTTGAAAGATGTATTGACAATACGTGAGTTATATATTATATTATTACGTAGGAAATAGTTATGTATACAAAATTAACCTTAAATATTGACAAAAGCGTCATCAAAAACGCTAAAGAATACGCGAAACACCAAAAAAGAAGCGTTTCAAGGCTGGTCGAAGAATATCTATCTTCAATATCTTCCACAATACATGAGAAACATGAGAAAACCGGGGATAAAACATTAGGCCCAATAACAAAAGAACTTGTCGGAATAATCAAGGTAAAAGAAAAGGCGGATTATAAAGATATTCTAACCGGCGCATTAATGGAAAAATACCTCTGACGGAAAAATCATGGAAAAACTCTTTTTTGATAACGATATTATTTTAGATATTTCTATCAAGCGGGATGAATTGCTGGAGCATGACGTAACTGAGGCGATAAAATTGATAAACCTTGTCGAATCAGGAGAATATAAAGGGTATACGTCAACGGTTATTTTTACAAACACCTATTATATACAGAGAAAATTAAAAGGCCATAATACGGCAATAAGTTTTCTCAAAAAATTACGATTGTTATTAACCGTATTAGCGGTTGATGATAAAATTATACAGAAGGCGCTGGAATCGGGATTCAGTGATTTTGAAGACGCGGTACAGTATTATACGGCGGTAGAAAACAAAATGGATTATATAATAACACGGAATACGGACGATTATAAAAAATCAACCATAAAGGTATATACGCCATCACAATATACAAAAATGAAAGAAATACAAAAGGTAAAAAAAGGCAGCGGCGCATAACAGGACCGTATATGCTCCGGGCCTTCGGCCCTCCGGGGTTCCGGTCGCCAGTCATTGACAACCCGGCCGCAAATTTTACAGACATTTTACCCTTCGGAGTGCCCGGTTGCCTTTTTTGGTTTTTCTTCCACTTTTCGTAGGGAATTATTACGGCGATAGTCTTTCTTTCCCTGCCGTATGCAATGGCGACCTCATTTCCTTTAGCACTCTCCGCATTAAAGGAATGGCCAGTATGAAAGATCCCGCGTCGGATATGGGCTGACTGATCTGTATGCCCAGCAATCCCAAAAGGGGCGCCAGCGTAAAAAGCAGGGGGAGCAGGATAAGGCCCTGTCTGGCTGAAGAAAGAAGGCTGGCTTCCCAGGACTTTCCTATGGTCTGCATAAACATGTTGCTCAAGACGACCCAGCCGGTAAGGGGAAAGCTTAAAGCCTGGAGCCTCATGGAAAGGGCGCCGATGCGGATCACTTCCGGATCGTCTTTGCGGAAAATGGCGATAATCTGCGGGGCGGCGATGAATACTGCGGCGGCAATAACGAGCAGAATCAGAAAAGAAAATTTTACGCAGAACCAGAATGCTTTTTTAACCCTGCCGTAAAGTTTCGCGCCGTAGTTGTAACCGCAGACCGGCTGGAAACCCTGCCCGAAACCGATAAGGGCCGAACCGCAAAACATCGTTACCCTGTTTACAATGGAGATCGCCGCGATGGCCTGGGCGCCGTAGGCCTTGGCAAAATGGTTTACGCAGATTGCCGCGATGCTGGCCATTCCCTGCCGGAGCAAAGACGGCAGGCCGCCCCGGATTGTCTCGGTGAATCTTTGCCAGCTCGGGGTAATGTTTCTGATCCTGATGGCAAGATTTCCCCTGCGGGAACAGCCGGCAAGCAGTACCGCGCAGCCGGCAAACTGGCTGATGGCGGTCGCGATGGCAGCGCCGGCTACTCCCAGATCAAGCGCGAAAATAAAAACCGGATCCAGGATGATGTTGAGAACCGCCCCGGAAATCATTCCCGCCATGGCGTAAACGGCGCTGCCCTGAAAACGAAGCTGATTGTTCAGTACCAGGGAACCGGCCATCCAGGGCGCGCCGATGAGTATAAAACGCATGTAGGCGCGGGTGTAGGGCAGTATGGCTTCGGTGGATCCCAGAGCGGCCGCCAGGGGATCGAGAAAAACAAGGCCCGAGGCGGCGACAGCTATTCCCGCGGCAACCGCCATAAAAAAGCTTGTGGCAGCCATTTTTGCCGCTTCTTCCGGGCGTTTTGCCCCCAATTCCCGGGAAATATAGTTTCCTGAACCCTGGCCAAACAGAAACCCCAGCGCCTGAATCACCGCCATAAGCGGAAAAACTATACCCACCGACGCGACGGCGTTGGTTCCCAAAGAACCAACAAAATAAGTATCCGCCATATTGTAAAGAGCGGAGATCAGCATAATCAGGATGCTGGGAACGGCAAGGCGGCATACCAGGCTTTCAACGGGGCTTTCCGTCATGCGTTTGTATTTCAGATCGTCTCCGGCAGAAAGCCCCTGCCCGGATGCTTTTTCGCTGTTTTTCATACTTCCATAATCAGATTTTGTTCTTGACTTTTCAAGGGTTGGGCTCTACACTGTTTTTATATGAACCTCAAAACAGTACTTGCCAGAGAGACTATCAGCCTTCATTTAAAGGGCCAGTCGAAAGAAGAGATAATCAACGAATTACTGGATATTTTGGTTTCCTCGGGCAAAATTCAGGACAGGGCGGCGGCCTTTGCCGCGGTAATGGATCGGGAACAGAAAATGTCCACCGGTATGAAGCATGGTATTGCGATACCGCACGGCAAGAGCGCTACAATAAAAGATCTTGTAGCCTGTATCGGTATTTCAGATACGGCGGTGGATTTTGATTCTCTGGATAAGGAACCCTGTCGTATTTTTATTATGACCCTCTCCCCGCTGGAAAAAACGGGGCCCCATCTCCAGTTTCTGGCTGAAGTAAGCCTTCTCTTTAAAAGTTCAGAGAAGCGCTCAGAGATACTTAAAGCCGGGTCTCCGGAAGACATTCTTAGAATTCTCGCCGAATAAGTTGTCCGAAAAGCAGCCCTGGACCAAAGCCCGCACTCCCCGGCCAGTCCCGGCGTCCGCGTAACGGCGCGGTGCCGCAAGAAGAAAGCCGCCCTGCGGGGCGGCCTTTTTTTGTGCGGGGCGGATGGGCGGCCGCGTCTATTGTATTTTCTTGAGTGCTTCCTGGGCAAGCCGCTGTACCGTTCCTGTCCAGTCAAGGTTCAACACGGAGCGGAGCGCCGTCCGGGCCAGGGGCCTGCCGGTGTTACCCAGGGCGGGAATGATAACCCGGACTATGCGTTCATCTTCCCGGGTAAGCGTGCCCCGGCGGAGCCGCTCGTTTATGTCCAAAAGAAAGCCCGAAAGCCGTCGGGCGGAGTCGTCGGTGGCCAGCGCGGCCAGGGCGGCGATGGCGGCAATCTGCTCTTCCTCATCGGCGCCTTCCCTGTAACAGCGTTCCAAAAGGGGATACACGTTGGTATCTTCGGTTCCATAACGGCGTATCATGCTTAGCGCGAGTTTCCGGGTGTTTGTCAGAATGGAACGCTGGCCTACCGGGTTGGTAAAAGACCTCCACGCTTCGGCAAGAGAGGCAACCGCGCCGGATGCTTTCTGCTGGGCGGTAACGCCGGAAGCTTCCAGAACCTGGAGGGCGGCGTACTTCGTACCGTAGTTGTAGGAGCTGCTCCTGATAACCGAAACAAGCGGCTCGGTGGGATTATCCATGATGTTGGGAAGCGCCCTTAAAGCCCTGTCCGAAACCCGGTCGGAATACCAGCCGGTCGAAGCGAAAAACACCGGCAGATAGCCGGAGCTGTCCTTGTAGGCTTCAAGGCTTTCCACGGCGCCAAAGGCAATCTGCTCCTGGTTAAGCCTGTCCTCGTTCGGCGCGTTGTTGATATCGGTAAGCAGCTGAATCACCATGGGAAGCTGATCTACCGCCTGAACCCGGCCCAGGGCGCGGAGGGCTTCGGCCTTGACCAGCGGATCAGAAAAGCTTTCAACCACCCTCCACAGGTTACTCCCGGCTTCGGTATATCCCGCCTCGCCGAGCTTTTGGCAGAGAATTTTCGCCATATCGTCGGCGTATCTGATCTCGTTGTTTAAAGAGATCGTGGGGTATTCGGCAAGGAGCCGGTCCAGGGCGTGGGCGTAAAATTCGGCGCCGCCGGAATCCGCATCCTCCGCCGCAAGACGGACAATTCCAAGCTGATCCCGTACCGTATCCATGCTGTCAAACTGTTGGGCATAGTAATCCAGTTCCTGGGCGAAAACGGCCGCAAGAACGACCAATGAAGCCAGTACCAGTAACAGGGCGATTCTTGTATGTTTCATACTTTCCATAATATGCTACAACCGGGTAGATTATCAACTGTTTTCCGCGGACCGGGGGGAAAGAATGTATATACAGGATACATGGATATGCGATGACCAGGGGCGCCGTCTCGTGTTGCGCGGCTGTAACCTGGGGGGCAGTACCAAGACCCCGGCTGAAACCCCCGCCGACAGGCAGCCGGACCAGGCCGGCGCGGGTTCCCGGTCAGGCCAGGGGATAAGCTTTTCCGGCAAACCCTTCCCGCTGGAAGAGGCGGATCTTCGGTTCGCCGAACTGGCCGCCTGGGGGCTTACGTTTAACCGCCTTGTCGTACCCTGGGAAGCCCTGGAACACGACGGCCCCGGCATATACGACGAGGCGTACCTGGCGTACCTCCGAAAACTGCTGTTGTGCGCCGAAAAACACGGCGTTTCGGTGTTCATCGATCCCCACCAGGATCTGTGGGGACGGGCGTCCGGCGGGGACGGGGCGCCCTCCTGGACACTGGAGAAACTCGGCATGGACACCGGCCGCCTTGAAACCGCCGGCGCGATACTGCCCCGTACCGGCATAACCGCCCCGGAACACCGCCCCGTTATGACCTGGCCGGCGGGCTACAACCGGTATGCCGCCGCCACCATGTTTACCCTGTTTTTTTCCGGGGCCGTTTTCGCGCCGAAATCGAAAATTGACGGGGAAAACGTTCAGGACTGGCTCCAGGACAGGTATATCGCGGCCTTTGCCCACGCCCGGCGGCGGCTTAAAAACTGCAAAGCCATAGCCGGCTGGGGTACCATGAACGAACCGCATCCCGGATTTATCGGCTGCACAGACCTTTCCCGCCTTGAAAACAACATGGTGGCGACAGGCCCCATGCCAAGCCCCTTTGCCGCCATGATCGCCGCTTCGGGCCATACCGTGGATATTCCTGTTTACACCACAGGAATATTCGGGGTACGGAAGAAAAAAACGGCCGTTCTTAACCCGGACAAAACCGGAATATTCATGGACGGATTTTTCTGCCCCTGGAAAACCGAAGGGATATGGACATGTGAAAGCGGAACCCCCCGGCTCCGTAAGCCGGATTATTTTTCCCGTTCAAAAGGCAGGTTCGTTCCTGACTTTCTCCTTCCGTTTATAAACCGCTTTACCGGAACACTCGCGGAAGCGGACGAAAAAACACTCTTTTTTGTCGAAGGCGTGCCGCCGGGCATCGGAACCGGCGATTCACTCAAGGACGATCTTTCCCCTTCCCGTGAAAATACCCGGCGGCGCTTTGTGCACGCGTTTCACTGGTACGACGGCCCGACGCTTTTTATAAAACAGTTCAGGCCCTGGTTTAACTACAATACCAAAACAGGCAGAATCGTCCTGGGCAAAAAAGCCGTAAAACGCCTGTACCGGGAACAAATTGCCGACAGCCTTTCCAAAGCCATGCCGAATCTGGTGGGCGAATTCGGCCTTCCGTTTGATCTTTTTAAAGGAAAGGCTTTCAAAACCGGCGATTACCGCGTCCACGAACAGGCCCTTTTAATGTACTACGACGCGCTTGATGAATTCCTTTTGGGCGCCTGCCTCTGGTGTTATTCGGCGGACAATACCTTTCTTCGGGGAGATTCCTGGAACAACGAGGATTTTTCCATCGTTACCCGTGGGCCGGCAAACCAGACTGCCGGCGGAACCCGCGCCGGGGAACATCCGCCCGGTTCCCCCCGGCCGCGGGCCGCGGGCGGCTGGCTCAGACCGTACCCGGCGGCGACCGCGGGAACTCCGCTGTTTTTCTGCTGGGACCGGAAGACAAAACAGCTTCGTTTCCGGTTTCGTTCAGATCCGTCATGCGCCGATCCGACGTTTCTTTTCATCCCCGACGGCGTCTGGAACAAGGCGCCCCGGATTGAAACGCGCCCCGCTGTGGCATCCCCCGGAGACTGTTTTCCCACAGCCGAATACAAGCCGGAAGAGCGGCGGCTTGTCGTTCACCATACTGGTTTTGACGGCGAGGTGGAGCTATTTGTCAAAAGCGGGTAACCGGACAGCGGCGTCCGCCTTGAAAAAAAAGGATTGACAGGACGCCGGGGAGCCCGTATCATTTTTGAATAATAAGGAGTGTGGGGTGGGAAAGATTCTCGTTGAGGTGTGCTGCGGTTCTGTGGAAGATGTTCTCCAGGCGGAATCCGGCGGCGCCGACAGGGTAGAGCTTAATTCGGATCTGTTTCACGGCGGGCTTACGCCGTCAATAGGGGAGCTTGTTACCGCGAAAGAAATGAGCCGCCTTCCGGTTATCGCCATGGTACGGCCCCGCGCCGGCGGCTTTTGTTATACCGATATCGAATTCAAGACAGCCCTTGCCGATTGTAAATTGCTGCTTGACCACGGCGCCGACGGTATTGTGTTCGGTTTTTTGCACGCGGACGGTACGCTGGATATTGATCGCTGTAAAGCCATTGTTGAGCTAATCGGCGAAAAGCAGCGTGTATTTCACCGGGCAATTGATGTTGTGCCCGACTGGAAAAAAACCCTGGACGATCTTGCCGCTCTCGGAATAGCCCGTGTTCTGACCAGCGGCCAGGAGCCGGATGTATTCTGGGGCGCGGACACCGTCCGCGAAATGATACACTACGCGGCCGGCCGTATCGAGATTCTGCCGGGGGCCGGCGTTACGGTAAAAAACGCCGCCGCCCTGGTTGAAAAAACCGGCTGCACCCAAATTCATATAAGCAAATCAAACGTGTACAAAGATTCGTCCACAAAAAACAACAAGAGTATTTTTTACGGAGGGATGTTGTATCCGCCGGAAGATGAATACTCAATTGTGGATCGTTCATTTGTCACAGACATAAAGGGAATAGTCTCCTGATTTTATGGAGTAATTCACAAGGAGGAAATGATGAAGAAAGTGTTAGTGTTGCTTTGTACCGTCGTGTTGTTTTTTTCGCTGTCCTGCGGAAACAGCGGCGGTATCGCCTCGGGCGGCGCCGCCGCGGAAGGCGGCAAGATCGCGCAAATCAGGGAACGCGGTAAACTGATTGCCGGAATCGCACTGGGCGGCGTTCCGATGGGTTTCTTTGACGATCAGGGGAATCCCTCGGGTTACGACTACGACTGGGCAAAGCACATGGCGGACGCGCTTGAGGTTGAGCTTGAAGTGGTGGAAGTTGACGGGGAAACGAGAATTGCCGCGTTACAGTCCGGGCGCATTGATGTGGTCTGCGCCAACATGACCGGCAACCTTACCCGGTCCCAGCTTGTCGGCATGTCCATACCGTACCTCAGGGTTGGCATTAAGATGCTCACCAAGGCCGGGTCCAGATTCCAGGACATAACAGACCTTAACGATCCGGGCGTAACCGTTTCGGTCGGCCGGGGCACGACCGGTGAAGAACTGGTTTTACGCTACGCTCCCAGGGCAAATATCATTTATGTTAATTCCTTTACCGACGAGGTCTTGCAGGTTGAACAGGGCAAGTGCGACGCGGGCTTTGAAGACAGCATCCTTGTAGATTACGCGGCAAAGAATTCCAACGGCACCCTGGTGTCTCCCCCCAGGCAGTACACTTCGGACCCGATTTGTTTCGGCGTTCCGCTGGGAGATCCGCACTTTCTCTACTGGGTCAATCAGTTTGTGTCGTGGAATATTACCCAGGGCTGGCAGCAGGAAACATACAAAAAATGGTGGGGAGAAGAGCCCGCGCCGTTGACCGCTCTCTGGTAAGCATGAACACGGGGCTGTCCGAACAGGGTTTTCAAACTTTTCAGGACAGCCGGTGTCGGCCAATAGATGCAGTTTATGTTTCATAAGGAGGAAATGATGAAGAAAGTGTTAGTGCTGCTTTGTACCGTTGTGTTGTTTTTTTCGCTGTCCTGTGGAAACAGCGGCGCCGCGGGAGGATCCGTCGCGGGAGGCGACAAGATCGCGCAAATCAAGGAGCGCGGCAAACTGATTGCCGGGGTTTCCCTGAGCGGTATCCCGATGGGTTTCTACGACGATCTGGGGAATCCGGCGGGTTACGACTACGACTGGGCCAGGCACATGGCGGACGCGCTGGAAGTTGAGCTTGAAATAGTGGAAGTTGAGGGGGAAACGCGGATTGCCGCGCTGCAGTCCGGGCGCGTTGATGTGGTCTGCGCCAACATGACCGGTAATCTTGCCCGGTCCCAGCTTGTCGGCATGTCCATACCGTACCTCAGGGTCGGCATTAAAATGCTTACCAGGGCCGGCGCCGGTTTCAGGGATATAGAGGATATCAACAGTCCGAATGTAAGCGTTACCGTCGGCCGGGGCACCACCGGCGAAGACCTTGTTTTACGCTACGCTCCCAACGCGAATATCGTTTATGTGAATACCTTTACCGAACAGCTTTTACAGATCGATCAGAATAAATGCGACGTATTGTTTGAAGACAGTATCCTGGTAGATTACGCGGCAAAGGGTTCCAACGGCAAACTGGTGTCTCCTTCCCGGCAGTACACCTCCGACCCGATTTGTTTCGGCGTCGCGCTGGGAGATCCCCAGTTCCTCTACTGGGTCAATCAGTTTGTGTCGTGGAATATTACCCAGGGCTGGCAGCAGGAAACCTACAAAAAATGGTGGGGAGAAGATTCCGCGATTTTGACCGCTCTTTGGTAATCATGAATACCGGCCGGCTGCCAAACGCCGGCCGGGAACCGCGGACGCCGGTCAGGCAGGGGGGTGTACCATCTATCGGTTAAATTTTCGTTTTTTAAACGCTTACTGGCCCAGGATCGGCATGGGCGCGCTCAACACGCTGTTGATTGCCGTGCTGACCCTGATATTCGGCTTTTTTCTCGGCCTCATTGTCGCCCTTATGCGCCGTTCCCGTTTTGCCGTACTGCGGATTATCGGGACATTTTGGGTTGACTTTTTGCGCAACACGCCGTTTCTGGTACAGCTGTATTTTCTTTTTTACGGGCTTCCTACGCTGGGCATCAATACAAACCCCATGGTTACCGCCATTATCGGCCTGAGCATCAATACAAGCGCCCCCAACTGCGAGGCGATACGTTCAGGTCTTCTGGCGATTAAAAAAGATTATTATCAGTGCGCCGCCGCTTTGGGACTTTCGCAGTTTCAGGTGTTCCGTTTGGTAATAATTCCGGTCGCGCTGCGCCTGTCTTTCAGAACACTGACCAATAACTTTGTCAATCTGGTTCTTACCACGTCGGCGGCTTTTACAATTACCGTGAATGAATTGATGGGTATATCAAGAACAATAACGGCGCGTACATCCCGGCCGTTTGAGATGTATTTGTTTATTATGGTCGCGTACTGCGTATTTACGTTTTTGCTTTCGTTTATCGCAAAAGCAATAAACAAGCGCATAGAGATTGTGTTGTAGAGGGCCGTACATGATTGATCAATACACGAGTTTTAACTCGAACGACATAATAGCCCTTTTACGGGGAATCAGAATGACATTGACGGTTACCATTCTGTCAATTGCCATCGGAACGGCTATCGGAATTGTTTTGGGGATGATCTGTACCTCGAAAAACAAAATCCTTTCGAGCCTTCCCCTTATATACATTGAGCCGCTGCGCAATTCACCCCTTATAACCCAGTTGTTTCTTGTTTATTACGGCCTGCCGATGGTTTCACGGATTATACTGAACCCGTTCACTGCCGGCGTTCTTACCCTGTCGCTGAATACCGGGGCGTTTTTCGCCGTCCTGGTTAATACTTCGATCAGGGCGGTTCCCAAGGCTCAATGGGAGGCCGGTTACGCGCTGGGGCACAGTAAATTCTCGGTGTTCTCCAGAATAATTTTCCGGCAGGGTATACGGATTCTTATCCCGCCGGCGATCACCCTGTACATTAACCAGCTGCAGTGCTCGGCGTTTGTTTCCATTATCGGGCTGGCCGACCTGGCGAAAATCGGCGCGGGAATTACCCAAAGAACCTTGATGCCTTTCGCGATCTGGGGACTCGTTTTTGTATTTTATTATATTATTTCTTTTCCTCTTTCCAAATTGGCGCAATACCTGGAAAAACGGGTCGATTATTCTTACTAACACGGGAACAAGCGGGGTAAAACGATGGACGTGATTGAAGTAAAAGATATAACAAAATGTTTCGGAGACCTGACGGTCTTGCGGGATTTCAGCGTTAGTTTTTCTTCCGAAGGGGTTACGGTTATTGTTGGTCCTTCGGGCACCGGTAAAAGTACCCTGCTGCGCTGCATAAACGGGCTTGAGTCCATAGACAAGGGCGACATACTGGTAGACGGTCTTTCGGTAAAGGAAAAACGCAACCTCAGAAAAATCCGGCTTATCTGCGGTATGGTTTTTCAAACGACGGTTCTCTTTCCTCACCTGAATGTGCTTGACAACCTGATCCTCAGCCCCGTTCATCTTCTGGGAACGCCGAAAAAAGAAGCGATGGAAAAAGCCCGGTATTATCTGGCGAAAGTCGGGCTTACAAGCAAGGAAAAATCACGGCATAACGAACTTTCCGGCGGCGAACAGCAGCGCATTGCCATTGCCCGCGCGCTTATGATGAATCCCCGTATACTTCTTCTGGACGAAATTACATCGGCCCTGGATCCGGAAATGAGCAGCGAAGTGCTCCGTATCCTGGAACAGCTGGCCGGAGAGGGTGTTTACATGCTTGTGGTAACCCACGAAATGTCCTTTGCCCAGCATGTCGCAAGCCGGGTGCTTTTCCTCGAAGGCGGCAGTCTTGTTCTTGACGTTTCAGGAGCCGACTTTTTCACCAGCGCGAAAAAGGACAACGAAAGGGTAGCGCGCTTTCTGCGGTATATCGGCGAATAGCTTAATAGACTTGTTCGACACCCCGGTTGGTTGTCTCACAAGTCCCTGCAATTTCTCGCCTTACGGCTGCGAAATTGCGGTATTTTAGTGGAAGTTGTTCGATACCTGAAGTTATCGAACAACTCTAATCCCTGGCGTATTGGTTTAGCCGTTCCGCCGCCGCTTTTTCCATGCCGGTCTTTGCCCCGGCAATCCAGACCTCAGGCGGGTTGTCGCTGTCGGTATAGATGAACGCGAATTCGTCAAGGCTCGTCGCCGCCCCGAAGCTGCCGTCCGCGCCCAGGGCGATAAGGGAAATCGGGCCGACTTTGAGGTTTTTACGGTCCATTTTTTTTAAGTGATTAAAAAGCGCTGTCTCGCAGGCTTCCCTGGCCGTTCTTCCGCCTTCCATCTGCCGTACTATTTCGTGGGACAAACAACCCCGGAGTATGTCTTCGCCGTCTCCGGTCGCGGCTGCGGCCCCGGCGTCGCTGTCACTGAAAAGTCCGCCGCCGACAATGGGGCTGTCTCCCACGCGCCCCGGGGTTTTTAAAAAAATCCCGGATGTAGAGACACCGGCGGCCAGGGAATTTTCCTGCCGCGCCGCAAAACAAACGGTGTCGTGGCCGTTGTACGAAGCAAGGCTTAGAAGTTCGTTGTCTTTAACCTCTTGTTCTTCCCATTGTTTTTTTGCCTTTTCCGTCAACATGTTTTTGAATTCAAAGCCCTTGAGACGGGCGTATTTTTCCGCACCGGCCCCGCAAAGAAGACAGTTCAGTCGTTTTTTGCTTAACGCAACGGCTACGTCTATGGGATTGGCGATGCCTTTTACCCCCATAAGCCCCCCGAAAAGGCCGCTTGATCCGTCCATAATCGCGGCGTCAAGCTCAACTTCCCCTTCGCGGTTTGGAAGCCCGCCGTAGCCGACAGAAAGATAATCGGGATTATTTTCAACATCGTTGATTCCCGCCTTGATCGCTTCAAGGGTAGTGCCCCCGTTTTTGAGGACACCCCCGGCGATGAGCGCTCCATTCAAAGACATTTTCCATGTTGATATAACGGCATAACTCATGAGGGAATCGTATAATAAAACACGCGCCCTGTTCAAGTCGCCTCCATTTGCATTATGCTTGACGCATGGAACAGCTCGTTCATTTTTTTACCGTAGTCCCTCCGCTGGAATTGTTTCTTATTTTCCTTTCAAAAGCCATCGAAGTTACCATAGCTACGCTGCGGCAAATATTGATTAACAAAGGATACCGGAAACAGGGGACGTTTCTCTCGTTTTTTGAAATTGTGTTGTGGACATTTGTAGCCGCCAGGGTAGTTACCGGTATCGCGGAAGCCCCCATAAAAGGCGTTGTTTACAGTATAGGGTTTTCCCTTGGGGTTTATCTTGGCTCTATGGTGGAAAATTATATCGGCCTTGGCAAAGTGCTGGTGCAGGCGATAGTTCCCCGGGAAAAGGCCGAAGCGCTTTTGACCATGCTCCGCTCGAAAGGACACGGGGTTACGGTGATACAGGCCAAGGGCAGAGATTCCGAAAAAATCGTGTTGATGGTTTTCGCAAACCGCAGGGGCAAGGAATCCCTCATCGAGGAAATTTACCGGAACGATGCCGGGGCGATGATCACCACAAATGATGTTACCATTCTGCGCGGCGGCCATCTTTCCGCTGCCCGGAAACTTTTCAAATAGCCCTTGTTACTGCGCGGGGATACGGATGTCGAATGAAGTGCCGTTATCCGCGGCGCTTTGGATCCGTATGGTTCCATGAAGTTCCCTGAGCCGGTCGCTTACCAGGCTAAGTCCTATACCCCGGCCGGCGTGCATGCTTTCCGTTTGTGACGTGCTAAAGCCGGGCATAAAAATCACTTTTGAAAGCAGTTGTTTGTTTGCCTTGTCTTCTTCGTTTTTGACAAGTCCCATTTCAAAAGCCCGTTCGGCTATTTTTTTGAAGTTGAGCCCCTGGCCGTCGTCTTTAAGGATTATATGAATGCCGCCGTCTTCAAGCCTGGCAGAAACGCTGATGCCGCCGGTTTCTTCCTTGCCTTTTTTTACCCGGTCTTCGGGGCTTTCAATGCCGTGGCAGACGGAGTTCCGTACCAATTGGGTCAGTATTTCTTTTACCGCCCTGCGCTGTTCCCCGGTAATGACTTCCTCGTCAAGGGCTGTAACGGAAAGACGCGCTTTTTTCCCAAAGTACTGCGCCGCTTTGCCGCATGTCCCGGAAAGGGTTTCCATAAATACTTCCCGTTCGCTTTTCATATCGGCGTCTTTTCCGGCGGTAAAATTCTTGAGACGGTTTATGATGTCAAGGAATTTTTCTTTGTCCTGCATTCGTTTGTTCAATTCCAGGGTAATGTGGAGCAGATCGTCAAAACCAATCTGATCTTTTTCCCGCAGTTCTTTCAGGGTAGTTTCAAGGTGGTGGAGTTTTTCCCCAAAAGACACAAGCCCGACGACAAGCGCGTTTGATTTGATCGCGTGAATGGACTGATAAATGCTTACTACCGCATCATGGGCGGAGGTTTTCTTTTCTTTAAGTGTTTCGTTAATCCGGTTGAATTCATAATCGGCGTCTTCGATAAAATCGTTGAAAACACGGGGATTGACCTGGATCAGCTCAAAAATCGTCTGCATTTCATCCCGGCGCCTTGATTCTTCTTCCTCAAGCTGTTTTTTTAGTTCAACTTCCGCGGTAATGTCCTGGAACGTTCCCAGTATCAGCATATCCCCCTTGCCCTGATCCACTGTGACAAAAAGCCCCTGGAGAGTTTTGTTTTTGTTTGTTTCTATGCTCGTGTAGCTGAATTCCTTAAGCGGGTTTAAATCTTCCAGAGTTTCTGTTTCCATTTGGCCGTCAAACAGCATGTTAAAATAGTCTCGTATTGTCTCAAGATCTTTGGGGTCAAATGATTTGCCCAGCAGATCTACAAAATCCTTTCCCTGAATATTTTTACAGGAAAGTACATTTTCCAGCGCCCGTGAATACGAAGGCTGTATAACGCAGTTCCTGTCCATAAGAAAAAGACCTTCTTTAAGGTTATCCTGCATGGCGGAAATTTGATCACGCTGGGCCTGTATATTGTTTATCAAGTTGACCGTTTCGGTAATATCCTGGATAAGTACAACCCAGCCGGCTGTTTTTTTGTCTTCACCGGAAACGGCGTTCATCCAGCCGGAATAATTGCGGCCCTGGCGCTGGGGCAGGGTAAAGTTGTTTTCAACCCCGGCGTCTCCGGGGTTTGTGTTTTGATCGCCGGCTTCGGCCAGTTCTTTTGGCCAGTATTCAAAATCGCGGATATCTTTTCCTTTGGGGAAATTTTCAAGATCGGGAAACAGCTGCCGGGCATTTCTGTTGGAACTTATATAGTTCATTTTATTGTCAAGAACCACAAAGGCATCGCGTATAAGATCGACAGTTATGGAATATGCTTTTGGGGCCAAATCAAAAAGATCATTTTTGAGGATGGTAAAGTAAAGAATCGCGTTTGAGATAACAAGCACAAAGGCGGTAAAATTTATTCCCGTAAGAGGACCTGCGGGAAAGACAAATAATAAAAGGATATATAAAAGCTGGGCAAAAACAGGCGCCAGGGAAGCTACAAGCAGCATTACAAGGGCATTCCGGCGGACGCCCTTTGTTCCCCGCAGTTCTTTTATTAAAAAGCCGCAGGTCAGAAGTATGCATAAAAATGAAAAGACAGTGGTAACCGGATAAAGCGGCCCCGGCTGAATCTGTATTCCGGGTAATGTCTGCGTGGAATTGTAATGATATGCCGAATAAATCAGCGGGTGATGATCAAACGTAGCTATCAATGCATAGTTTAAAACGGCAATTATCAACATCGGGATTTTATAAAAGTGTTTTTTGATTTTTAGTTCACAGTAGTCGGCTACAAAAAAGAAAAAGAAAGGCGGCATAAAACAGGAGCCAATGTACATAAGTTTTACGGCGACAATTCCGCTTCCCGTATCGCCTCCGGTCATTTCGATAAAATATCCAAGGCTGTAAAAGAAAATTCCCGCAAGGCAGTATATAAAGTTAATGCGTTTCTCGTTCCGGCACCGTTCTATGGTAACAACGATAAGGTACACGGAAACGACAATCGACAGAAAGATCAGAACGCTTACGGTTATAAAAGTCATGAAATCGGGATTCCTTTTTTATCAGAATGATATTTTTGATATCTTTTCCAGAAAGGCTTTGGTGTCTATCGGCTTTGTGACATACGCGGTTACCCCCGCCTTGATGGCTTCTATTATGTTCAGCTTTGCCGCTTCGCTGGTGATCATAATAATGGGAATGTTTTTGTATTCTTCCCGGGAACGAACTTTTTTCAAAAAATCAATTCCCGAAAGCGCCGGCATGTTCCAGTCCAGAAGAATCATGTTTACCGGCTGGGAAAAAAGCATCCCCAGCGCCTCTTCTCCGTTACCGGCTTCCAGATAGTTGCAGGGTATTTTGAGCAAATCAAACGTGTTTTTTACAATACGCCGCATAATGCGGGAATCATCAACCACCAAAATAGTCTTCATGGTTTGCCTCTTGCTGAAACGTTCCAATGTTTCAGCACATTAAGAATATCACAGGACAATATACTTGAAAAGTACAAAGCGCCTCCAAAAAAAACACCGCGCCGCCGGAACACTCAGCCGGAAAACGGCCGGGGCTGTCCTGTTACGTTGCTGCTGTACAGGGACTCAATGCCCCTGCGGTAGCCTATAATACGCGAGATATAGTCAAGGGTCGCTTTGGGAGTGCCTCCTTTGCTGACCCGGTTCGTGCCGACATTGTACATCGCCAGGCCGGAAAGCTCAGAGCCGCCTTTGTCTATACACCACCTGAGATGGGCCAGCGCGTATTGGACATTGATCTCCGGGGTAAAAAAATCCGCGGTGGAAAGTTCCGGAAACGACTGGCTGTTAAGCTGGAAAAGTCCCCGGTCGATGCTTCCGTTTTTGTTCTGATGTACGGCATTTTTGTTGTACCGGCTTTCTTCCCAGCACAGGGCAAAGGCAAGGGCGGGAGCGATATCGTACTGCGCGGCATTGTTGAGGATTATCACAGCGAATTCGGGAGAACCGGTAAGGGCGGCAAAAAAGGATACAATCCGCTCCCTGTCTCCGTTTTTGTAGGCGGTCAATATCGGGTCCGGGGCTTTTGCCGCGTCCATGGCCGTCGTGTGATACAGAGCCGGTTCCAGCCAGGGGAGTGCCTCTTTTTGCGCGGGAATTTCCGCCGGTTCACTGTCCTTCGACCGTGAAAACGATCCGGTTAAAAACCAGGATGTCAGGCAGAGAACGGCGCTGTATATCAGTAATCTGGAATTCAAGTTTTCTCCCTTGAACCGGTTGCGAAATTGGTCATTTTGCGGCCGGTTCTTGCGGTTTCTCGACCTTTGTCATCGAAACCGTGAATTTACGGGCTGTAGTCCCAAAATCGGACATTTTAGAACTGCTTACCGTTTGTGAGAATTTTTTCTCTTATATGCGGTATTTTCAACGTAATGCAAAAAACCGTATACAATAAATATACTAAGAGAAGAGAAAAAAGCAAATTTTTGTTGACTAAAAAAGTTAACAAAAGTAAGAATTCAGGGCTTGCGCCGTAAACCCTTCCCCGGTTAAAGCAGCGCTGATTTATTCTCGATTGAATAAATCAGTGCTTCCTTAGCCCCGTTCCAAAGCCCTGACCCGTATAATTCCGTCTATGGCTTTGATTTTTTCCGTCAGGTCCGGGGGAATGGGCTGTTCTGTGTCGATGATGTTGTAGGCGTATCCTCCCTGATGGTGATTGATAAGGTCGGTAATGTTAATGGATCCGGCGGCGAGTATGGTGGTAATTTGGCCGACCATGTTGGGAATATTCCGGTTCGCCACAACAAGCCGGTGGGAAGACCGGAATTCGAGCCTGCACCGGGGATAGTTTACCGAATTTTTCACCGTTCCGTTTTCAAGATAGTCCATAAGCTGACGCACCGCCATAACGGCGCAGTTGTCTTCGGCTTCGGGCGTGGAAGCGCCCAGGTGAGGAATGCACAAAGCCCGTTCGCAGCCAAGCAGCTCCGCCGTAGGGAAATCTGTTACATAGGCGGCGAGTTTACCGTTGTTCAGGGCTTCAATAATGTCGCCTTCGTTAATAAGGCCGCCCCGTGCCAGGTTGATAATCCGGGCATCTTTTTTCATGATGCGGAATTTTTCCGCGTCAAGCAGGCCCCGTGTGGTGTCGCTTAACGGAAGATGCAGGGTAACGTAGTCGGCTCTGGACAGAAGCCCCTCAAGGGTATCGGCCCTTTCCACAGACCGGGCCAGGTTCCAGGCGGCCTCTACGGAAATGTAGGGATCGTAGCCGGTAACGTGCATGCCCAGGGCAACGGCGTCGTTGGCGACCATTACGCCAATCGCCCCAAGGCCCACGACGCCCAGCGTTTTGCCCTTGAGTTCGGGGCCTTCAAACCTGCTTTTCCCTTTTTCAACAAGCTCGGGAACCTCGTCCGCCCTGTCCGCGATGCTGCCGCCCCAGGACCATCCGCCCAGAATGTTCCGCGAAGAAAGCAGCATGGCCGCGATGGCAAGTTCCTTGACCGCATTTGCGTTGCCCCCCGGAGTGTTGAACACCACAATGCCGCGCTCGCTGGCCGCCTGAATGGGTATGTTGTTGACCCCCGCCCCGGCCCTGGCTATCGCCATCACCGATTCGGGAATGGTAACCGAATGAAGGTCCGCGCTCCGTACAAGAATCGCGTCCGGGTTTGGAAGCTCGCTGGCTACTTCGTATTTGCCCCTGGGGAAAAGTTCAAGCCCCTGGGGAGAAATTTTATTTAATGTCTGTATGCGAAACATGGCCGTTCTCCTTAAAAGTTTTCAAATTTTTCCATAAAGGCGACAAGCGCCTTTACTCCCTGGGCCGGCATGGCGTTGTAGATGCTGGCCCTCATGCCGCCGACAAGGCGGTGACCTGCCAGGTTAAGGAGGCCGGCGGCCGCGGATTCGGACACAAAGCGTTTCTCGATGATGCCGCGTTTTTCCGGATCCTGTTCGCGGGGAATAAAGGGAATGTTCATAAGGCTCCGGCAGTTTTTTTCTACCGGCGAATAGAACATTTTGCTTGAGTCCAGATAATCGTAAAGAAGCGCGGCCTTTTCCCTGTTGATTTTTCCCATTGCCTCAGGTCCCCCCAGGTTTTTCAGCCATTCCAGTACCAGACCGATAACGTATATCCCGTAACAGGGCGGAGTGTTATACATGGAAAGCTCTTTGTCGTGGGTGTCGTAGCGGAGCATGGCCGGAACCCAGGCGGGGGCGGGCGTGATAAGGCTTTTTTTGATAATCACCACCGTGGTTCCTGCCGGGCCAAGATTTTTCTGGGCTCCCGCGTACAGTACGCCGAAGCGGGAAACATCCAGCGGCTCGGAAAGGATAGCGCTTGAAATATCCGCCGCCAGCGGAACAGAACCCGTGCCGGGAATGGAAGGCCATTTTGTACCGACAATTGTGTTGTTCCAGGTGATATGATAGTACGCCTCATCGCCTTTAGGCGCGGGAGCCGCGGGAATATAAGTGTAATTTTTATCTTTTGATGATGAAACGACATCAACCAGTGCGTACTTTCCCGCTTCATCCGCGGCTTTTTTTGCCCAGATCCCCGTATCGACCAGCGCGATACGTTTTTTTCCGCCGGTTCCCTCCGGCCCGTTCCCGCCGGAGGCAAGGTTGAGGGGCAGCATGGCAAACTGGAGCGAAGCTCCACCCTGGAGGAAGAGTACGCTGTATTCATCCCCTATCCCCATAAGTTCCCTGAGCAGCGATTCGGTTTTTTCGATGATAGGCTTAAAATCCCTTGACCGATGGCTCATCTCCATGACAGATTGGCCGCTTCCGTTCGCGTCGCACATTTCCGCCGCCGCTTTTTCCAGTACGGACAAAGGCAGCATTGAAGGTCCGGGAGAAAAATTGTAAACACGCATAACTATTGCTCCTCCAAAAAAACCACACCCGAAGTGGGGCTGTTCAGGAAGTACGGACTTTAAGGTAGCACTAATTTATTCTCGATTGAATAAATCAGTGCTTTCTTAGTCCGAGGCTACTTCCTGGTTCATCTTTACCGCTAAAGCGCGGAGTTGATCGATAACATATACGTTCTGCACCGTCACGCCCGCCGGAAGCGTCAGCGTGGCGGGGGCAAAGTTGACAATACCCCGTATTCCCGCCGCGGCAAGCTTTTCCGCGGAAGCCTGGGCCGCCCCGGCCGGCACACAGAGCAGGGCAAGTTCTATACCCAGGCGGCTTATCATGCCGGCCATTTTGTAGGCCGGGTAGAGCGGCGCCGGAGATTTAAGTATTTCTACGCGGTTTACGTTTGTGTCAAAGCCCGCGGCAAGTTCAAATCCGCCGCCTCCGGAACCATTCCCCCCCGTGTTCCAGTCCGTATTGAGAAAGGCAGACCCCAGCCGGCCAAGGCCGACCACGCAGAAGGCACGCCGCCTGTCCAGGCCCAGCGCCCCGCGTATCGCCGCCGCGAGAGCCTCCGGGTTATAGCCCGCCTTGCCCCCCAGCGCCGTGCCCGCTTCCCCGGCCGGATCCTCTCCCGGCGTTTCCGGCTCCCCCAGACAGGAAATATCCTTCCGTATGGTATGACTCGGCCAGCCGCTCAGCGTTTCCAGCTCGGCGGAGGTCAAAACGGCGCCCGCGCCCGCCTCGAGAATACGCAGTATGTGAAGCAGCCGCTCCCTTGACGGCCCGGAAATCCCCGCCATTTTACCTCCGTTCACAGAATGACATCTCAGGCCCTGGTATTCCGTGAAATTTTTCACAGATAGTGTATCAAAATCGAGATTATCTGTCAATACGTTTTTATGGTAAAATCGCGACACATGGTATTTACCGGGGTTGTCCTGAGTGGCGGTCCCCCGCTGCGAGTGAAAAAAAACGCCGGACTCTCATTGATTCCGGCGTTCCACGCAAAAGAGCTTTTTTAAATTGTTTTTACATATCCCTGCTTTTTTTAAATTCCTGCAATTGACCTACCCTGGAAACTCCGTTGTTTCCTGTGCAGTCTAACTATCACCGTTTATCGGGGAACGAGATACACCCAAATAATAAAAAAATTAAAATTCGGGGCTTTTACGGGTTGCCGCTGTAAAATCCGGTATTCCGGAACGATCCGGCCGCTTGACAAAGGCGGTATAATTCGATATGGTTGAATATATGAGCAACCATTCAGGGAAATCTGATGATGACAAATGCAGCTGTAATGTCATCCATGAGGAAGTTGTCAATCAGGTCAGAAAAGTCATGCCGGACGAGGAATCCCTCCTAAATCTGGCGGAATTGTTCAAGGTATTCGGCGATACTACCAGGGTGCGGATAATCAGCGCCCTGCTCCACGCCGAAATGTGCGTCTGCGATATCGCGGTCCTGCTGGGTATGACCAAATCCGCCATATCCCACCAACTACGGGCGCTCAGACAGAGCAAACTGGTCAAATACCGCAAAGAGGGCAAGGTTGTGTACTATTCTCTGGACGATGACCATGTGGCGACGCTTTTCGCGCAGGGTTTGATCCACGTTTGTGAAAAGTAACCGTTCCGCCTAAAACGCACTATTCCTCAAATTCGGGGATGTTTTCTTTCATGTGGGCCATGAAATCTTCCCCGGTAACGCCTTCCCTGAGGGCGACAAAAACGGTATTGTCCCTGCCGGAAATGGTCCCCATGACATCGTCCAGGCCCAGATTGTCTACGGCAAGGGCTACCGAGTCGGAATGGCCGGAATAGGTTTTTATCACAACCAGGCTGCCCGACCAGTCTATGGAAATATAGCCGCGCAGAAAGTCATGTATGTACGTACGTTCCGCTTCCAGGCGCTCGTCATCTTCGGGAAGGGAATAGACATATCCGCTGTGTCCATCCGAAATTTTACCTACTTTGAGCAGCTTTAAATCCCGTGAAAGGGTTGCCTGGGTAACAAGAAAACCTTCTTTTTCAAGCTGCCCCAAAAGAATTTCCTGAGATTCTATTCTGTACGTTTTTATTAATTTCCGGACCGCTTTCAGACGGGCCAGCCGCTCTTTCATTATGCATAAATATACAGTAATTGTCCCATTCCCGCAAGTCTTTGCGGCGGCTCATCTTCATCTTGTCCTTCGAAGAAAAACTGCCGATACTTGGAAAGGGAACCAATACACTTTATGGGAACAAACGTGCCGACTAACCAGAAAACCCCTTCCCGGGAACCCGCTGCCGGACGGAATGTGGGGAAAAGTTCAGCTTTGTCAGGCGAAGATTCTTCCGAAAACCCGGTAAATGAAAAAATCACGCTGCTGCCCGGGGGCCAAAACGACGGTAATGTGGCGGTTCACTTTACCGAAGACAACCTTGAAGCGTGGGGCGATTTTTACCCGCCTGTGGGAAACAGCCGGCCGCTCAAGGCCGATTCCATCGCCGGAGCCCTTGCGCGGCTTAATGTTGTCCACGGCCTGCTCTGGGAAAACATACAGGAAGCGGCCGGCGACTGTAACATGAACCGGAAAATCTGTAAAAACATTGTCCTGGCCAGGGGAGATCCTCCCGTAAAAGAAGTCCTGGAATACTTTGAGCTTAACCCGAACCTCAAACTGCCGCCGGCTGATCCTAAAGGAAACGCCCAAATTGATTATCATACTTTTTCGCCGTTTATAATCGTAAAAAAAGGCCAGATCCTCGCCCGGCTCAGGGGCAGAAAAGAAGGCCGGGACGGCAGGGATATATACGGAAATGTCATCACTCACGGAACGATCCGGCCCGAAGGAGTATCCGGGGGGGAGCACACAAAGACAGACGGAAAATTTATTTACGCGGATATAAACGGCCAGTTCATCGAAGAAAAGAATGTACTCCGTGTGCAGAGTTCCCTGGAAATAAAAGGCGCCGTGGATTATCACACGGGAAATATTGTTTTTCCCGGAGACATCAGCATTGAAGGTCCCGTTTCGGACGGCTTTAAAATTTATTCGGGAGGATCGCTTAACATCAAACAAACATTTGATGTTACTGAAGCGATAACAAAAACAGACCTTGTCGTATCAGGGGGCATAATAGGCCGGGGCAGGGCGCTTGTAAAGGTCGGCGGCGCACTCAAAACAAAGTTTATCGAAAACTGCAAAGTCGCCTCCCGTAAAACGATCAGCGTCGACGCGGATATTATCAATTCTTCTGTCTATGCCATGGAAAGAATTGACATGGGCGAAAAGGGAATGATTCTCGGCGGGGAGATTTACGCTGTCCAGGGCATAAAAACAGGGGGTATAGGAAAAAAATCCGGCAGGGCAACTCATATCCACTGCGGGATCGACTTTACCGCCCTCCAGGAAAAAGAAAAACTCAATTACAATCTCCGGATCATCGGCGCAAAGCTTGCCAGGCTCAAAGAACTTTTGGAGGCGGAAGGGGCTGCCTCCGCGGACAGCGAAAGAAAAACCAAAATGGAAGAAACGCTGAAACGTCTGGAAGAAGAACAGGGCAAAACAACAGCCGCCATTACGGCCATTCTTGGCCGCCTTAATTCATTCGACGGCGCCTGTGTTGAAGCTCTGGGCGAAATCGCGCCGGGAACCCTTATCGAAATTTGCCAGGTAGCTCTTTTTGTTACCGAGCCGCTTCGCCATGTCAAAATACGCCTTGACAGAAGTCTCGGGAAACTTGTCGGCGAACCACTCGGTTAATTTAAGCCTGAACTTCGCGGAACCGCGTTATCCTTTCAGCACTACTTCTGTTCTGCCGAAACCGCCTGACTCGGGCCGGGAAAAATGAAAGTCCGCCACGGCGCTTTCCTGCCTGAGGTAATTTTGAACGCCGCTTTGGAGTATGCCGTCGCCCTTGCCGTGAACCACGGAAAATTCTTTCATTTCGGCAAGTACGGCGGCGTCTATCTGGCGGCGAAGGGCTTCAAGGGCTTCGTCAAGCCTCATGCCAAGAACATTCAGCTCGATTTTTGGCTCGGCGGAAAAGTTTAAACCGGCGACGCTGATGAGGGGTTTTTGTTTTTCCAAAGGAAAAGCGGGGACAAGTTCCGATTCGGGAAAACTCATTTTTACCGATCCTGTTTCCACAATCCAGCTGGGGCTTCCGCCTTTGTTGTCTTTTCGCAGCGCCCTGCCCCGCCGCCCGCTTTCCCGCAGCAGTACCTCCGCGCCGGGAACAATGGCTCCCTCCGCCCCGGTAAAAGCAGTCCCGGCCCCGGCAGCTGCCTCGAGGGCTTCTTCCTCCGCTTCGAGGGCCGCGTCTATGGTTTTCGAATCTTCTTCCAGTTCCCGGATAAATTCTTTTACGGTTGTTGTTTTTTCCCGGTTTATTTCTCCTTCACGGAGTTCCCGGACAAGATTTTCAAGTTTTTGTCTGCTTTCGGAAAGAAGCCGTCTGAACTCTCCAGCGCCCTGCATCTTCAAAAAGTGTTCTTTTTGTTTAAGGCTTAAATCTTTTAAATCCGCCCTGCGCCTTTCCTCTTTAAGTCGTTTTTCTTCTTCCGCGGCCCTGCGGGAAACCGTATCAAGCTCCCGGTGTTTTTCCTTGAGCCCGGTGATAAGCGCCGATATGTCCGAGCGTTCTTTGTCAAGACAGGATCTGGCGCGGGCGACAAGATCCGGGCCAAGGCCGTTTCTCGCGGCAATTTCCAGAGCCCTGCTTTCGCCGGGCAGCCCCATGATAATCCGGTATGTCGGCGAAAGGGTTTTAAGATCAAACTCTACCGAAGCGTTTTCAACTCCTTCCCTGCTGTACCCGTAATTTTTCAATACCCCGTGATGAGTAGTGGCGACGACAATACTTTTTTTTTCAATAAAGTGGTCGAGAATCGCCATTGCGATGGCGCTGCCTTCTTCGGGGTCTGTGCCGGATCCAAGCTCGTCAAGCAGCACAAGGGAATTTTCCGCCGCTTCGGAAACAATTGACGCAATGTTTACCATGTGGGCGGAAAAAGTGGAAAGTGACTGGCTTATGCTCTGTTCATCCCCGATATCGGCGAACACGTTGTCGAACACGGGAAGGCTTGTCCCCTCTCCCGCAGGAAGCGCAAGGGCCGACTGGTTCATGAGGGCAAAGAGACCTACCGTTTTAAGCGCGACGGTTTTGCCGCCGGTATTTGGTCCCGTAATAATTACCATTCTGGTTTTGCCGTCCAGCGAAAAATCAACGGGAACGGCGTTTTTCCCCAGAAGCGGATGCCGCGCCTGTACCACGTTGAGTCCCGCGCGGGGTTCGTCGCTTTGCTTTCCCGCCGCGGCTCCAAGCGCGAACCGGCCCCCGGTATCAAGGGAATACCGGGCCTTTGCCCGAAGCGTTTCAAGATACAGTACAAGGCGGTAAAATTCCGTCAGATCTTTCCGGCGGAGCGCAATGCGCCGGGTAAGTTCCCCAAGGAGTTTACGGATTTCCGCTTCAAGGTTTCTCTGTTCAACAAGAAGCTGATTGTTTTTCTCAACGGATTCTTCAGGCTCAATAAAAACCGTCTGGCCTGTGGAAGACAGCTCGTGAATAATGCCTTTGATTCTGCCGCGAAAGTTTGCCTTTACCGCAAGGACAAGCCTGCCGTCACGCTGGGACGGCAGGGACGATTGCAGCATGCGCCGGGTTTCTTCAGAGGCGGTATATCTGGCTGTAACATTTTCCAGATCGCGGGAAATATCCCTGATTCTTTGGCGGATTTTTTTCAGTTCCCGGAGATCCCGTATTTTTCCGTCTTTGCCGATAACCTTGAATACTTCGTCGCGGACCGGCTTCATGTCAGGCGCCGTTCCCGCGGCCTCCCGCAGTTTTTCATCCTGCGTAAGCCAGGCGCGAAGCGCCTCCCCCCGTTCGGTAAAAAGCCCCAGGGCATACGCTTCGTCAATGTCAAGAACGGCCCCTTCCACTTCCAGCTTCGGCAGCAGAAAGCCAATTTCAGGCAGCGGAAGCCTTTCGTCTCCCGAAGTTTTAACAAGATCGCAGACTGCCGAGACGCGATCTTTTTGTTCTTCCACAGCTTGAGGATCGACAAGCGGAATTTCGCCAAGGATTATTTCCGCAGATCCGGCGCACAGCGCCCGGTCCGCCACAGCCTGCCGTATTTTGTGGAATTCCAGAAGGCGTATGGCTTTTTCATTCAAGCTCATTCTGAATCCTTAAAAAGCTTTCATACCGGTCTTCGTGGATTACCCCGGCGGAAACAGCCTCCAGAATCTTGCAGCCCGGTTCTGTCACATGGGAGCAGGAAGCGCCGTAACTGCAGCGTCCTTCAAGCGGGGCAAATTCTTTCATGCAGGAAACAAGTTCTCCCCGGCCAAGTCCCCAGGGAACCATGCGCCGTATTCCCGGCGTATCTATAACAAACGTTTTCCCGCCGCCCGGTAACCCCGGAACTTCCGGCAGTTCAAGCATCACTGAAAGACTTGTGGTATGATTCCCCCGGTCATACTTTTCATTCAGACTGCCGGTTTTCATATTAAGCGCCGGGGCAAGTGCGTTTATAACGCTGCTTTTTCCCACGCCGGACTGGCCTAGAAGGGCCGTTTTCTTTCCATCGATCATTTCCCGCAGCTTTTCCATTCCCAGTCCCGTTTTCGCCGAAACCCGCAGAACTCCGTAACCGATACGTCCGTAATCCTCAAGACGTTCCTCCACGTCAGGATCGTTCAGGCAGAGGTCGTACTTGTTGCAAAGAACCAGCGCCGGAACACCGCAAACTTCGGTCTGTACGAGAATCCTGTCGATAAAGCGCGGCCTGAAAGGCGGTGAAGCGGGACTGGTAACGCAGAGAACAAGGTCGATGTTCGCTGCCAGCGCTTGGGGTTTTTGTCCTTTTTGGTTGAACCTGGCCAGCAGGGTTTTCCGTCTTTCGGCGGACAGGATAAGCGCCGTGTCCGCTTCGGGGGAACGCCGCTCTATCGTTACCTCATCCCCCGGCGCGAGCGGATTATAGAAACCTTCCATGTCTTTGAGTATCTTGCCTTTTATCCGGCATTCCATTTCCTTTTTGCCGGCGCGGACGGTAAAAATATTCCGCGAACCTTTTATAACGATACCTTTTACAACATCACCGCTCATGGACGGCCTTTCCCCAGAGCGAAGAGGTTCATTCGCTGTGGGGTTTGATACCCCGCCCCTCGGGGCGGTTCAAAAATGTTATATTTAGACAGCATGGTAACAAACCCCACAGTTAAATAATTTCCTTGCAGACCGAACCTCGTGGACGATGCAGCGCTTACAAGATACCTCGCCCGGAGGAGCGAAGAGGTTCATTTAAAAAGATCATTAAAGGCGGATTTCGCCCCGGCCGCGGCGCTCCGGGACTTTTGCTCCCCGGCGCTTTGGGAACGAAATTTCTGATTAAGCGAAAACCAGTCGCAGAAATTTCCCCGTTCTTTGTCGCCTTCTTCACCCGCGTTCGGCTCGCCGCAGTTTCCCCTGGCGCCGGGAAGATAAAACCGGCAGTTCCGGCACGATCTAAGATCTTTACCGCAGGAACAGCGCATGCTCCTGCCCAGGGGCTCGTTCTCAACAACCGGGGAACCGCAATACCAGCACATGCCCAATAATACCCCCGTCCGGCCTGTTTTTCAACCGGATTACCCCCGTCTCTGCCGCCGCGCCTTGACCTAGATTCTTTCAGGGAATAAAGTTAATCATGTTCACCCTGATCCCCTGCGCCGCGGGATGCGGCAGGACGGCCCTTTCCGGCTCTCACCTCTGCGCCGTCCATTCAGTGGATCCGGAAAAAGAAGCCCGCCAGATAAACGACTACATAACGGAACACCCGGTTGTAAAAGACATCAACGCGCCGTCTCTTGGTTTTGTCAGCGCGGATTTTTCCGGACGGGCTTTTTACGGCTGTAACTTTATGGGCGCGTCTTTTTCCATGTGCCTTTTTACCGGCGCGGTAATGCGGATGTGTTTTTTCGACTTTGCCAACTTTATTGACTGCGATTTTTCAGGCGGCGATCTTCAGTTTCTTTCCTTTGCGGGATCCAAAATACACAACTGTACCTTTGAAGGCTCGGAGCTTATACACCTGAACTACGGGGGCGCCCATATTTCGGACTGCACGTTTAACGACTCCAATCTCTATAATACCCGCTTTATAAGCGCTAAAATCCTAAAGAGCAGTTTTGTTGACTGCAACCTGAAAAAAACGTATTTTATCGGCTCAGTCCAGGATGGAATTTCCTTTAAGTCCTCCAATACCGCCGAGGCGGTGTTTGAACCGGAGCAGCGATGAAAATTTTCATGCATTACTGCACATACGGATTCAGCAACTGTTATATTCTGGGAACGGATTTGTATGACAACGATTCCCGGAGGGACGCCATCGTTGTCGATCCGGGCTGTATGGAAGAGCCCATGCTTAAATTTATTGAACGGCACGGATACATACTCCGGGGCGTACTTATAACCCATGATCATGTTAACCACGTTCACGGACTGCGTACACTAAAACGAATTTACGACGTTAATGTATATGCCTTAAACCCTGTTGTCCAGGAACACAAAACATGCCTTGTCAAAGACGGCGACACGATCTGCCTGGATTCAATAACCGTGGAAGTTATCGCCGTCCCCGGCCATACATCGGATTCCGCCGTTTACAGGACAGGCCATACCATTTTTACCGGCGACTGCCTGAGCGCCGGGCTTGTCGGAAAAACCAGCCATTCATATGGAAGTACCATTCAAATGAACGCCCTCAGGGGCAAAGTACTGTCCCTGCCGGGCAATTACATCATCCTGCCCGGACACGGCCCGCCGTCAACGATGGACGCCGAACGCCGCTTCAACTGGGGGATAAGCAGCTTTGAACAGGATAAAACCAGAAAACCCCGCTTTACCGGAGAATTTGACTAACGCGGCGCACGGTCCGGTTACGGCTGTACGGGCGCCGTAAAAATTTGCGTTACCCCTTAGCGCGTTACGCAAAGACCGACAATCCCCTTTGCGATAAGCTGGGCGAGGCCGTATTTCCGTTCCATTGTCAGTTCAGCGTCCCCCTGAATGAATGTCTCAAACTGGGCTTTGTAGGATTCAGGCAGAACCGGAAGTTCAAGCACTTTTTTTGAATAACCCCGGTGTGACGGCTCAAAACAATGGTTAATGCAAAACAGGACAAGGCAGGCGGTTTTGATAAACAGGGCCGACGACACAAGATAATGAAACGCGTCGTTGTTGATAAGAGCCGCGCCAAGATCACTTAGCAGATGTTCCATTTTCGACCGGCACAGTTCCCGCATTTGATTCCAGAAATCATCGTCCAGGGAAGCCAGCCGTTTCCGTATTTTATCAATCCATCCGCTTCGTGAAAAAAGTATTTCCCCGTTGACAAGGCGGTAATAACCGTATGTTCCTGAATCCTTGACAAGCCAGAGAGATTCCCGTTTTGTATCCGCGATGAAAACCAGTTCATCAATTTTTTTGACGGATTTAAATTCAAAACGCAGGGGAATATCACCGATTAAAAATCTGTCTTTATCGCTGTACCTGGAATTCTCAAAAACCGCCGCATCCGGCCCATAAAGACGGAAACGTTCTTCCGCAGAGGGAATTGTTCCGCTGTGGTACACATCGAGAATCAGGGCAAAGTACGGATCCAGCGTGGAAACGCCGGCGGCCTCGTTAAGCGAAATGCACTCAACCCCAGGCCACCGCGAAAGAAGATCAACAAAACGGGTCGTTAATACACTGGTTTTATATTTCATGAAAATACTCTATCATGGAACAGAAACAATGAAAACAGAGCCAGGCACCGGGCCTTTACTGTTCGCCGTTCTTGTCCCCCACAGGAACGCGGTTTTTGCCCTTGAACAATTCCGTCAGCGGCTTTTCGCACTGGGCCTTGACGGCGCTTTTTCTTTTCCCGCCGCCGCCCTTTTGGCCCGGCTTTCCCGCCCCCTTACCGGGGCGGAGCTGAAAGAAGCCGCGGCGGAACTGCGAAGACGTCTTGGTGGAAAAAAAATTACCGCTGTTCTTTCTTCGCTCTCAACGGTATATTTTCCCCAGGATAAAATACGCTTCTTCGGCCCCCGTATCGACATACCGCCCCTTCCGCTCCCAAAGTCGGCCGTCATTGCCCGCCGGGGAAAACCCCTCCTTGCCCCCGCGGTTCTCGGCCCTGAGGAACCGGCCCGCGCCGCGAAAAAAACGGCGGAAGCGCCCCCCCCGGAACTGTCCTTCAGAGCCGCGGCGCTTTCAAACCTTGCCGTGTATCCCTCGGAAACCGGCGAAACAGACTATTCATACACATGGGAGCTTGGCCGGCTTTACTGGCTGCCAAAGCCGGCTCGCTGACATGGAAGGCGTTTCCCGTATTTCAGGCGGCAGCCTGATCCTTGCCGTCAAAG
Organism: Treponema sp.; assembly: GCA_031268975.1. GTDB lineage: Bacteria > Spirochaetota > Spirochaetia > Treponematales > Breznakiellaceae > JAIROH01. Next base: position 2,315 of record JAIRWM010000174.1, on the reverse strand, counting down.
CCGTCCCCGGGGCGTCAAAAACTGAGGCTGCGGGAATTAAAGACGGCCGCCTCCGTATCCGGATTGCCGCCGCCCCGGAAGGCGGCAAAGCAAACAGCGCCCTTGCCGCCTTCCTTGCCAGGACGCTGGGCTGCGCAAAAAAAGACATCGTTATTGTGGCGGGAGAAAAGTCCCGGCTTAAAACCGTCTCCGTTCCTTCGGCGTGCGAAGAAAAAGTGAAAGCGGCGTGGGGGGTGAAAAGTGACGAACCCCGGTAAACTTGAGCATACGGCGGCATCGTTCTGAAAATCCGGTTTTTAGGGCAGCAGCTTTTTGTAAAGATCGTAATTTTCCCGGTCAAAGCAGACAAAGACAATCCGCCCGATACCGGGGCATTCCGGCAGCGTTTCCTTCACGGTTTTAACGGCCGCGGCCGCCGCCTTGTTCTTGGGATAGCCGTAAACCCCGGTACTGATGTTGGGAAACGCTATACTGATAAAACCTGCCCGCTGCGCAAGCAGAAGGCTTTTTCTGTAACAGGACGCGAGAAGCCCGTCCTTGTCGCTGCCGTACCAGATCGGGCCGACGGCATGAATTATGCCTTTGCAGCGGATATTAAACGCGCCTGTCATCACAACATCCCCCGTGGGACAGGGTTCACCGCCTGCCTTCTTTTTTTCGGCGGCAATCCGCGCACATTCCGCGTAAAGGCACGGTCCCGCCGCCCTGTGTATGGCGCCGTCAACGCCTCCTCCTCCCGCAAGACCGGAGTTCGCCGCGTTTACAATTACGTCAACATCAACGGCGGTAATATCCCCCTGAATCACCTCTATTTGCGCCATGATTCCCCCTGTATTCAGTATAGTCAAAACCGGTATACTGGGGAATGGAGAAACGAATGACGAAGATAGGCATGAAAACTCCCCTGGTCGAGATGGACGGGGACGAGATGACCAGAGTACTTTGGGCGCTGGTAAAGGAAAAACTCATCCTTCCGTATGTTGATTTAAAAACCGAATACTACGATTTGGGACTGATGAACCGCGATGCCACCGGCGACAGCGTAAGCGCCGATTCCGCGGCGGCAATACTGCGCCTGGGCGTAGGTGTAAAATGCGCTACAATTACAAGCAACGCTGCCCGCAGGGAAGAATACGGCCTTGCAGCGCTGTATCCAAGCCCAAACGGTACAATCAGGGCGATCCTTGACGGTACGGTATTCCGTAAACCAATTGTGGTCTCCTGCATAAAACCCTCGATAGCAACATGGAAAGCCCCAATAGTGATAGGACGCCATGCCTACGGCGATGTGTACAAAGCCGCGGAAATGGAAATAGCGGAACCGGGCAAGGTGGAACTTGTCTACACAGGACTTGACGGCGCACAGCGGCGCGTTACCGTGGCGGAATTTAAAGGCCCCGGAGTTGTTCAGGGCATTCACAACTTTGACGCGTCAATAAAAAGTTTTGCCCGTTCCTGCTTTCTTTACGCGCTTGAAGAGAAACTTCCCGTTTGGTTCGCGGCAAAAGACACCATTTCCAAAACCTATGACGGAAAATTCAAGGCGATCTTCAACGAGGTCTACGAAAAAGAATTTAAGGAAAAGTGCGCCGCGGCGGGAATCAGTTATTTTTATACGCTGATAGACGATGCCGTAGCCAGAGTCGTCAAAGGCGAAGGAGGCTTTCTGTGGGCCTGCAAAAATTATGACGGTGACGTGATGAGCGACATGATAGCCAGCGCCTCCGGGAGCCTTGCCATGATGACAAGCGTCCTTGTCTCGCCGTCGGGCGCCTTTGAATACGAAGCCGCCCACGGCACCGTCCAACAGCATTATTACCGCTGGCAAAAAGGCGAAAAAACCAGCACGAACCCCGCGGCGCTTATCTTCGCCTGGACCGGCGCGCTGGCAAAGCGGGCCGAACTTGATGTTACGCCGGAACTTGCCGCCTTTGCGCGGCGCGTTGAAAAAGCCGTCGTTGATACCATTGAAGCGGGAAAAATGACCGGCGATCTCGCCAAACTCGCCGCACAGCCAAAAGCCCTCGATTCCTGGGAATTTGTTGACGCTGTCGCGGAACGGCTATAGCGTGGCCGCACCCCGCAGCGGGGTTGCTTCATCAAGCCTTTGCGTTATCATGTCCCTGCATAAACGGCAAATTTCCTTTCGGGATCTGCCGTTTGCGCCAAAAGACGGCAAAACGGTTATTTCAACTGTTATATTGCCGTACCGCAGCAATCGTTTTACGTGGGGAATAAACTTCTGCCCTTTATAAAAATATACGATTGATTCGTTTTCTTTTGACAAAGGCCGGCCTTCTATCGACAAATATTTT
>JAIRWM010000084.1 GCA_031268975.1 Treponema sp. | reverse complement strand
TATGTACGCTTGAGCAGCCCCTGCCGTTCAAGCTTTTCGAGGTCGCGCCTGATGCTGGCCGTACTCGCGGCAAGCCGGTCGGAAAGTGCGGTAATGCTTACCGCTTTTTCTTTATGGAGAATGTCACGTATGGCGTTTTGCCGTTCCAAGGTCAGCATGAAAGCCCATTATACTGTCAATTGTTGTTAAATTCAAGGATTTTCTTCGCAAGTACCTCCTCTTTTTGACAAAAAATTACCGATTCCTGACAAACAAATAATTGCGGGATCAAACATTCCATTTTAAAATCTTCCAGTGGCGCTGTCAGGGGGATTGGTATGACGCGGCGGTTCCATGAAAAACAAGGAGGTTTGCTGAGATCAAAAAAAGCGGATTTTAGCCTGCGGCATATTAACCGATGCCCGGTTCAGGCACGAATGCGCTTTCGAACAGAAGGAGGCAATACAATGGCGGAAAAAAAATTGATAGTCTGCGCCTGCGGGGCGGCCATCAACACATCGAACATGGCGAAGATATTCATTGAGGATTACCTGGACGCCAAAAAGCGCAGGGATTATAGGGTAGAGATCTGCCGGCTCGATCAACTGGACGAAAAGTTCAAAGGGCGAAAAAACCTGGTTGTCTGCTGGATGGGACCGGTAGACGAACAATTCAAAGCGCCTGGGGTTCAGGGGCTTGCCTTAATGGTTGGGGCAAAAAAGGAAAAAGAAGCCCTGGTGGAAAAGATTGTCGAGCTGATGGAAGCAAACTATACGCCATAGTTTATTTTTCATCCGGTTTGATGATAATCAATTTTTTGGAGGTACATTGTGGAAACTTTTAATACCGTAGTGAACAGTGTTCTGTTGAATCTTGGCGGATCGCTCCTCATTACCATCGTCCTGTTCATTCTGGGCTTATGCTTTGGGGCGGGATTCAAAAAAAGCTTCAGGGGCGGTTTATACGCCGGTATAGGCCTTACCTGTCTGAATATGATGACCGGCTTCCTTACTACCGCGCTGGGACCGACGGTTCAGGGATTGGCTGAGATTATCGGACGGACAACGCCGGTAAACGACATCGGCTGGGGCGTTGCCGGGCTCGCTTTCTCCTGGCCGGGCGCGGCGTTTACCATTATCGCGGTTATGGTGGTAAACGTTATCCTGATTATGACCCGGGCCGCCAAGACCATGTGGACCGATATATGGAGCTTCTGGCACGGCCAGGTTGTGGGCTGTTTTGTATGGGCCATGACCGGCAACCTTACCCTTGGCGTTCTGGCGGCGACACTATTTCTGACTGTGGGAACTTTCCTCGGCGATCTTACCGCCAAAGAATACCAGGAATTCAACAACATGCCCGGTATTTCCATATCCTGCTGCTACGCCCTGTTCGGCTTAATCTCAAAGCCCTTTAACTGGCTGTTCGACAGAATTCCCGGTCTTAAAGACGTTGACGTGTCCCCCGATACCATCCGGGAAAAATTCGGCGTATTCGGAGATCAGGGCGTTATGGGCGCCATTATAGGGTTTATCATCGGCGTCGTTGTCTGGCTTTTCGGCAAAGGTTCGCTTTTCGCGGCTCTTAACCTTGCCGTCAATGTCGGCGTCTTTATGGTCTTCCTTCCCAAAACGATCGGCGTACTCTGCGAAGGGGTTATCCCGATAGCAAACGCGGTTGTCAACCTGGTACACGAAAAATTCAGCGGCAGGCGTGAAATTTGGGTGGCGATAGACTGCGGCGCCCTCATGGGCAGCCCCGCGGTTTTGGCCAGCGCCGTTATTCTCTATCCGCTGGTTGTTGTCATCAGCATGTTCCTGCCGGGAAACAGTCTTCTGCCCATCGCGAGTCTCGCGGTGATTCCCGCGCAGTGCGGCGCCGTCGCTCCTTTCTTCAAGGGCAACATATTGCGCATGGTGATTTTTGTACTGCTCCTTAATATCCCGCTTTTGTACCTTGCCTCCGTTATGGCGCCCGTTCAGACCGCGGCCATGGCGTCGATGGGTATGGGCGATCCCGCCGTACTGAACAGCTCTCTGGATATGGGCGGCGACCCCCTTGGCTTTGTCGTTGTCAACGCGTTTAAGCTGTTCACCGGAAAATAAGGTTTTTGGATTTTATGACCGTCCGGGGATATATGATTTTTTCGTAACGCAGGGAAGGCTGAACAATGCTGTCCATAACGGAAGAAAATGTTTTGATAAACGCTGATGTGGACAGCGGCGGGGGGATAATCAGCCTTTTGACGGGGCTTCTTGTACAAAACGGCTGCGTAAAAGCCGAATATGCCGGCGCCGTTATAACCCGGGAGGAGCAGTATCCGACCGGGATTCCCGCATCGGGGCTGCCGGTAGCGATCCCCCACGCTTTTGCGGATGACTGCGTACTGAAACCGTGCGTTGCCGCCGCTACGCTGGGCCGTCCCGTAATGTTCAGGAACATGTTCGATCCGGACGAGGAATTGGCGGTAGTGATGGTATTTCTCATCGCCCTGTCAAGCAAGGACAAAAATCGGGCGGCTAAAGACCTTGAGGAGGTAATGAGCATATTTTCCAACGGGGAACTGCTCTGTGGATTATATGCCGCCAAAAGCGCCGGGGAATTTGTACGGATTCTGGGGAAACGTGAAGGATAATCCAAAAACCAGACAAGTGCTTGTAGCCGGCGGTTCCTGCGGAATAGCCATGACAACCGCGGCACGAAAGATAGAGGACGCCTGTTGGGAGCGAAAAATTCGGGTAAACGTTAAAGTTCTGAATCTGTGGGAATCCCAATATGTGGGAGAAGGATACGACTTGATAGTAGAGATGTTTGAATTTTTCAAAGACGAAAAATGCCCCGTTATAAGCGGGAGACCTTTTGTCGCGCATCAGGGTGAAAACGAACTGGTTAATGAGATACTGGATATCCTGAGCCGTTAATGCTGAAGGCGCGGATTCCCGGCAGAGTTTTGCTGATGGAGGAATTATGTTTTTTAGACAGGAGTTCAGTTGTCTTTATGTCACCGATATGGCAAAGTCCCTGGCTTTTTATGAAGAAGCACTGGGCTTAAGGGTACTGCGCCGCAAGGACGCGAAGGACAGGGAAATTGCTTTTATCGGCAATGAAGAATCTTCCCAACAGACGGAAATCGTTCACCTGAACGGCCGGACCAGGCCCTACGATCACGGGGAAAATTCCGTTTACTTCGCTTTCCGCACCGATGACATGGAGGCGGCCAGGGCAAAACATACCGGGATGGGCTGCATTGATCATGACCTGCCCGAATTCGGCGTATACTTTATCAGGGATCCCGACGGATATCTTGTGGAGATCATGCCGGTCCGGAAATAGTCCGCCGTGTTTTTGGCGCCGGAAGTTTGGGGATGAAAGTTTACGCCGATCACGCCGCGACAACGCCCTTGGATCCGCGGGTTCTGGAAGCGATGCTTCCTTTTCTGGGACAGCGTTACTATAACCCTTCTTCCCTCTACCCGGAAGCAAAGGCGGTCAGGGCGGAGGTAGAAGCCGCCCGCCGGACGGTACTGGAATTGATCGGCGGCCCGGGCCGCATTGTCTTTACCGGCAGCGGCACGGAGAGCGTTAACCTCGCGCTGCGTTCAGCCGTATCAGAATGTGACGGAGATCGAAAGCGGATACTGGTTTCGGCGGTCGAACATCACGCCGTTCTGGGCTGCGCCGATTCGCTTGCGCGCGAAGGGTTTGCCGTTGAATGTCTGCCGGTTGACCGTTACGGAGTTGTTTCGCCTGACGAACTGAAAGTCCGCATGGGGCCTGATGTTAGCCTTGTTTCGGTAATGTCCGCCAACAATGAAACGGGCGCGGTTAACGATTCGGCGGCCCTGTGTAAAATCGCCCACAACGGCGGCGCTTTCTTCCATACGGACGCCGTCCAGGCTCTGGGCGTTTTTCGGATCAGGGCGGAAGAGGCGGGCGCGGATTTTATCAGCGTATCGGCGCATAAAATTTACGGGCCGAAGGGCGTTGGCGCGATGTATGCGGCGGAAAACGCGCCGGTTTTTCCGGTAATCCGGGGCGGAGAACAGGAAGGCGGCGCGCGGGCCGGTACGGAAAACGTTGCCGGCATAATCGGCTTCGGACGGGCGGCCGGTATCCTGAACGAATGCCTTGAAGAAGACGCGCTCCATCTTGGAAAGCTGAAGCGAATTTTTCTGGATGGAATAGAGTCCATCCCCGATGTAATTGTCAACTCCCCGCCCGGCGGCGCGCCTCACATTGTCAGCGTCAGCGCCGCCGGAGTTGAGGCGGAACTCTGCCTGCTGCGCCTGAGCATGGCGGGGGTTTTTGCGTCAATGGGGGCGGCGTGTAACTCGTCGTCGGTGGAACCGTCGCATGTAGTTGAAGCTGTCGGCGTTCCGGCGGAATACAAGCGCGGTACGATGCGGTTTTCGTTCGGGCGGGACAATACCGCCGAAGACGTTTCTTTTGCCGCGCGTGAACTGGCTTTGGCGGTGGCGAAGTCCAGATAAGAACGGCGTATTTTGGAGAAGATTATGACGGGAAGGGAACGGGTTCGGACAATTCTGTCTCACCGGGAAGCGGACAGGGTCCCCATGGATCTTTGGGGCTGCGCTTCGAGGCTTCACAACAAATGTTACTTCGGCGTGTTGAAGGAACTGGGACTTGAAGGAGCGGGCCGCTTGATAAGGCCCGGTACCCTTACGGAATACGAGGATTACAGAATCAGCGATGCCCTTGACGTGGATTTTCGTCATATCAATATTGGAAAGCCCAAAAATTTTAAAAGTTACACCGACGACGGCGGCAATGTCATCGACGAATGGGGCATAGGGCATTTTCAGAATGACAAATACAACGCGATTTCCGTTCATCCCCTTGCCGATCCGGATCCCGCCAAACTGGACGCCTATGCCTGGCCCGATCCCGACGATCCCGGCAGGGTAGAAGGAATAGGCGAACTTGCCCGCGGCTACTACGAAAACACCCCGTATGCCGTAACGGCGGCGACCGCGACAAGCGGCCTGATGTTCGACTTCGGCCAGTATCTGTGCGGCGCCGAGCAGTTTTTTGTGAATTTGTACGAAGAAGAGCTGTTCTCGGAAAAACTCATAGAAAGGCTCACCGAATTGATGATACGGATCTATATCAATTTTCTGCGGCCGATAGCCCCGTATCTGGAATGGGTTGAGTTTGCCAGTGATTTCGGCACCCAGAACGCTCCGTTCATATCGGTCGAAATGTTCCGTAAGTACTTTAAAGGGCCGATGGCAAGGCTGTTCGGCGCGGTGAAAAAGGAATACCCCGGCATGAAGGTCATGCTCCATTCCTGCGGGGCGATGAGCTGCTTTATCCCCGACCTTATCGAGTGCGGGCTTGACATATTAAATTCGCTCCAGCCCCTGGCCCGCGACATGGATTCCGCAAGGTTGAAACGCGAGTTCGGGAATGATATTGTCTTACACAGCGGCGTTGATATACAGCAGGCCATGCAGGGAACGGCGGAGGATGTGGAACGGGAAGCTGTCCGCGTGATTGGCGCAATGGCAAAGGGCGGCGGGTATATCTTTGCTCCGGCGAACCACTTACAGGGGGACTGCCCGCCGGAAAATGTCGTAACGCTTTATCGCTGCGGCAAAAAGTATGGCCTGTATCCGATTAACATATAACGCCGCTGCGGGAAGTGTATGAAGGAACTGCTGGAGGCCGCGGCCGCCGGAAAAGCGTATGAGTGGGGTTTTATTTCCACGGCGGAACTGGTTTTTTCCCCCGAATTGTACAAAACCTGTTCGACAAACGTCTGCGGCCATTACAATACGACGTGGACCTGCCCTCCGGCTTCCGGCGCCCTCGAAGAACAGCGGGCAAAGATCCTTTCATACAAAAACGCCTTTATTTTTACCACAAAGTACCGCCTTGAGGATTCGTTTGACTGGGAGGGGATGACCCTTGCCAGGGAAACGCATACCGCCCTTACCGTTGAAATCCGCGAAAAGCTTGGCGGAACATTTCCCGTGTACGGGGCCGGCAGCTGCCCCTGCTGCAAACTGTACGCCGGCGGAGAATCCTGCGCGTTTCCCGATCCGTGCCGTTTCCCGGACAAAAAGATTTCTTCCATAGAGGCGGCCGGGATCAACGTAACCGATTTAAGCCGTTCTGCGGGGGTAAAATACAACAACGGGGCGAATACCGTCACCTATTTTTCGATGGTCTTGTTTAATTGACGCCGCCCGCCGGGTTTGTTTGAAGACAAAAAACTACCGTTTTTAAGCAAGATACATAATTGTTATCGCTTATCGGCGGATGGTATAGTAAAATGTTGGTTTTGAAACTATCATCCATAAAGGAGAAGGAGTTACATAATGGCGGATTACGCGGAACAGTTAAATGAAATTTCAGAACTTTTGCAGAAAGGCAAGGCGAAAGATATTGTCCTCTCCGTCCAGACCGCGCTTGAGCAGGGCGTCGGAGCCGCGGATATTCTGGAGAAGGGCCTTATCGCAGGAATGAGCGTTATCGGCGGCAAGTTCAAGCGCGGCGAAGTATTCGTTCCCGAAGTGCTTATCGCCGCCCGTGCCATGAACAAGGCTTCGGAAGTCCTTAAACCGGCCCTGAGCGAAGCCGGTGTTACCCCCGTGGGAAAGGCGCTAATCTGTACCGTCAAGGGCGATTTACACGATATCGGAAAGAACCTCGTAAAGATGATGCTTGAAGGCAAGGGCATAGAGGTGAGCGATCTTGGAGTTGACTGCGATACCCAAAAGGTTGTGGATGAGGTAAAAGCGTCCGATGCAAAAGTGCTTTGCCTTTCCGCCCTGCTTACCACTACAATGATGGCCCAGAAAGACGTTATCGACGCGTTAAAAAGCGCCGGGATACGGGACAAGGTTAAGGTAATGGTCGGCGGCGCCCCGGTTACCCAGAGTTTTGCCGACGAGATTGGGGCGGACGCCTACACCTCCGACGCCGCTTCCGCGGCGGAAGTGTGCAGGGCCTTTTATAACTAGACGGGTTTATGACTTCGAGCGAACGGCTTAACGCCCGTCTGGAGGGAAAACCGGTAGACAAAATCCCCAACATGAACATTTTTATGGCAGTTATAGCCAGGGAAGCGGGCGTGTCGTACCGGGAATATGTGACCGATTACCGGAAGCTCGTTGAAGGCAGCCTCATCTCTGCCGAAAAATACGGCGTCGACAGCCTGAGCGTTATCTCCGACCCGATGAGGGAGGCTTCCGCTTTCGGCGAAAGGGTTATTTTCCCGGAAGACGGCGTTCCCTATGCCGAAAAACCCCTGGTAACCGGTGATTTTGATCTTTCCGTACTGCGGCGTTTTGATCCGCTGGAAACCGAACGGACGCTTGACCGGGTACGGGGCTGCGAACTGCTCCGGCAAAAGGCGGGAAGGGACTATCCGGTTATCGGCTGGGTGGAAGGCTGTGTCGCCGAGGCCGCGGATCTGCGGGGACTTAACGAGCTTATGATGGATCTTGCCGCAGGTGAAGAATACCTTGATGAGTTTTTTGCGATTATTCACGAACAGCAAAAGCGGTTTGCCAAAGCCCAGATGGACGCCGGGGCGGATATTATCGGCGTGGGAAACGCCGCCGCGTCCCTTATCGGGCCACAGCTGTATCGGCGTTACGGTCTGGCCTGGGACAAGGCCATTGTGGACTATGTCCACCAAAACGGCGGCCGGGTCAAGCTCCATATCTGCGGGAACATCAGCTCCATCCTGGAACCCTTAAAAGAAGTCCTTCCCGACATACTGGATATAGACTGGATGGTGGACTTCGCAGACGCGGCGAAACTTTTTGAGGGAACGGCGGCGGCGGTAAACGGAAACATGGATCCCGTGGAAGTGATGATGAGAGGGAGTCCTGAAACTGTTGAAAAAGCCGTCAAAGCCTGTATCGCCGCCGGCAATTCCACAACCCTCATCGCCGCCGGCTGTGAAATCCCCGCCGCCGCGCCTGTGGAAAACCTTGCCGCGATGGACAGGCTCCTGTACGTCCACTGACAGGCCGGGTGAAACGAAATGAGCGAAACGAAATGAACGAAACCGGCTCCGTTATATGAAACTTTCGATACCGTCCCGTAATGTCAGCTGCGAAATCCGTGAAGGGGAAACCCTGCTTGCCGCCCTGGCCCGTTCGGGGATTCCCCTTTCGGCGCCCTGCGGGGGCAGGGGCCTTTGCGGGAAATGCCGCGTTATGTCGGACGGAAAATCCCTGCTTGCCTGCCGGACCGTGCCTTCCCGTGATATAAACGTTGAGCTTCCGGCAGACGGTATTACCGGAACCCCGGCGCCGGATCTTCACGGCAGGACGGGCCGCGCCGAAAAACGGCGGCCCGCCGAGGCCGTCAGGGCCGGGGCCGGTATCGACATCGGAACCACGACGGTATCGGCGGAGCTTGTTGACCTTGATACCGGGGAAACGCTGGAAACGGTTTCCGCCCTGAACGATCAACGGATTTTCGGCGCCGATGTAATGAGCCGGATCGATGCCGCGAGAAAGGGTAAAACAGGGGAGCTTTTTTCCCTTATCAACCGGCAGATTGAAACCATGCTCCGCGCCTTTATCGACAGCCATACACTCCCGGTAATTGAACGGATAAGCGTCAGCGGAAATACCGTTATGCTTCATCTGTTTACCAATACCGATCCGTCTGCAATGGGGGAAATCCCTTTTACGCCGGTTTTTCTCGACGAACGGCGCTTTTGGGGGAAAGAGCTTTCCCTTTCGGTGAATGAAGTGTACCTTCCGCCGGGAATCGCGGCGTTTGTCGGCGGCGACATTGTATCGGGCCTGGCCGTTCTGGATATGCTTGCCCTGCCCGAAAAATCGCTTTTTATCGACATTGGGACAAACGGGGAAATGGCCCTGTGGTCCGGCGGCCGTATACGCTGCTGTTCAACGGCGGCGGGCCCGGCCTTTGAAGGAGCGGAAATTTCCTGCGGCATGGGTGCTTTGCCGGGAGCTATCAACCGGGTTACCGTTGACCCGCCGCGGCCGGGTGCCGCCGGTTTGCCGGAACAGAAAGGAAATCCGCGGATTACCACCATAGACAACGCGCCGCCAAAAGGTATCTGCGGATGTGGTCTTGTTGACGCGGTGGCCGCCATGCTGAAAACAGGCGCCATTGACGAAACAGGCGCGCTGGCGGACGAGTTTGCGGACGGGTGGCCCCTGTGGAGTTCCGGTTCCGGAAACAGTACCATCCGCCTTTCGGGAAGGGACGTGCGGCAGTATCAGCTTGCGAAAAGCGCAATCCGCTCGGGAATACAGCTGCTCTGCGCCGCAGAGGGTCTTGCGCCCGGAGAACTCGATACGGTCTATATCGCGGGGGGCCTCGGCTTTTTCATTGACCCGGAAAACGCCATCGCCACGGGAATCCTTCCGGAAGAATTCCGGGGCAAAACCGCCGTCTGCGGAAACCTGAGTCTGCGCGGGGCCGTCCGGAATCTTACCTGCGAACGGTTCGCCGAAACCTGCCGGCGGATTCGGGCAAAAAGCGAAACCCTGGAGCTTGCCTCGGTTCCCGGCTTTATGGACGCTTTTGCGGAAAACATGCTTTTTTAAGCGGGATTGATTGACAAAAGCGGATTCTGAATTCACAATTGAAGGTGTTTCAAACGATCGAAACAAAGCCGCAGCTTAAGGATATCCTTGACTTTGGGCAGGTTGAAAAACTGCTCCACCATTTTTTTCTGGTGACCGGGCTTGACACCGCCTTCTACGACGCCCGCGGCGGGGAAGTCGCCGCCAAAAGGAATTCCCCTTCGATCTGCGCTTCGGCGCGGGGCTGCGAAATATGCAGGAAACACCTGTCGGACGGCGGCGGCAAATCCCTCGAACTCGGCGAGCCGTATATTTATTCCTGCGGATGCGGGCTTGTCATGTGTTCCTCTCCCATTGTGTATAATGCTTCCCTTATCGGTTCCATCGCCTGCGGCCCGGTTATGCTCTGGGACGCCGACGAAATGGCGGTTTCCGATTTGGCCGAAAAAACCCGCCCCATGAACCTGGACGCCGATCCCGCCCTGTTTGCCGGCGCCGTTCCTGCTCTGGAGTGCGTCAACGTAACCAGCGCCGCTCAGATACTCTTTATCATGGTGAACAGCCTGACGCGGGAACACAGCGCCTATCTGCGGCAGCGGGCAAGGATCACCGAACAGCAGGCGACCATCGCGGAACTTATCATCGAAAGAAAAATAACCGCCGCGGAACTTCTGAAAATGGAAAAGCGCAAAACGCTGATCCGCTATCCTGAAGAAACGGAAAAAGAGCTTATCGCTTTTGTGCACGGCGGCAGCAAACAGCAGGCGACGAAATTGTTGAACAGCCTTTTGAGCGAGATTTTCAGTTTTGCGGAAGGCAACCTGGAAACCATACGGGTAAAGCTTTTTGAGCTTATCGCGTTTCTTTCCCGCGCCGCCGTGGACGCCGGAGCGCCGCTCAAGGAAGTAAACGCGATTACCAAGGCTTCTTTTGAAATCTGCGAAGAAGATACCGATTTTGAGCGGCTCTGTTTTCTCACGGCCCGGGCGATGGAAGGCTTTATCGATACGGTATACCGGAACCGGGAGCGGAAACAGACCGGCGTCTACATGACTAGGGCCGTTGAATACATCATGAAGCACTACATGGACGATCTGTCGCTTGGAGCCGTAGCCCGGGAAGTGTATGTCAGCGAGTATTATCTTTCCCACCTTTTCAGAAAAGAGATGAACCAGACCTTTTCGGATTACCTGACGCGGGTACGAATCGAAAAGGCCAGGGAATTCCTGCGGGAAAACGCCGGTGCCCGGATTCAGGAAGCGGCCGGCATGGCCGGTTTCAGCGATTCCAACTATTTCGCCAAAATATTCAAAAAAATCACCGGCACAAGCCCCCGCTCCTACCAGGCTTTTTTCAGGTAAGCCTTCGGCCCGCGGCAGGGTTCCGCCCCGCCCAATGGGCGGCGAAGCGTAAACAGGCCTGTTATGTGTAATGTTGCCTAAATTTTTGTAAAAATTTAAAAATCACTTGACGAACCGTATTCTGTATGATGTATTTGTACGTATAGGAGATAATTATGGAAACAAAATTAACTTTAAAACTTGACCAGACGGTTATAAAATCCGCAAAAAAATATGCGGAAAATAACAACCGCAGTTTGTCAAAATTAGTAGAAGATTTTTTCAAGAATTTATCATCGGAAAATATACGGGAAGAAGAATATCCACCGCTGATAAAAAAATTGAGCGGGATAATATCTGAAAACGATCTAAAAAAACTTTCCAAAGATGATGACAAGGTAAAATATATTTTAAGGGAAAAAGTATGAACAAAAAATTATTTGTGGATTCGGATATTATTGGCTGAAAGGCCGTTGTTTTATAGTGATTCCGCAAAAATATTCAGCTGGGCATATCATTAGTGTCCAAAATAAAATAGCGTTTACCATATAAACTCCGGCTGGTTTACAGGACGGGCATGTTTTATTCCCGGTGGAGAGGGGGTCAGTATCCATTCAAACAAAGACATCCTCTGAAAAAGCATGGTTTTGACAACTGAAATAAAACAGGTAAAAGACAACTCCGCCTTCTTTGTCTGTACTTTTAACAAATA
>JAIRWM010000068.1 GCA_031268975.1 Treponema sp. | reverse complement strand
TCCCGCATTTTTGTTTTCGGCTGCCGTCTGTAGATTACTCTTGGCGTCGAGGTCTGCCTGGCTTTCGCCAAGCCGTACCCTCTCTCGAAAAAACAATCGGCGCCGGCTCCCATAGCCCGTCGGATACAGGATACCCCTTTTGCAAATATCATATAATCTTGGCGTTGAATTTATGAGATATTGGACAGATGGTACCGCAGGTATATTGGATGAATTGATCAAAAATGGATTCATTTTAGATGATAAAGGTTTATTGGTGCATCAAGCAATTATGTATGCTAATAATTATGATGCTGTTGAATGGCTGCTCGATCACGGTATTTCGCCGAATATAACTTTTGATAATAAAACAGTATTAGAATGGGCTGAATTTAACATGAAGCTTCGACAAAAAAGAATAGATGATAGCGAATCGCCTGATAAGTTTTCAGCCGCTGTTATTTCAGCAGAAAAAATTAAAGAACTCATTAAAGAAAGGTAACCGTCAAAACAAGTACATCTTGAACAGCCGCTACCTTGGTTTTACCTTTTATGAAACAATTTTCAGGAGTGGCTATGAGATAGTATGTGGAAGCGGAACGCAGGAATCATGTAGATGCCGTATATGTCAAACGATTCTTTCCAAAGTTAATTGACACCGAAAAAGAAACAGTACCCGGAAACAGAATGTACGAGAGTGGTAATTATCCGCTACCAAGCCTTGCGTATCCGGCAAATGCGTTGTACCCTTTTCGTGAGTTTCCATGCCGGGAAGCCACGAGTAGGGGAAGCGGAGCAGCCCGCGAACAAGGGCGGCGCCGGAGCCGGTAAAGACGGAACGCCCGCAGACAGAACCGGCATGCGAATGGCGGCCCGTTGGCCCTTGTCGGAGACTGTTGCGGTTATGGGGCCTACGCCGTGTTACCATTATAGGAGACGCGCTCAATGTTTCGCGCGCGTTTACCGGGCGGGTGTCCCTGGAAAAGGTGCGAACTTGCTTCGCGCCGTTCCCGGTAACAGGCCCCGCCGGTACACTGTTTGTGCGCCTGTCCCAGGCGGCAGCCCTTTGGTCTTGCCGGGAAGTGTTACCTCTGCGGGGCCTACGCCGTGCTACCATTACCGGGAGCCGCGCTCAATGTTTCGCGCGCGTTTTCTTGGCGGGGCGCCTTCCCTTTGGGGCGTTCCGGCTTGTCAGGGAGATGCGCTCCCCCGAATCAGGGTTATATACCATCGTCCGATTTTTTTATATACTGTTACCATGAAAAATGAGAAGTTTTCCGGCCGGCATTGCCGCAGGTGTCTGTATACTTCCCTGTCAGTTCCCGACATGATCCGCTTTGTTCGAATGGTTTCACCGGACTATGACATTTACAAGCGCAGCGGCTATCCAAAAGATTCTCCCATCCCGACTCAGGATGCGGCAAGCCGTATTGTCATCGATATGATTCGGGACGGAAGGTATGTGGATTTTGTCGAGCATCTCATTCAGATAGATTCTGGCGGCTTTATGGGAAGGCGTTACGATCTTCGCGGTCTGGACGATGTAATCGGCGGCATTATTGAGCATGGCTACAACTACGATAAAGCTACCGGTCAGTTTATGGAAAACCAGAAGGAACGGATAAGCCTGAACTGGGGGCGGCTTAAGGGCGGCGATGAACGCCACATGACGCTTCTACGGCTCGATATAGCGGGAAATTCCGTACTGGTAAAGGAAAATCCGGGAAACAGCATAGAAAAAGCCTACAGGGATATGCGGGTTATTGTAACAAACGCCGTTGTGTCGCGCCTTGGCAGGCTTTGGTCCTGGGAAGGCGATGGCGCGCTGGCGGCGTTTATGTTCGGCAATAAAGACAAGCTTGCCATATTTGCCGGCATGGAAATTCTTCATGAACTTTTTATATACAACAAGACAGGCAATCCGTTAAATTCTCCCATCAGGGTACGGATAGGGTTAAACGCCGGGCCGGTTCGTTATTCCCATAACATGACCGACTGTCTCAAAGGCGACGCGATAAAAAAAGTCGTCGAGCTTGAATCAAAAACGGCTCCCAACAGCCTTGCGATTTCCCGGAATTTGTTTATGAGTCTTGGGCAGGCGATGCTCAGTGTTTTTGCGGCAGAACAAAGTTCCGGATCTGTACATTTCAGGCAGTATCAAG
Source organism: Treponema sp. (assembly GCA_031268975.1). Lineage (GTDB taxonomy): Bacteria > Spirochaetota > Spirochaetia > Treponematales > Breznakiellaceae > JAIROH01. Next base: position 1,031 of record JAIRWM010000068.1, on the reverse strand, counting down.
CCAATCTGGAGAAGTCTTAACCAATGAAAACATATGTTTTTTCCAAAAAAGCCGCTGCTCTGCACACGGCGTTTCCGGGGAAAGATGTGGAGTTTCTGGCGCCCTCTGCGCTGGCAAAACATTCTCCCGATCCGGAAGATTCGCATTACCTCGACCTTTCCGGGTTGACCGCGGCGGACGGGAAAAAAGCCGCGGGGCAGCTAAAAAAACGCTGCAAAAATGCCCCGTGGGGGATCATCGATCCAAAAGGAACGATAAAGGATCCCGCCCAGTGGTTTTTTGACGGCGCGGCCGACTATATCGGCCCGGCGGCCCTGAAAGCGGGGCTTACTCCCCGGCGGCTTAAGAGCGCCGCGGCCTGGCGTCAGGCGTCCGGAGGTGAAGGCGCCGCCCCGGCAAAGGCGGAAGAAAAATCCACGGAACGGGGGATAAAGCTGCCGTCCGGAGCGTTCCCCGCCTGGAAAAGCATCGCCGCCGGGCAGACCATTCCGGTTTATCTGCTTTACGCCGCAATTCAGGGAAAAACGGCCCTGAGCGCCCGGCTTGGTGAAAACGCCTACGGGCAGCTTTACAGAAAACTTCTGGCGTTCCTTCATAAAAATTTTCAGCCGGCGGAAGGACTTTTGTGGATGGAGACCGGCAAAGACTGCCTGTTCCTTATTCCGCCAAAGGCAAAATGCATTGAAACGGCGGTCATTTCCTGTATACGGATGTTGATTTCCGCTCCGCTTATCGCCTTTGAAAGCCTGAACCTTTCGATCCCGGTGAATTTTGTTTTTTCCCTCCATTACGGGACGATTACCTACAAACCGCCGGGAAAAACCGGCACCGTTGTTTCAGACGCGGTTAACTTTATTTTCCATTTGGGGGCAAAACGGGCCGAGGCCGGACGGCTTACCGTTTCCGGCGAAGTCCCGGGTATAACCATTCCCGCCAAACTGGAAGATATGTTTGTTAAAGCAGGGGAATTTGAGGGCCGCAAAATCGTCCACACCAAAAAATTCAGTTACCTGCAATCCTGGCTTTAATTT
>JAIRWM010000039.1 GCA_031268975.1 Treponema sp. | reverse complement strand
GTGTCTTCGTCAAATTCAAGCGTGACCGGGTTGTCGGGGAGCCGGACATCGTAGTGGAGAAAAAGATTCGGCGGCCTTGCCCTGAGAATTTTCTGTATTTCGTCAAAGTCAAAGCGGATCAAGCCCGCAGGAAGTGTGCCGGTAAAGGAGGTCCCCAAAGTTTCCGGCGAGAGGGGCGCGGAGGACGTATTGAAGAAGCTATAACCGCTTCCGTCCCGGTCCAGGTTAAGATAGTTCGGGGATTCCGAAGGCCATAGTTTTACTTTCGCACCGGAAAGAAAATCGTCATACCCGCGCACAAAAAACGCCGCGTTAATGTCGTTGAAAACAACGTTTTCCGCCTTAAAGAATTTATCGTAGGGCTCAAGAAGCTCATTTATGTCGAGGCCAATATCATCGTTGGGAATTTTCCCGATTGGATAAATATCCGGGCGGCTTCCGGCGAGGACCTTGTGGAGATTCAGCCTTGCCCTTTCAATATCGAAGATAAATTCGGGTTTTGCCGTAATGTTGAGCGTCGCTCCCGGAGCCACGTCATAAACAACCATCTCGGCATCGTATTCTCCCGCAAAATCCGGATCATCACCGGGACCAATATTTATGGCAGCATTGAGAAAATACGGGGCGGAACCATTGTTGTCGGCTCTGACGAATAAATCCTTGTTGTAATCAACCACCTCTGCCTTTTGACCACGGGAACCTGTTTTGACTTCCTCCTCAAGAGTCAAAGCCGGTATTTTGACACGATAAACAAGACCCTCTATCGGATAGTTAAGGATAAAACGGATCCCGACTTTATTAAAATTTACGGAGTGTATCCCGACCGGGACCTCAAACGATACCGTATCGTCTCTGAAAGACCCCGTAAGCGCAACTTCCGACAATTCGCCGATCTCCGGAACGGCCTTTATATGCAAGACGTAAAACCCATCATCAGGAACCAGAAGCCCTGAGGGAAAATTTACCGTACCGGTAATTCTGACTTTTGTACCGCTGTAGAGCGTCTTGCCGTCAAGGGAAGAATACCATACCCCTCCTCCGGTATCTTTCTGTAAGGTCAGCGCCTGATCCTCTTTTCCGGCGGTTTTTAACACGACGGCGGCGCCGCTCAGATCAATTTCAGGCGGCGGCAAAACCCATGAAGCGGGCAAAACAGGCCGGAAAACAAGCCGCCCGGTCCGGACAAGGCCGCGCCTGAAGCCGCCGGGAGGCCAGGTAAACGCGGGTTCCACCACATAACTAATCGTAATACTCACGGCGACGACATCTGATGTGGAAATACTTAAAAGGGCGAAAGCAGCGCCAAGATCGGGAACCGTTATACCATAACCCGGTTTAGTCGAGGTAGCGAAATTCATATCTTCGGCAGTCAACTGGTAAGAAGCTGTACCTCCGACATGAATTAGTGGACGTTCAATTTCATCAAGAGGGTTGAGCAGGTGTCTGACAAGCGCAACGTCCTTGACGCTTTCGCCGTCGACAAAGGTTTGAAGCTCCGCTGCGAGGTCTGAATATATCTGGTCCGTGGAATAATCGGCGGGAGCAATAACAGGAAACCCGGCCTTTCCGCTTATGGAGAGGCTCGGGAGAGAGCAGGTAATCAGGAGAAGCGGTAGAACGAAAAGAACGGGAAATAAGCGCTTTTTCATATTCACCTCCCTGTGATGTCCTACCGACAATGTACCTTCTTTTTCGGGAATTTTCAAGCTTTTTCAAGATTTTTTTTCAGAACGGAAGCCTGGACGTTACCTGCTACCTGCCGGCCAAAACCCGGGGCGCGCTTTCCGGCGTTCCGGTTTCCTCGGGCCGTTTTGCCCTGACGCGGATTTTGCCGGAACGGCCTTCCGCGGTAAATACCGTGGCAGCGGGAAACTCTTCTTCCAGCAAAAGGGCCGCCAGGGGATCTTCCAGGTCTTTCTGCACGGCGCGGCGCAGGGGACGGCCGCCGTATTTGGGGTCCCAGCCTTTTTCAATAAGGACGCGCCGGGCGGCGGGATTCACCGTAATGCCGTATCCCTGTTCTGAAAGCCGGGCGGCGAGGTCCTCAAGCTGTAAATCCAGAATCGTCTCTATTTCTTTTTCAGAGAGCGCGTTAAACACGATAACATCGTCAACGCGGTTGATAAATTCCGGGTTAAAAAGCCGCTTGAGCTCGGACAGCGCGGCGGCCTCTATTTCCGAGGCGCTCATGAGGGCGGCGGAAGCGGAAAAACCAAGCCGGGAATCACGGGAAATTTCCCGCACTCCGGCGTTGCTGGTCATAATGATCACCGTGTTTTTAAAGCTTACCACATGCCCCAGATTATCACGAAGTTCACCCTCTTCAAGCATTTGGAGAAGCAGATTAAAAACATCGTGGTGGGCTTTTTCTATTTCGTCAAACAGTACGACACGGTACGGGTTGCGCCTGATCTGCTCGGTAAGGACGCCGCCTTCTTCATAGCCTATGTAACCCGGCGGCGCGCCGGTAAGCCGGGAAGCGTTGTGTTTTTCCATAAAGTCGGACATGTCCATGCGGACAAGCGATTCGGCGCTTCCGAAAAGATATTCGGAAAGGGCTTTCGCAAGCAGGGTTTTTCCAACCCCCGTGGGGCCGAGAAAGATAAACGATCCCAGCGGCCTGCGGGAAGAGGCAATGCCCGCCCTGGAACGGCGCACCGCGTGGCTTATCCGGCGCACCGCTTCTTCCTGGCCGATTACGGTTTTGTGCAGTTCTTCTTCCATGTGAAGCAGCCGCCGGGACTCTCCTTCCTCAAGACGCTGCAGGGGAATTCCCGTTGTTTCAAAGATAACCCGGCGTATGTCGTTTTCATCTACGGGGATGGGATTTTCCAGCGATTCCCAGGACGCCCGGAGCTGTTCCAGCCGGGAACGGAGGCTCCGCACCCGGTCGCGGATTTCCGCGGCGCGTTCGTAATTTTGATCGCTTACCAGGGAAAGTTTTTCCGCCGAAAGCTTTTCTATTTCCTTTTCCATTTCGGATATTTCTTCCGGCTGCACGGAAAATTCCAGCTTTTTCATCGCCGCCGTTTCGTCAAGCACATCGATAGCCTTGTCGGGCATACAACGGCCGGAAATAAACCGCCCGGCAAGCCTGGCCGCGGCTTCTACGGCGGCTTCGGAGAAACGAACCCGGTGGTGTTCTTCATACTTTTTCTGAATACCCTTGAGTATGGCAACGGTATCTTCCACACCCGTCTCTTCAACTTTTATACTTTGAAAACGTCTTTCCAGCGCCGTGTCTTTTTCAAAATGCCTGCGGTATTCCGCCAGAGTCGTGGCCCCAATGCATTGAAGCTCACCCCGGGAAAGGGCGGGCTTGAGCATATTGGAAGCGTCGATGGTTCCTTCAGCCCCGCCGGCCCCGATAATGGCATGAATCTCGTCGATAAAGAGGATAACATTCCCCGCCTGGAAAATTTCCTTCATTATTTTTTTCAGCCGCTCTTCAAATTCACCCCGATACTTTGTTCCCGCCACCAGCATCCCCATATCAAGGGACAGAATCCGTCTGCCGGCAAACGCCTCCGGAGCGAGGGAACTTGTAAAGTATCTGGCAATGCCCTCGACAATAGCCGTTTTTCCCACCCCGCTTTCACCGATCAGCACCGGATTGTTTTTGGTGCGCCGGGCAAGAATCCGTACCGCCCGCTCGATTTCCTTTTCGCGGCCGATAACCGGATCAAGCTTCCCGGCCTTTGCCTGCGCGGTAAGATCCCTGGAGAATTCATCCAGAAAGGGAGTCAACACGGGGTACACAGCCGGCTTTGCCCGCGCCGCCGCGTCCCGGGAGGGCCGTACCGGGTTAACGGTAGTTTCCACCGCCACCCTGAGCATCTCCGCGTCCACGGCCCGGAACGAAAGATAATTCCGCACCGGCATATTCGCTTCCCGCAGAGCCGCGAAAAGAAAATGCTCCGTCCCAATATGGTCCTTACCCAGCACCCTGGCCTCTTCCGCCGCGTTTTCCAGAAGCTGTTTTGTCCGCTTCGCGGGAGGCACATCGCCGGGGAGAATCGCAACCGTACCCCCGGCATAGTGTCCCTGGTCTATACGTTTAACATCGTTTTCAAGAGCCTCCCGAAATTCCAGAAGATCAATCCCCAGAAAAAGCAGTGCCTTGCAGGCCGTTCCCGAACCTTCCTTCAGTATGGAAATAAGGATATGCTCAGGCAAAAGCTGCCCGGAATTA
>JAIRWM010000205.1 GCA_031268975.1 Treponema sp. | reverse complement strand
CGGGCATACCATAATGCAGCGGTGACAATTAACGCACTTGTCCTCCAGTACGCGGATAATCGGCCGTAAACTCTTCGTTTCCATAACTTAAGCTCCTTGAGCCGGAATATGAAGGGAACGAGAATAGTATAAACCATACGGAAGAATATTGTAACCACGCCACCGGCCTCGCCAGAGCATCGGCGTTTACTCTGCAAACAAAGCAATGTTTCCGTATGCCGCCAATACATCTTCCATGGCTGCCACAAACATCCCGTTATGCTCTGGCGGTATGCACCGGTAGTTGGACTTTGCCCGAATTGGGAAGGAAAAAACCGCCGCCGCCGCAGAGGTTATGGAATCAGCCCGGGATCTCATAGCCCAACACCTTCCGGCCTTCCGGGAACTGGCCAAGTAAGGACGGGAAGGGAAGAAGGTGAAGCTCTGCGGACACGGTATCCCTCTTTCGCGTACATCCGCGGACCCCTTTCCCCGTCCGTGAGGCGCGGGTGGTTGATCTCGGCTGTTTTTCATACTAGACTGAGTACCAGAGGTTGCGCATGTCAGAACAAAGCCAGTTAGTCACCTTTCAACTCGGCGAAGAGCTGTATGGGGTTAACATAATGGACGTCAAGGAAATCGTCCGGGTTCAGGATATACGGGCCATCCCCAACGCTCCGGTGTATGTGGAAGGGATTTTTAACCTTCGCAGCGAGATTATTCCGATCATCAACCTCCACAAGCGGTTCCACATAAAAAAGGCGTTCACGTCCGAAGAAGACGAACTGTTGTCGGGCTTCATCATTATCGAGGTTGACCGGATGAAGCTGGGGGTCATTATCGACCGGATTTCCCGGGTCGTTACGGTGGAAAAAGAAGCGGTTCAGCCGCCTCCCCAGATGCTTTCCGGTATTGGGGCGGAATATATACAGGGCGTGGTGCGCGTGGAAGAAGGGTACCTTATCATTCTGAATATACGGGATCTCTTTAATCCCAAAGAATTACAAAAAATAGCCGACCTCCGCAGGTAGTCTTTGTGCGCCGGGGTGCAGGGCGTCTGTCTGTGGTTGTGAATGTTGCGTGAAGCGTTGCTTCCTGTCCGGTTATATACGCGGTCCGGCCGCACGAGGGTAAGGTTACCATGAAGATAGAAGTCTACTCTCCCACCATCCGGCGAAAAGAGATGGACGCGGTGCTTACCGCCATGGTGGAAGACCGGATTGGGCCGGGCGAACATACCCAGTTTCTGGTTTCAACGGCGAAAGAGCATCTCGGTTTTGATTTTTGCCTTGCCCTTCGGAGTCCCGCGGTGGCCCTTGAACTTGCCCTGGAAGCTCTTGGCGCGGAAAAGGGCAGGGGGGTGATTGTTTCCGCCCTTTCGCCGCTGTACTACGAACGGGTTATACGGACAATGGGGCTTGTTCCTCTTTACTGCGACACTTCGATGGATCTGCCGTTAATGTCGCAGGCGAAAATCCAGGCGTTTATGAGCTCAAATCCGCTTTGTATGATATACCACGAAACATTGGGCTATGTCGGAGAAACCGATTATGCGGCGGAGCTGGGGATTCCCGTTATCGTAGACGCTTCCCAGAGTTTTGGCAGCGCACTGGGTGAAAAAAAAGCCGGTTGTTCGGGAACATTCGGCATTCTGGGGCTTGAAGAGCGGGACATGATTACTTCCGGGGGGGGTGCCCTGCTGTACGCCCGTACGCGGAGGGACGGTTCCCTGCTGCGGGATCTGGGCGAGCTTCCTCCGGAATATTCCCTGCCGGACATGAACGCGGCGATGGCGGCGGTTCAATTCCGGGAAAGCGGCAAAAATCTGGAAAAACGCCGCGAAATAGCCGCCGTCTATCGCAACGCGAGTCTTCAAACCCGGCACCGGCATTTTACCCAGAAAGAGGAATTCGAATATAACAATTATGTTTTTTCACTTGTAATAGAAACCGGGGCTAAAGACGTGAAGGCGTACGCCAGGCGAAAGGAAATTATCGTGGAAGAGGCGTTTGACGCGACGCTTTCCGGCAGCGGCGTTATTCCCGCCGCCCAGTGTCCCGGCGCGTCTTCTTTGGCGCTGCGGACGCTGTTGTTTCCCCTGTATCCACGGCTTGCCTCTTCCCACGCGGAAAAGGTGGCGAAGCTTGTTATGACGCTTCCGTAGGGGTTATATGGCTGGGAAAAGACGGGCTCTGCTGGTTATCAATCAAAATAAAAACGCGGCTTTGGATTTGTCCGCAGGCATAAGCGCCGTCCTGGAAAAACGGAGCTACGAGACATTGTCGTTTTCTTTTGACGGGAAGCCGAGCTTCGCCCTCCAGGGCATTAATTTTGACCTGGGCATGAGCCTGGGCGGGGACGGGACGGTGCTTTTCGCGGCAAGGGCAATGGCACCGCTCGGGGTGCCGATTATGCCGGTAAACCTTGGTACGCTGGGGTTTATCGCCGCGGTGCCGCCTGAAAAATGGGAAGAGGCGTTTGACGCCTGGGAGGGGGGCAGGGCGGCGGTTTCCCGGCGGCTTATGCTGGAAGTCAGCGTAGAACGAAACGGAAAGACGGCGTTTGAACGGTCCTGCCTGAATGACGCGGTTATTTCCGCGTCGGGCATAGCCAAGCTTATCCGGCTGGATGTCAAGACCGAAACGGCGGGCGGGAAATGTATCGATCTTGGCCGTTTCCGGTCCGACGGGCTTATTGTGGCGACGCCGACCGGTTCAACCGGGTACTCAGTCGCCGCCGGCGGGCCCATTGTCGATCCGGAGATGGAAATGGTTATCATAAATCCGATCTGCCCGTTCACCCTGTCCAACAGACCCATTGTCGTGCCTTCCGACGAGCGGGTAATTGCCCTTGTGGAAGCGGATCAGCGGAGCGCCGTGCTTCTTACCCTTGACGGCCAGATAACCGAGCCGCTGGAGCAGGGCGACAGAATTATCATCCGGCAGGCGCCGTATAAAGCCCTGCTTGTCGCCTCAAACCGCGAAATGTTTTACGAAGCCCTGAGGACAAAGCTCGGCTGGTCCGGCGGAACTGTTCACGCCGGATACGACGGAGGGAGCGATGCTTGAAGAACTTTCAATCAGAAATTATGCCCTTATCGACAATCTTTCAATCTCTTTTGAAAACGGGCTTAACATACTGACGGGGGAAACCGGCGCCGGAAAATCGATCATTGTCGGGTCGCTGGGGTTTCTTCTGGGCGCGAAAGCGGACAGCGAGGTTATCAGAACCGGCTGCGAAGAAGCAAGCGTTTCCGCGGTAATCGGCGTACACAAAAACAACGCCGACGTGTTCACCTGGCTTTCCTCCCGCGATATTGACGCGGAAGACGGGCGCGTCATGGTGCGGAGGAATATCAAGGCTTCCGGCAGATCGTCCATATACGTGCAGAATATTCCCCTTACCCGCAGCGACCTTTCGGAATTGATGTCCCTTTTATTTGATCTTCACGGTCAGCATGATCATGAAACGCTGCTGCGAAAAGAAACCCACCGGCGGTATCTGGATCGTTTTGCCGGTATTGAAGGTCAGGCGACCGCGTTCAACCGGCTGTTTCTTGAACTGGCGGAAAAGAAAAAAGCCTTTGAAGTCCAGGTGAATTCAGAGCGGGACAGGGACGCGCGGATAGAGTTGTTGTCCTACGTGGTGGACGAAATAGCCAAGGCGGCGTTAAAGCCGGGAGAAGGCCGGGAACTGGAAGCGGAATCCCAGCGGCTTTCCTCCTTTGAGAAACTCAGTACCCAGGCCGGAAGCGCCGCGTCCCTGCTTTTTGACGAAGAGGATTCCGCCCTGAACAGTATCCGGCGCGCCAGGAATTTTCTTGAAAGCGCTTCTTCGATAGACGAAAGCCTTTCCGGCGTCTGCAAGCGCCTGGACGACTTATATTACGAGGCGGAGGATCTTTCCGGCGAACTCCGCTCCTACCGGGACGGCCTTTCCCACGATCCGGGGAGGCTTGAGGAAGTGGAGGAACGGCTGGCGCTGCTTTTCCGGCTGAAGAAAAAATATGGGGGGAAAGCCCCTTCTCCCGGCGAAGCGCCCGCCGGAAGCCCTTCCGGCTCTACCGATGAAGATCCGATTCTCGCCTACATGGCCGACGCGGAACGGGAAATAGAGGCTCTGTCCCAGACGGAAGAAAACCGGGCAAAACTCAAGGCGGAAATTTCCGCGCTGGAACGGGATCTTGCCGCGAAAGCCGGGGTTTTAAGTGCGGCCCGGAAAGAAAAAGCGGGAAGGCTCGACGGGGAGATCAACGGCATACTGCGGCGGCTTGGCATGCCCAAGGCTGTCTTTGCCGTCAATGTGGCCTCAAAGGGAACAGGCCCCGGCGGGAACCTTGTCTGCGGGCCCTGGGGCTCCGACGACGTGGAATTCCTCATTTCCGCCAATCCCGGAGAGCCGGTCAAGGATCTTGCCCGCATCGCTTCGGGCGGGGAACTTTCGCGGGTGATGCTCGCGATAAAAACGGTGCTTGCCGAATCCGACACTATCGAAACCCTTGTTTTTGATGAAATTGACGCCGGCATAGGCGGAGAAGTCGCCCTCGCGGTAGGGGAGTACCTCGAGAAGATCGGCGAATTCAAGCAAATATTCTGCATAACCCATCTGGCGAGCATCGCGGTACGGGCCTTTAACCATATCAGGGTGGAGAAAACCGTTACCGAGAGCCCCCAGGGGGCGGGCGCGAGGACGGTTACATCGGTGCGTACCCTTTCCGGCAGGCCGCGTCAGGAAGAAATAGCCCGTATGCTGGCCGGGGATTCGGCGGGCGGCGCGGCTCTTGCACATGCGGGCGATTTATTGTCAAAATACGGTAAAAGAAGGGGACATTTGTAAAGGGTATGTATGGCAAAAATTACCGCTGAGGAACGGCATCAGTACCAGGCGAAAATAAAACCCTATCGTGACGCGATTGTGAGCATTGGTTCAAGGGAAAAGTCTCTGCTTCTGATAATTCAGAAAGATCCGGGGAACTCCGTGTTTAAGCGCATTGCCCTGGCGGAAGAAATGCTCAACCTCGCCTCGTATCAGATACTTATCAGTCTGGTTTCCCAGTCCCGGCTCAAAATCAAGGAAGAAAATGCCCTTAACGACGGCAGAAAATCACTGTATAAAAGCGTTATTTATCTTGAAGAGGTGGTTTCCAATTATGTGGACGCGCCTTATTCGGATTACGAAGAAAAAGTAACTGAAATCGCGTCGATAGACGCGGCAAAGCGGTATCTTCTTGTCCGCAAAATGGGGCTTGCCATTCAACTTCTTGAAAACGCGTACGGCGACAATACAAAGTGGAAATGGTCTTTTGTAGAGCTTGAAGGCCGGTTCGCGGCGGTGGTGAAAAATATTATCGATCTGAAAAACGCCGTAGCAAACACCGATCCCCGGTCTCCGAATTACGAACCGACGGTGTATCATCTGCGTATGATAAAAAAACTGCTCATGCAGGCCGCCGATCGTTACCGGGAAAAGTATGAACTTTCGACAAACCGCATTGATGATTTCAAACAGGCAATTAACTTTCTTTCCGCCCTGCGGCGCATTCATGTACTTGTGGGAGACAGGGACGACGCGGAAACCGTAAAGAAAAAACTGGAGATCTGGTCCGCCAAGCTTGAAACGGATATCAAGCGTATGGAAACCCAGAAAAAAATCTAGGAAAAATTCCATGCGTCAAAAAAAGATCTCCCTGGGGGAATTTAAAACAATTCTTCCCTACCTGAAAAAATACCGCGTCCAGTATACGCTTGGTTTTCTCTGTCTTCTTGTCGTCGACGCGGCCCAGGCGGTGATCCCCCAGTTTATACGCGGCGCGGTAGACCTGATAACCCAGGGCGATTTCCGCTGGTTTTCCGTTTTCCGGTACTGCGCGGCCATGCTCGCGGCAATGCTGTTTGTCGCGTCGGGGCGCTTTCTCTGGAGGCGGTTTATTCATGGTTCTTCAAGGCGCATTGAGGCGGAGCTTCGGGAAGATCTTTTTGCTCATCTTCTTGCCATGTCCTACGATTTCTACCAGAAAAACAAAATAGGCGATCTTATGGCCCGGGCCATTAACGATATCGGGGCGGTACAGAATTCGCTGGGCTGGGGGCTTGTAACCCTGGTCGACGGCACGATTATGGCTTCTTCGATTCTGGTGATTATTTTTATCCAGGATTCAGGAACGGCGGCCATGGCGGTTCTTCCGCTGCCGTTTGTTACCGCGGCGATTCTTCTTTTTGGCCGGGCAATGGGGAAGCTTTTTCACCGGGCGCAGGAAACATATTCGGTGATGAGCGATACCGTTCAGGAAACCTTTGCCGGCATACGGGTGATTAAAAGTTTCGTCAAGGAATGGTGGTTTATTAAACGGTTCGGCAAAACAAACGACGACTACCGGGACGCCAACATGAGTCTTGTAAGGCTGTACGGCGGCTTTTTTCCGTTTGTAAGCTTTCTTGCCGGCCTTACCACGCTGATCCTTCTTTTGGCGGGAGGAAGGCGCGTCGTACTGGGTTATTTAAGCCCCGGCAGCCTTGTCGCCCTTTTTAGTTATTTACAGATGCTGATATGGCCGCTTATGGGGGCGGGATTTATGGTGAACATGATACAGCGCGGGGCCGCCGGTATGGCGCGGATTAATGATATATTCCGCACCGAACCCGGCATACAGAATGTTCCCGGCGCTTCCGGCGTCCCCCCGCGAAGCGGCGCCGAATCCGACCCTCCCGCGATTGATATACGGAACCTTTCCTTTGCCTATGTTTCGGAAAGCGGCGCCCGGCCTGTGCTTGAAAACATAACGGTTTCGGTGCCGGGCGGAACGTCGCTTGGCATTCTCGGCAGAACCGGATCGGGAAAGTCGACGCTGCTCAAGACATTTGTCCGCATGGTCGATCCCCCGGAAGGAAGCGTTTTTGTCAGGGGCGTGGATGTCCGGCTTTGGGACATGTCCGCCCTGCGGGGGCTTTTTGGGGTGAGCCCCCAGGACAGTTACCTTTTTTCCGATACGATAAAAAACAACATCGGCTACGGAATGAACCAGGTCTCCGGCCCGGAAGCCCCGGCCGGAGCGGAAGCGCCCGGCGGGAACCGGGCCGCGGCGGAAACGCGGGAAGGTTCCGCCCTCGTAAAGGCCGCGGAACTTGCAGCCCTGAGCCGGGATATGGAAAGTTTTGCCGCGGGCTGGGAAACCCTTATCGGTGAACGGGGCCTTACCCTTTCCGGAGGCCAAAAACAGCGGGTGGCAATCGCGCGGGCGCTTCTGTCGCGGCCCGGGATTCTTGTGCTGGACGATTCTTTTTCCGCCGTGGACGCGGAAACGGAGCGGCGCATTTTGGACGGTATTCTCGGCGGGAGGAAGGCGGAGGGCAAAACAACGATCATCGTATCCCACAAGGTTTCAACCCTTTCCGCGGCCGACAGGGTCGTGGTCCTGGAAAGCGGAAAAATCACCGAATACGGAACACCTGCGGAATTGCTTTCCGGCGGCGAATTTTTCGCGCGGATGGCGGAGCTTCAGCGCCTTGGAGAGAGCGGCGCAGGAGAATCCCGTGGCTGATTATTTTGAAACGGAAGAAGTGGTAAGGGAATACGACTCGAAAATATCGGGCCGTATTCTTTCCTACCTTAAACCCTATAAACCGCTTGTCGCCGTGGTCCTTGTCGCGCTGATCTTTTCCACCGGCGGTGAACTTTTGTTCCCGGTACTGCAGCAGCGGCTTATCGACAGGGCGGTCATGGCCCGGTTTCTTCCGCTGCGGCCGGGCCTTGCCGCCGGTCTTGGCCCGGAGGCGGAAAAAGTTTTCAGGGAACTTGAATCGACACAGGGCGCGGTGCGGATAGCGGACTATGTATTTGTTCCCCAGGATCAAAACATACGGTTTTCATCCCGCGCGGAAAAAGAAATGCGGCTTGCCGGTGTTCTGGAAAGCGGGCTGTGGTACGCGTTTACCGTTACGCCGGATGCTCTTCCGGTAATGGAAGCGCACGGAGATCTTTTTATCCGGGAAAAAGACTCGGGGGCGATCCGCAGCCAGGACCTTGCGCGGCTTGGCGCGGAAGAACGCCGGGTTATACGAAGCGGAGATCTTTCGCTGATTTCAAAAACGGCGGCGATTCTTCTTGCCATTCTTGTTTCGGTTTTTGTGTTTACGTTTATTGAAACCATTGTTTCCGTTCTTATCGGACAGCGGGTAATGAAAGATATTCGTCTTGAACTTTTCAAAAAAACGTCTTCACAGTCGACGGATTTTCTTTCCCGCAATCCCGTTGGGCGTATTGTCACGCGGCTTACCGGAGACGTGGAAACAATAAATGAATTTTTTACCAATGTGCTTATCGCCTTTATTAAGGATCTTTCCGTTATGACAGGCGCTCTTATAACCCTGTTTATACTGTCTCCCCGGCTGGGCGCGGTGGTGCTTGTTACCCTTCCGCCGGTGCTTCTTGTTACGTTGTTCAGCCGGGTAAAGGCGCGGGACGCTTTTCGTCAGCAGCGGGTTGCTTCGTCAAAAGTCAATTCATATCTTTCCGAACGGCTTTCCGGCGTTCAGGTTGTTCAGCTTTTTCTTGGCGAAAAGCGCAGCAGAAGGGAATTCGGCGAACGGAACGGGGAATACCTTAAGGCGAATTTGGCGGAAATGTACGTATACGCGATCTTCCGCCCGATTATCGATTTTTTGTCTGTCCTGACAACCGCTGTGGTAATTGCCGTGGGCGCGAACTTTGTGCTTAATCTGTCGCTTTCTCTGGGAGTGCTCGTCGCCTTTATCAATCTTGTGGGGCTGTTTTATTCGCCGGTTATGGATATCGCGGAAAAGTATACGCTGCTTCAGTCGGCGATGGCCGGAGGTGAACGGGTTTTCGCGCTGCTTGATACGGAGGAACAGATTCCCGACGATGGAACAACAAACATTGAGGAAAGTTCATGTTCCTCCGCCGGGGCTCAGGGGCCGCAAAGCGGCGGGGAGGCCCGCGGCCGGGGAACGAAAAGCCTTGTCAGGGGACGGATAGAATTCAGCAATGTTTCATTTTCCTACAAAAAAGGGGAAGAGGTACTTAAAGATCTGAGCTTCACCGTGGAGAGCGGCGAAATGGCCGCGATTGTCGGCTATACGGGAGCGGGAAAAACCACAATCGCCAACGTGCTGACAAGGCTCTGGGATATACAGGAAGGAAGCATTACCCTGGACGGTATTCCCGTAGCGGAAATCCCCATACAGGAGCTGCGCCGCGCCGTACTCCCGGTACTCCAGGAAGTGTTTTTGTTTTCAGGAACCGTGGCGGAAAACATTTCTCTTGGGCTTCCGTTAACTGAAAGCGAAATTATCGAAGCGGCAAAAGCGGTTCACGCGCATGATTTTATCTCCCGTCTGCCGGACGGCTACCATACCACTTTGTCCGAAGGCGCCGCGAACATTTCTTCCGGACAGCGGCAGCTTATAAGCTTTGCCCGTGTCATTGCCCATAACCCCGCAATGGTTATCCTTGACGAGGCGACCAGTTCCATTGATACGGAAACGGAACGGTTTATCCAGCTTGGCATCCGGCGGGTTCTTGCCGGCCGGACTTCCATCGTTATCGCCCACCGGCTGTCCACCATACGGCACGCCGACCGCATACTTGTTCTTTCCGGCGGCCGCCTTGTGGAACAGGGCCGGCACGATGATCTTATCGCCAAAAACGGCCTGTACGCGGGGCTGTACCGTCTCCAGTTTGAGCAGGAGCCGTAAGCACCGGGAAATCCCCCGCGGCAAGGGCTGTCCGGGAAGTCGCAAACGTAGTTTGCGCGCCAACTTCCTGGACAGCCCCGTCTCCTTTGCGGGAAATTTTTCTACTGCAGCAGGGTCTCTGCCAGAGGATGGTTCCATCGGCGGGCTATTTCCGCCGGACTTTCCGAGGCTATGTTCTTTATCTTCCGGTCCGCGCCAAGGTTGATAAGCATGCTGATGGCTTCGGTGTTGCCGGTTTTTGCCGCATAGTGGAGGATCGTGTTGCCCGATCCGTCGCGGGCGCCTATGGCCTTGCCGGTAAAAACCGACTGTATCGCTTCGGGGCCGGATGCGAGGGCCTTTTCCGCCGGGGTCTTGCCGTCAACGGTGGCGGCAAACACGTCGGAACCGGCATCCGCGAGGACCTTCGCTTCACTGTACGATCCCATATCAAGGGCAAGATACAAAGGTGTTCTGCCTTCCCTGTCCACCGCGGAAATTCTGCAGCCCCGCGTGATGACGGCCTGGATCATGGCGGACGCCGCCCTCTGCTTAATCGCGATGTGCAGTGGCGAAAGGCCGTCGTCATCGGCAATGTAAATCCGGTCTTTGGTAAGCAGCGTACTTACCATGTGTGGAGACATGGTAAGCGCCGTATTGAACGGGGTAATTCCCTGGGAGTTTCGCGCGTGAATGCTTGAGCCGCAGCCCAGCAGCAGGGTGATAAGATCAATACGCTGCATGACAACGGCTATATGAAGCGGCGTGTCACCGGAATTGTTTCTGGCGGCCGGATCCGCGCCGTGCTCCGTCAACCGTTCCGCCGATCCGGGGAATCCGGCCATGACCGCTTCCATAAGCGGGGTATTGCCCTGATTGTCCCGGATTTCCAGGGAAGCTCCCCTGGAGACAAGAAGTTCTTCCATATCGTTAAGACCAAGCCTGACCGCGTCATGAAGCGGCGCTTTGCCCAAAAGATTCTGGGAATTGACGTTAAGGCCCTCGGAAACAAGCGTGGAAGCCGCCTTTTGGCCGTTCCAGCGTACCGCGCTGTGGAGACTGGAATTTCCCAGCGAATCACGGGCGGCAAGCATGGCGCCCTGTTTAAGCAGAGCCTCTATCGTTTCGGGGGAATCCGCCCTGGCCGCCCAGAAAAGAGGCGTTTCGCCGGTAGCGTTCACTGCTTCAAGACGCGCGCCCCTCTTGACCATGAGCGGAACATGCTGTCCAAGCTTCCACTGGGCGACATAATGAAGGGCGGTGTTTCCGAGTCCGTCCCTGGCTTCCATGGTCTTTTCGTTGAGCATCCATTCCCGGACCGGTCCCGGAGAATGGAACGCCAGATACAGCGGACTTTCACCGGCGGAGTTCGGCGCGAAAATGTCCGCGCCCCGCGCGATAAGCAGATTGCCGGATGTTTCATCATTCAGAGACGCCGCGGTATGAAGCGCCGTGTTTCCTTCCTTGTTCCGGGCGTTTACGGCGGCGTTTTTATCAAGAATTTTTGTGACAAGCTCTTCGCCGGACTTGTTCCGTACCGCGATGTGGAGAATTGTATTCCCCGCGCTGTCGCTTAAATGTACGGTTTCCGTCGTGACAAGCGCTTCCAGCGCGGGACGGCTTTCCTGTATGGCTTTTTCGATCGGCGTAAGCCCGGTATTGTCGGCTGCGAATATATCGGATTTATAGGCAAGAAGCAGCGGGATGATATCAATCATATCCTCTTCAACAGCCAGATACAGGGCGGTTTTGCCGTTTATATTGCGGTTTGAGACTTCCGAACCGCCTGAAAGCAGACTTTCCACAATGTCAAAGTCCTGGTGAAGGGTAACCGCCACCTGGAGGGGGATTTCCCCGTGTTCGTCCCGCAGGTTTAGATTGGCCCCGTGTGAAAGCAGCAGCAGGAGGGCCTTCCGGTGCTGTTCCGGCGGTATCGCCAGATGCAGGGGAGTGTTGCCCTTGGCGTCCTGGGCGTTTACATTGGCCCCGGCGGCGATGAGCTGCTCCATGGCCCCAAGCTGTCCGTTTCGGGACGCCTCGTGAAGCGGGGTAGAACCGGAATTGTTCTTGATATTGACATCGGCCCGCTTGCCGGCAAGGTAGTCAATGTACCCGGAATAGCCTTCCCTGGCCGCGTAATGGTACACCGTGTAGCCGTCGATAAGCCGGATGTTGTAGTTGGAACTTCTCACCGGAGGAGCCAGATACGCGAAAAAATCGGTGGATGAATACCCACCCGCAAGAATAAGTTTTTCCGCGGTAAAGGCGTGGTTTATTGAATCCGTCCTGACAAGAGCGGTATCCAGTGCGGTTTTGCCCGCGTTGTCTTTACGGTTTATCTCTCCGCCCCGGGAAAGTATCGTGTCGACCGTATCGTACGACCCGCCGCGGGCCGCCAGATGAAGTATGGTTCTGCCGTCCGGGTCGGTACTGTTGACATTACCGGGAGTCAGTATTGCCCTGGCAAATTCATCGTTTTCAAGGCTTTTTGAGGCAATTGTTTCGCCGGATCCGGTATAAAGGTTCCGGTGAATTTCCGCCCCGCCCGACACCAAAACAAAACCGGTGGACGAATCCTGTAAGCCGGTACTGATCGCCAAAGGAGTACGCCCCCGGTTGTCCAGGGCGTTCACATCGGCCCCCAGGGCCAAAAGAAACGTCGCCAATTCCGGGTCTTTCATTTCGGCGGCTATATGAAGAGTCGTCCTGCCTTCTTCATCCCGTTCGGAAACATTTGTTTTTCCCCGGAAAAGTTCTTTCGCCTCGGCGATTTTACCTTCCGCAAGCAGTGTAAAAACCGTTTCTTCCCTTGCCGGAGTAGTCGAGCAGCCTAAAACCATCAAAACAACAAGCGCTATAGCGGCCGTAAAAAGCTTATATCTCATACTATTTATTCTCGACATATTGACATGCCAGGCTTAATACTGTTAGATTTTGGAAAAGGCTGTTCCGGCATGGCAACTGTGGAACCGGCCGGAATGTGCGTTTTCAAAATACGCGGCCATGGTGGAACTGGTAGACACGCTAGCTTGAGGTGCTAGTGCCGAGAGGCATGGAAGTTCAAGTCTTCTTGGCCGCAAAAACAACAATAAGCGCGGAGCGGAAGACTTGAACTTCCGGGGGCTGCGCCCCTGCTGTGCCTATGGGTTTTAGGTAAAGGGTATCAGATGCGCGATATGAGAAAAAGGATGATCCCGGCGCTGGTTTGCGCCGCGCTGTGCGTCACGGCGCTTTTTTCCTGCGTCACCGCGGGCGGCGGGTCGCGGCCGGACGGAACGGAGCTTTCCCCGGAAAGGGAGCCGGACAGCGCGCGGGCGTATTATGACCGGGGCCTTGAGCGTTTCGGCGCAAAGGACTACGACGGGGCCGCCGCCGATTTTGAAAAAGCCGCGGGGCTTGACGGGGATTACGCCGAGGCGTATGTGGGACGCGGCCGCGTCTTCATCGCCAAAAGGGACTACGACGGGGCCATCGCGGATTTTACCCGGGCCTTGAAGCTCAGCCCGGATAACGCGAAAGTGTATATAAGCCGGGGCCGCGCGTATTCCGCCAAATGGAACTACATCAAGGCCTTCGAGGATTTTGACAAGGCCGCCGCCCTCGCCCCGGATGACCCGGACGCGTACAACGGCAGAGGCCGCACCTACGCCGCACGGACAAAATACCGGGAAGCTTTTGACGATTTTGAAAAAGCCATAGCCCTCGCCCCGAACAGTCCGGAAGGGTACAGCAACAGGGGCCGCGCGTATGCCTCTACGAAAGAGCGTGAAAAAGCCCTCGCCGATTTCGAGCGGGCGATGCGGCTTGACGGGGATTACGCGGAGGCGTACAGCAACCGCGGCGATTTGTATTCCCGGGAAGAGGACTACGA
>JAIRWM010000197.1 GCA_031268975.1 Treponema sp. | reverse complement strand
ACGCGCGGCAACATGGCCGCCGCGAGCTGCCGCTTTCATAATCGCGATTATATCTTGTCAGGCAAGAATTTGTCAATAAAAAAGAAAATCGCCTCTCCTCCACGAACCCCACGAAGATACCGCGCCCGAAGAGAAATAACAGGCGCACACACAAAAACGGCATAGGCGGGTGTCGGCAGGGACGGCGCGGGCGAGCCCGCGACGCCCCTGCCGACAGGCCCCGCCAGTTTCGTCCCTGTGCGCCTGTCCCAGACAGCGGCGCGGTATCTTCGCGCGGCCGATTCGTGAGGTCAGCGGCGATTCCTCTTTCCCCTCCCGCTTGAATATCTTTGTTTCCCGTGGTAGGGTGGGTGTCTAACCACTTTTTAAGGATGTTATATGAATCAGTTTGTGCTTTCGTTGCTGATGGGCGCGCCCGGCGGCGCTCCTTCCGATCCCAAATCAACGCTGTTGAGTTTTGGCCCCATCGTATTGATCATCGCGATTTTTTATTTTTTGATAATCCGCCCCCAGAACAAAAAACAGAAGGAAACCCAGCGCATGCTTTCGGAGCTTAAGAAAGGCGACAGGGTCGTAACCGTCGGCGGAATACACGGTATTATCCAGAGTGTCCGGGAAACCTCGGTCATTGTACGGGTGGACGAGAACGCGAAACTCGAATTTTCCCGCAGCGCCATCGCCTCGGTAGAAGCCTCCGGTAAAGCCAAGTCTGACGGCAAACGGCCTGAAAGCGAAGACGAAGGCGAAGAAACGGAAGATTCCAGCAAGGCGCAGTGATGAGCAAACGGTATCGTTTCTTCATTATCCTTGCGGTGGTGGGGGTGTGTCTTATTTTCCTGTACCCCACAGCCCGGTGGTATTTTTTTGTGCCGAAGGATGAGCAGAACCTGGCCCTGGGATCCCGCGAACAGATACGGGATTATGCCCGCCAGACCGCGCTCCTGGATTTACAGCGGCTTATAGACGCGTCCCGCAGGGACGCCCCGCTGCCGGAAGATCTGGCGTTTCTTGTTTCCCCGGCGGAAAGGCTCAACAAAATCAACGGCGAGAAGAATCCGGCTGTCTGGAACGCCCGTGAGGTTGTGCGGGCGTTTAACCGGAAAACGTCGGGGGAATCGGACGCCCGGGCCCAGATGCAGGATATTATAGAGACGCGGTACCGTAACCGGGTGCTCGCGCTTAAACGCCTTCAGCAGAACGCGGTTCAACTGGGGCTGGATCTTTCCGGCGGGCTTTCCATCGTTCTCCAGGGAAACATGGAAGCGCTGGACGCGCGGTTTCAGGAACAGTACGAGCGGAATCCGACCGATGCGGAACGGGAAGTGATATTCGATCAGGCGTTGACGGTTCTCAACAGCAGGATTGACCGTTTCGGCCTTACCGAGCCGGTTATCCGAAAACAGGGGGCCGACCAGATCTATGTGGAAATTCCCGGCACCGCCGATCCGGAACGGATAAACGATATTATCAGGGGCAAAGGTGGGCTTTCGTTTCATGTCGTGGATTGGGAGGCCACTTCCAGCTTTAATGCATACCTCCAGCAGAATCCCGGTTTTGTCCCCAACGAAGACGGCACGCTTCCCATCAGCGGGATTGTCGCCGATGATGTTCTTGTTTTTGGCTTATACGAAAACGACCGCTACGGTATTGACGAGCGGATCGGCTACATGGCGGTAAAAAAAGAAGTCGGTCTTGACGGCAACCACATACGGAACGTGTTTGTTCAGCGGGACCAGAAAACGACAAAGCCCCAGGTTACGTTTTACCTTGGCAGCGAAGGCGGCGAAATTTTTTACAACTTTACCAAAGAGCACGTACAGGAGAGCATGGCCACCGTCCTCGATAACCGGATAAAATTCTATGCCACGATCAACGAAGCGATTCGTGACGCGGTGCAGGTTACCGGCATGGACATTGACGAGGCAAACAACTTCGCGCTTACCCTCCGTACCGCGGCCCTGCCGGTGGAACTGGAAGTGGTAAGCCAGCAGTCCATAGGACCGGCCCTTGGGGAAGACATTATACGCCAGGGGCTCTACGCCCTTCTTGGCGGGCTTTCGGCGGTAATGTTCTTTATGCTCCTTTACTACAAAGCGGCGGGGTTCAACGCCGTTGTCGCCCAGATACTCAACATTTACCTTATGTTCAGTATCCTTTCCGCGTTTAATTTTACGCTGACCCTGCCCAGTATCGCGGGCTTTATTCTTACCATAGGTATGGCGGTAGACGCCAATGTAATTATTTTTGAACGGATGAAAGAAGAACTTAAACTGGGTAAAGGCCGCCAGGCCGCGGTAAACGCCGGTTTTAACAAGGCTTTTTGGGCCATTATGGACTCAAACATTACCACGTTTATCGCCGCGATGTTTTTGTCCCAGCTGGGAACCGGGCCCATTAAGGGCTTTGCGGTAAGCCTCGCGATTGGGGTGTTTTCTTCGGTATTTACCGCCCTGTTTGTTTCACGGCTTATCTTTGACTTTGGAACCGACGTGCTGGGGAGCAAAAAACTTTCCGTCGGCTGGTTTTCCTACGACAAGGCCGCAAAAGGAAGGGCAGCATGAAAATCATCCGCTTTTCCCGCTTTTTTTTGCCGGCGTCCGTACTTTCACTTGTCCTTATCATCCTTGGCGTTGCCGGCTATGTGTTCTACGGCGGCTTTAACCTGGGTATTGATTTTCAGGCGGGCCTTATTCAGGAAGTCCGCTTTGCCCCGCGGGCCATCAATCTTACTTACGACGGCCCGGGCAACGCGGTAATTTCCCTGAACGCGGCAAGCCTTACCATAGCCGTTTCCGGCGCGGGGGTGCAGGGTATGACTTACCAGTACCTTATTGCCGATTACGGAACCGTGGGCGCGTTCGCCCAGGCGCTGGCCCAAATCAACGGGGTAACCGCGGTAAGCGAAATCCCTTCATCGACTCCTTTTAGGTATCTTGTACTTGATGCCCAGTCCACTCCGGCGCTTGGAGAGGATTCCTATTGGATCCATTATTTGCCGCAGAACGGCCAAATTGTCCCTCTTGAAAGAGTACGTTCCACTCTGGAGGAGCTTGGCGACATATCCGTTCAGGCGCTGGGTAATCCGGTAGATCGCGGTTTTATTATCCGGATGCAGGACAGCGCGATGGAAGAAAGTGTCGGCGGCGGAAAAGCCGGCGCCGTTGACGGAAGGTTTGATCCAAAAAATATTTCAGCGGCGCTGGAAAAAGCTTTTGGAACGGGAGAAATCGCCGTAACCAGCGCCAATTTTGTGGGGTCGCGTTTCTCGAAAAACCTTACCGACCAGGCGGGCCTGCTTTTGGTACTGACGCTTTTGCTGATTCTCGTGTACGCGTCCATCCGCTTTAAGCCGCAGTTCGCCATTGGCGCCGTGCTTGCCATATTCCACGACGGCCTTATCATCGCGGCCTTTATCGTGTTGACCCGGATGGAATTTAACACAACGTCCATCGCGGCGATTCTTACCATATTGGGATACTCGATTAACGATACCATTGTCATTTTCGACCGCATCCGCGAGACAAGGCGTCTGTTCCCGGACGATACCATGCCGGAAATGCTGGACAGGGCGATTACGGAAACCTTAAGCCGGACTTTTATCACAACATTTACCACCATGCTGGCCGTTGGTTCCCTGTTCATTTTTACCACCGGATCCATGAAAGATTTCGCGCTGGCCCTTCTTGTGGGCATGGTTGCCGGCGTGTATTCGACAATTTTTATCGCGTCGGGTTTTGTGCTCTTCTGGGATCGTTTTATCTCAAAGGGGAAAAAAGAAATTTCCGATGAACAGCGGGAGCAGGAAGCCTGAAAAGTCTCCGCGTGAACTAGCGAATGGACGTTAAGAGGGCCGGGGTTCTCGGTTTTTGTATGGGTGTCCGCCGGGCGGTCGACTTGGCGGAAGCCGAACTTGGCCGGACGCCTTTGGCGGACGTGTATTCCTGCGGCCCGCTCATTCATAATCCCCAGACATTGGCTTCGCTTGAAAAACGCGGCCTTGTTATTCTTGATGAGGATTCGCCGGTTCCCGGCGCCAGGGCCGCCCCGGCGATCATTATCCGCGCCCACGGGGTAAGTCCCGGCGTGGAAGCGGATCTTCGCTCCAGGGGGTTCCGCATTGTAGACGCGACCTGTCCCCGGGTTAAGGTCAGCCAGAATACGGCCCGCGCCCTTGCGGAGGAGGGCCGCTGCGTATTTATTGCCGGGGAAAAAAACCATGCCGAAGTGAAGGGCATTGCCGGTTATGTCGACGCGGGTCTTCCCGGCGGCAAAGACGGGGGCTGCGTCATTGTGGGAAACGCCGCCGAGGCGGGACAGGCTGCGTCGTCCCTGTTCCGCCGGCATCCCGGCGCGAAAACGGCGCTTATCGCCCAGACAACCATATCAGAAGAAGAATACGCGGCAATAGCGGAAGCGTTGAAAAAACACTTTCCCGGCATGGAAGTGAAAAACACGATCTGCGGGGCGACGCGGGAACGGCAGGACGCGCTGCGGAAACTCTGCGGGGAAGTTGACGCGGTTGTCGTCGCCGGGAGCAGGGAGTCCGCTAATACCCGGCGGCTTCTTTCCATAGCCCGTGACTGCGGAAAGCCCGCGTGGCTTGCCGAAAGCGCCGCCGATCTGCCGCCGGCAGAGCCGCCTCCCTTTAAAAAATACGGCGTTGTCGGCCTGTGCGCCGGCGCCTCTACCCCGGATGATGTCGTTGAGGAGATTTTCCGGGCTCTGGAAAATATACCAAATGATGGAGTATATTCGTATAATGCTTACAGCGATTGAACTGGAAAAAGCCTACGATCCGAAGCGCTTTGAAGACGACGTCTACCGGAAGTGGAACGACTCGGGGGCCTTTGCTCCCCGCGGCGGCGGAGAATCATTTACCGTTGTTATTCCGCCGCCAAATGTAACCGGGGTGCTGCATCTGGGCCACGGGCTTAACAATTCACTTCAGGATATTATTATCCGCTTTCACCGGATGCGGGGCGAAAAAACCCTGTGGGTGCCCGGCACGGATCACGCGGGTATAGCGACGCAGAACGTGGTGGAAAAAAGGCTTAAAGCGCGGGGACAAAGCCGCCGGGAGCTGGGGCGGGAAAAATTTATTGAAGAAACGTGGAAGATTAAAAACGAACATCACGCGATAATTTCCCGCCAGCTCAAAAAAATAGGCGCGTCCGTAGACTGGTCCCGTGAACGCTTTACCTTTGACGAAGGTCTTTCCCGGGCGGTACGTGAGGTGTTTGTCACCCTGTACGAGCGGGATCTGCTGTACAAGGGCAGTTATCTTGTAAACTGGTGCTGTTCCTGCGGCACGGCCATTTCCGACGATGAAGTGGAGCGCGAAGACACTCCGGGAAAAATGTACCATATCCGCTATCCGGTTGTGGACGGCGCCGGTCACACGGAATGTTTTGTCGAGCTTGCCACAACCCGGCCGGAAACCATGCTCGGCGATACGGCTGTCGCGGTTCATCCCGATGACGGGCGTTACAGCGGCCTTGCGGGGAAAACGGTTATGCTGCCCCTTGTGGGCCGTGAAATTCCCATCGTGGCCGATTCGTATGTTGACAGGGAATTCGGCACCGGAGTTGTAAAAATAACCCCGGCCCATGATCCAAACGACTGGGAAGTGGCCAAGCGGCATAATCTTCCGGTGATCAACATACTTACCCCGGACGGCAGGCTGAACGACAGTGTTCCCGAAAAATACCGGGGAATGACCGTCGCTGAAAGCCGCGGCCGGGTGCTCGCGGATCTTGCCGAAGGCGGATTTTTTATAAAGGATGAACCGATAATCCACGCGGTGGGGCACTGCTACCGCTGCCATACCGTTATAGAGCCGTTTCTTTCGGAACAGTGGTTTGTACGGATGAAGCCGCTGGCGGAAAAAGCCCTGGCAAGCTGGAAACGCGGCGAAATTGTGTTTTATCCCCGTAAATGGGAAAACACCTACGCGCACTGGCTTGCAAATATCCGTGACTGGTGTATCAGCCGCCAGCTTTGGTGGGGCCACCGTATCCCCGCGTGGACCTGTTCCGCCTGCGGAAAAACAGCCGTATCCCGCACGGATATTTCCGCCTGTCCCCACTGCGGTTCGGCCCTGGTGGAACAGGATCCGGACGTGCTTGACACATGGTTTTCAAGCTGGCTTTGGCCGTTCAGCGTCCTGGGCTGGGAAAACGCCTCGTGTACCGCATCCGACTACAAGACGTTTTATCCGACCTCGGCGCTTGTTACCGCCTATGACATCATTTTTTTCTGGGTTGCCAGGATGATCATGGCGGGGCTTGAGTTTACCGGCAGAGCGCCGTTCCGCGACATTTACATACACGGCCTTATCCGTGACAAAAAAGGCCGCAAGATGAGCAAGAGCCTGGGCAACGGCCTTGATCCGCTGGAACTGGTAGACGAGTTTGGCGCGGACGCCCTGAAGTTTACCCTTTCCTTTATGTGCGCCCAGGGCCAGGATATCCTTATCGACAAAGAGTCATTCAGGCTGGGATCAAAGTTTGCCAACAAAATCTGGAACGCCAGCAGATATATTCTGATGAACCTTGAAGGTCGCACTCTTGTCAAAGATCCGGCGCAGCTTCCTGTTGACAGGTGGATATATTCCCGCCTTAACGAAGCGGCAAAATATGTTGACGCCGCGCTTTGTTCGTACCGGTTTAACGATGCCGCCCAGAAATGCTATGAATTTTTCTGGAACGATTTTTGCGACTGGTATGTGGAAGCCACAAAGCTTTCCATGAAAAGCAGCGCGGAAGGCGGCGTTGAAAAAGACCGGGCCGCTTCGGTATTGCTGGCCGTGCTGGCCGAATCCCTGAAGCTCCTGCATCCTCTGCTTCCTTTTGTAACCGAGGAAATTTACGCCCGGCTGCCGGACGAATGTAAAGAGACGGAAATGCTTATCAACGCGGCCTATCCCCGTTTTGAGGAAAAACGCCGTGACGGGGAAGGCGAGGAACTTTTTTCGTTTTTGCAGAATCTGGTCAAACAGATACGCACCCTCCGCGCCGAATGTACGATAACGCCGGACAAGCGTCTGAGCTGTACGGTAAAGACAGGCGGGGAACGGAGCGCGGAAAAAGCCGCGTTCCTCGAAGAAAACGCCGGGCTGGTAAAGCTGCTGGCGGGCCTGGGAGATCTGGCGTTTGATCCGGGACGCGCCGGTTCCGGCGGAGACGAAGGGCGGGAAGTCCCCGGCGGCGCCATTGTGCTGGCCGGCCAGGACTTCGAGGCGCATGTGTACATTGCCGGGGCGGTCGACATAAAAGCGCTGGCGGAAAAGTTCCGCCGGGGCCTTGAACGGGACAAGAAGTATACCGCCGCTCTTGAGGCAAAGATCGCCAATCCCAATTTTGTCAAAAACGCCCCGCCTGAACTGGTTGACGGCGAAAAACAGAAGCTTGATGAAGCGCGGGAACGTACCTGTGTCATTGAGGCGTATTTAAAGAGCATGACCTGAATTTATAGGAGCGTGAATGACCAGTTATGAGATGATGCTCCTTAAGGGGACGTATCTCGCGCCGTATATCCAGCTTGCGACTCAGCTTATCGGTAAAACCCGTGAAGGCGGCGGAAACATGTTCCGTCATCAAATCGATACGATGGGTACGCTGATTGACTACGGCTATATTGATTCAGTGCTCCTTAAAGCGTCTTTGGTTCACGACGTTGTTGAAGACATCCCCGACTTTAACCACAACCTGCTGCTTTCGATAGACTTTGAAAGCCCCGCCGTGTACGATCTTGTTCTCCAGGTAACCCGCAAACCGGGCGAAACAAAGCCGGAATTTTTGACCCACATAAGGGAAACAGGATCGCAAAACGCGAAAATACTTAAAACCGCGGACAGAATCTCCAACATGATCTCCCTGGGTTATGTGAACAACACCGAATTTATTTCCCGGTATACCTCTGAAACGGTTGAATACATTTACCCCATGGCGGAAGAAGTGAACAAGAATATGCGCGCCGAACTTGAATCCCTGGTAAATTCGCGGCGCAGATACCTTTTGGTTATTGGAGGCCCGCATCTGTAGTTACCATGAGTAAAATAAACATCAGTAATATAGTTGTTGAAAATATCAAGCGCGACATTCTTATAGGAAAGTATCACCTTGGGGACAAACTGGAGGATGAACGCGCCCTCTCGGATAGATACAAAATAAGCCGTATGACGCTGCGCAAAGCCCTTGCCGCCCTCCGGGAAGAAGGAATTGTCAATACAAAGCACGGCGTCGGCACCTACGTTGAACACATCAATCAAAATCTGTTGAGCAAGCGAGACGTCAATTATTTTGTATATAACGAAAAATTGATTATGGAGACCCTTTTAAGCCGGGTGTTAATAGAAGCCGAAGGCTGCGCGCTTGCGGCCCGGAACGCGGAACCGGGTGATGTAGAAGTGATACAAAAGAGCCTTTTCCTTACCATTGACGAAATAAAGAAACTGAAACAGGGACTGCCGAATCTTTTTTTCAGGGCGGATACCGCTTTTCACGAAGCCATTGCCGCTGCATCACATTATCCCCTGGTTAGTTCGTTTCTCGATTCCATACGGGAGTCAATTTCCCTGCATCAGTTTTTAAGCCTCCAGGTAACCGATCCGACCGACGAAGTAATTACGTACCATACGGCGATTTACGGGGCGATCATTTCACGGGATGAAAGCCGCGCGCGGGAAACCATGAAAGATCATCTGAACCGTGTTGTGGCGCTTGTCGAAAAGAACCTCAGACGTATGGGAAAAACAGCTCCCCTTCAAATTGAATCATAAGTGGCCGGTTCCGGGGTCTGGCATTTTGGAACTGCTTCAAATAAGTGGTATTTAACTATACCTCTATCCTTTCTTTTCTCTAGTGGTCTAAATATAACCTCTGAAAAATGACATATCGAAGCAAAAATCATAAGATTTTTGTGGTTTCAGGCAAAAATTTACCGATTTTTCTTGACAATTCACACAAGCAGTGGGAAAATCAGGGAAATGTGGTAAAAATTAAATACCAATATTGATCTACTGGTATACCACTTTGAGGAGGCACGATGTATACAATTCACCCCATCATTACGGGATTTACCCACACCAGCAAGGGTACCTACCTGTATCATCACAGCGTACACAAGTATTTTGACTGTGACGGTTTTCTGGATCTTCCGGTTACGGTTTTTCTCGTACAGGGCGGCGGCAGAAAAATCCTGATTGATACCGGCATGTCGGATACCGAACGGGCGGGCAAATACCATCATCCCGGATCGAAACAGCCCGAAGGTTTTGCCATTTATGATCAGCTTAAAAAAATCGGGATCGAGTGCGGGGAAATTGACGCCGTCGTTTTTACCCATCTTCATTGGGACCATGTGTACTATCTTGATCATTTTCCGGGAGCGGATCTGTACGTTCAAAAAAATGAATATGAGTTCGCCCTCAATCCCATTCCCCTGTATCACAAATCCTACGAGTATCCCGCTATCGGAATAAAGCCGCAGTTTGAAGGCAGAAGCTTTAACCTGCTCGAAGGTGAAACGAAAATTATGGATGGCATTTCGGTGTATCCCTCTCCGGGACATTCTGTGGGGCATCAAACGGTGGTGGTAAAAACCCGTGACGGCGACTATCACTGCTGCGGAGACCTGATATTTACGTACGACAATCTCAGGGAAATTCCGGAAATAGCGTACGACATAAGCCCCCCCGGACGTTTTCTCGATATCGTCGACGCCTGGCACAGTATTGTGGAACTGAAAAAACGCGCCGCTTCCAGAGAGATGATCCTTCCCACCCACGCGCCTGAAATGAAGGATCTGGTTAATTCCGGCAGAATTCTGGGCGCGTAAGGAAGGACCACATGGCTAAAACGCTTGCGCTGATTTCTTCGCTTGACACAAAATCCCGGGAAATTCTTTTCGCGGCGCGGCTCTTGAAGGAAAAAGGGCTCGGCGCTTTTATCATTGATATCAGCGCGAAAAATCCCCGCCCCGATCTTGCCTCCCTCTCGAGCCCCGAAATTCTCAAACGCCGGGGCATTGAGTGGAAAGATTTTGATACGCTGGACAGGGCTTCCAGAATAGAGCAGCTCTCACAGTCACTTGCGGTCGTGGTTCCTGAATACTACGGCGGGGGCTGTTTTGACGGAATTCTTTCCATCGGGGGAGGGCAGAACGCCCGGATGGCCGCGGGGGCGATGAAAAATCTTCCATATGGCGTTCCAAAGGTTATCGTATCGCCGCTGGTCTCCGGTAAACGGGAACTTGAACAGTATGTTTTTGACCGGGATGTCATGGTGATGCACTCCGTTGCGGATTTTTCCGGACTCAACAACATGACGCGGATGATTATTACCAACGCGGTTAACGCCGCCGCCGGTATGGTTGAAGGATACGGGGCGTTTGTGAAAAATCCGGATAAAAAAACCATTGGCGTTTCCCTTTTGGGAATTACATCCAGGGGCGCGGTTAGCGCCATGGAAGAGCTTGAGGCAAAGGGCTTTGAGACGATGGGGTTTCACGCGAACGGCACAGGCGGACGCTGTTTTGAAAACCTTGTCCGTGACGGAATAATAGACGCGGCGCTGGACATGAATCTTCATGAATTAACCTGCGAACAATTCGGCGGTTATTGTACCGGAGCGAATAACCGGCTTCTGGCCGCGGGAGAAAAAGGAATCCCCGTCGTGTTCGCGCCGGGCGGGGTTGACGTGATCGATTATTATGTAGCCGAGCATATCCCGCTCCGGTTTGAGGAACGGCAGAAAATTTATCACAACGCCCATGTCTGTCATACAAAAATTTTTAAAGATGAAGCGGAAAAGCTTGGGGAAGTCGTAGCAGGACGGCTTAACGCGGCAAAAGGGCCGGTCGCGGTAATTCTTCCGCAGAAAGGTTTTTGCGAAGCCGGCGCTCCCGGCGGAAAACTCTACAACCCGGAAGTTGACCGGTGTTTTATGAATTCCCTCACGGAAAATCTTGACAAAAATATTCCGGTCAACAAAGTTGACGCGAACATCAACGATCCTGAATGTGCGGTTCTCTGCGCACGGATAACCGCGGATTTTCTTTAGGACGGGGAGATCATATTCCGCCCTTTAGGGTGGTTAGGTTCATTTTTTTCAAGGAGATGAAAGTATGTTGGGAATTATCGGTGTTTTGTTGTCTCTTGCGCTGCTTATGTACCTGGCCTACAAAGGGGTCAGCGTTATCATTCTCGCGCCGCTTGTGGGGCTTTTTGCCCTGTTGTTCAACAGCGGATTTAACGGTTATTTCATGGCGACGTATACGGAAGTGTATATGGGCGCTTTTGGATCGTTCACCCGAAACTATTTTCCCCTTTTTGTAACCGGGGCAATTTTCGCGAAGATCATGGATGCGGCGGATTATACAAAATCCATCGCCGCGTTTGTCGCCGGCAGACTGGGAAAGGACAAGGCCATACTGGCTGTCGTTATTGCCGGCGCCATTCTGACATACGGCGGCGTTTCGCTTTTTGTCGTCGCTTTTGTCGTGTATCCCATTGCCGTTTCCCTTTTCCGAGGCGCCGATATTCCCAAGCGGCTTATTCCCGGCTGTATCGCCCTGGGGGCTTTTACGTTTACCATGACGGCCCTTCCGGGAACACCGCAGGTGCAAAACACCATCCCCATGGCGTATTTCGGCACGGACTCGTTTGCCGCGCCGGTACTCGGCCTTATCGCGGCGGTGGTAATGTTTGTTCTTGGAATGTTGTGGCTTACCCGGCGCGCCGCCAAAGCAAAGGCCGCGGGCGAAGGCTACGGGGATCACAACGACAAGGTGGAATTGTTCTCCCTGGATGACAGGTCAAAATATCCGCCGGTAATAATCGCCGTGCTGCCCATATTTGTAATGATAGGGCTCAACCTTCTGTTTTCCAAGGTGTATTATGCCGCGGTGGATGGATCGTACCTTGAAAAATTCGGAACGGCCCTTAACCGGGTATCGGGAAACTGGGCGGTTATTCTCGCTCTTGTTTTTACCTCCGTATTGATGCTTGTCTTTAACGCCAAAAGACTTTTTAAATCCGGCATCAATGTAATGCTCAAGGAAGGGATTTCCAACTCCTTTACACCGATCATCAGTTCCAGCGCCGTCGCCGGTTTTGGGGGAATTATCAGAACCGTAGCGGCGTACGCGGTTATTCAGCAGTTTATTCTCGGCCTGTCCAAAAATCCGCTTATCTCCGAAGCCCTTTCGGTAAATTTGCTCTGCGGCCTTACCGCGTCGGCGTCCGGCGGGCTTGGAGCGGCGCTGGAAGCGCTGTCCCAGACACTGATCGACATGGGAAACAGCGCGGGCATTTCTATGGAGGCGCTGCACCGCGTCGCTTCTGTCGCGGCGGGCGGGCTTGATACGCTGCCATTTAACGGGGCGGTTGTAACGACACTGGCGATCTGCGGGCTTACGCACAGGGAATCTTACCGGGATATCTGCGCTACGTCGGTGGTTATTCCCATTATCGCGACGGCGGTGATAGTAATTCTTGCTTCGGTGGGGCTTCAGTTTTAAATGGGCGGAAAAAACGAACACTTCACGGCGCTTGCGCTGGCCGCGGGACGGGCGTATATGCGCGGAATCCAGACGGGCAGCGGCGGGAACCTGTCCTGCCGGGGGCCCGGGGACAATACGATGACCGTCAAGGCTTCCGGCGGGTCTTTTGCGGAAGTTTCCGCTGCCGGCGAAAGCCTTGTTGTTACGGACCTTTACGGAAAACCGCTGCCCGGCGAAAGTGGAAAGCCAACCAGGGAATTTGTCCTGCACGGCCTTTTGTACAGACTGCTGCCGGAGCTGGGCGGAATAATGCACTGTCACAGTCCCTGGTCAATCGCCTGGGCTTTTGATCACGATTTTCTTCCGGCTTTGACGCTGCACGTGCAGTTGAAATTCGGCTGCGATATTCCCGTGGTAAATGTTCTTTCCCCGATGGTGCGGGAAGAAGACGCGCCGCTGGTGGAGGCCGCCGTAAAGAACAATCCCCGTCCCCCCGCGTTTATTCTTCGCGCCCACGGAGTCGTGGCGCTGGGGAAAAATGTAGTCGAGGCCGAACACAACGCGGAACTTGTCGAAGAAACCGCGCAGATTGCCCTGCTCAGGGATTTTAGTGAAAGACTTTCAAACAGGCGCTGAGGCGGAAAAAGAAATACAGGCCGCCGGAACGCCTTGAACAGGGGAAGAAGCGGCCCGGCGGTTAACGCTTCTTCCCTTTTCCCCGGTTGTTGACTATTTCCCCGATTTTGCCTAGACTTTGAGTACAAAATTCAGATAAATGCGGAGGGTTCCATGAAAGTCGCAATCAACGGTTTCGGCCGAATCGGTCGTTTGGTTTTTCAATCCATAGTGGATCAAGGTCTTCTGGGAAAGGATAAAATCGATGTCGTCGCGGTTACCGATATAACCACGGACGCCAAATATTTCGCCTATCAGCTTAAATACGATTCTACCCAGGGCAGAATGGCCGCCAAAATCAGCACGAAAAAGAGCGCCGGCGCTTCGGAAGACGATATTCTCGTGGTCAACGGCCACGAAGTTCAATGCGTTATGGCGGAAAAAGAGCTTAAAAACCTTCCCTGGGGCAGACTGGGAATTGAATATGTAATCGAATCTACCGGGCTTTTTACCGGGGACGCCGCTTATGGCCATCTTGACGCGGGGGCAAAGAAAGTAATCATTTCAGCCCCGGCCAAAGGCAAAGAGAAGAAAATTCCCACTTTTGTGATGGGCGTCAACAACGAAAAGTACAATCCGGCTTCGGATCATGTCGTGTCCAACGCGAGCTGCACCACAAACTGCCTTGCGCCGCTGGTATATGTGCTTCTCAAGGAAGGTTTCGGCATCGAAACCGGCCTTATGACTACAATCCACTCCTACACGGCGACTCAGAAGACCGTTGACGGTCCTTCCAAAAAAGACTGGCGGGGTGGACGGGCCGCGGCGGTCAATATCATCCCCTCAACAACCGGGGCCGCAAAAGCCGTCGGCGAAGTGCTTCCCGAGACCAAGGGCAAACTTACCGGCATGAGCTTCCGGGTTCCCACGCCGACCGGTTCGGTGGTGGATCTTACGTTCCGTACGGAAAAAGACACCTCTATTGAGGAAATCAACGCCGCGTTCAAAAAAGCCTCCGAAAGTTATCTCAAGGGTATTCTGGAATTCCAGGCGGATGAAATTGTCTCCACGGATATCGTCCACGATGCCAATACTTCGATTTACGACAGTCTGGCCACCCTGCAGAACAATCTGCCCGGCGAAAAACGTTTTTTCAAAGTAGTTTCCTGGTACGATAACGAATGGGGTTACTCCAACAAGGTGATCGATCTGCTTAAGTATATCGACAGCAAAAAATAAGGGTTGCCGGAACCATTGGTACTGATACGGGCTCCGTCTCCACAGGCGGGGCCCTTTTGCCAAGGAAGCACTGATTTGTCCGGGGGTGGATAAACCGGCCGCGGGCGGCGGGAAGAACACCCGGATCATTTGAGACGAGGAGAAAAAATGGCGATAAAAACAGTTAAATCCCTTAATCTAAAGGGGAAGCGCATAATCATGCGCGTGGACTTTAATGTGCCCATGAAGGACGGCGTTGTTCAGGATGATACGCGGATTACCGCGGCCCTGCCCACGATCAGGTATATTCTGGATGAGGGGGTGAAAAGCCTTACCCTGATGAGCCACCTGGGAGATCCGTCAAAAGACGTGAAAAAAGCGAAGGAAAAGGCTGAAAAAGACGGCAGGAGCTTTGACGAAGCGGCCTATATTAAGGGCAAACACCGCATGGCGCCGGTCGCGGCGTATCTGGAAAAGAAGCTGGGAAGCCCGGTGATCTTTGCCGGAGAAGACGGCTGCTACGGGAAAAAAGCCTTTATCGAAGGCCAGAAGGACGGTGCGGTGATTATGCTGGAAAACACCCGTTTCCACAAGGAAGAAACCAGCAAGGAAGCGGCGGACCGGGACAAGCTTGCCAAAGAACTGGCGGGTTACGGGGAAATTTTTGTCAACGACGCCTTCGGCACCGCCCACCGGGATCACGCTTCCACTGCGTCTATCGCGAAATTTGTGCCGGTTTCGGCGGCGGGTTTTCTTATGGCAAAAGAAGTTCAGTTTCTGGAACCGATTGTCACCAATCCGGCGAAACCTCTGGTGGCGATTATCGGCGGGGCCAAAGTGTCAAGTAAAATCGCCGTTTTGGAAAGTCTTCTGAAAAACGCCTCGGCTCTGGTCATAGGCGGCGGCATGGCGTACACCTTCCTTAAAGCCCAGGGGCACAAAATAGGAAAGTCCCTGGTAGAAGATGATCAGCTTGATACCGCAAAGAGCATACTGGAAGCGGCAAAAAAAACCGGCGCGGAAATTGTCCTCCCCGTAGATCAGGTTGGGGCCGAAACATTTGACGGGGCCGCCATGCCCGTGCCGGTTGACGGCGCGGATCTGCCGGATAATCTTATGGGCCTTGACGTGGGGCCGAAAACAATCGCCCTGTACCGGGACGTGCTTGCCAAGGCGAAGACCATTGTCTGGAACGGCCCCGTGGGTGTGTTTGAATTTGACGCTTTCGCAAAGGGGACAGAGGAAGTCGCCGGGCTTGTGGCCGATGCCACCGGCCGGGGAACGGTCACCGTTGTCGGCGGCGGCGATTCGGTTGCCGCGGTGAACAAATTCGGCCTGGCTTCAAAAATGAGCCATGTTTCAACCGGCGGCGGCGCCTCCTTGGAACTGCTTGAAGGAAAGAAACTCCCCGGCATCGAAGTCTGCCGCTAGGGAAGCAAACGTCCGCGGAGGAGCATGCCGCCGCGGACGAAACAGGGGAGGGGTTTTAACCGCAAAGTCAATAGTTAATGCGCCAAAAGCGGATTAACTCCCACGGGCCATGCTTCCTCTACCTTCCTGTCGCACAGGGGGATGCGCTTGCAAAGAGGTATGGATTATATGGGAGTTATCCCGCTCAACAGCATGCCTTGATTAAAACAACAAATAACATGCAACAGTGGTTCATCCGTATCGCCTTTTTTTGTTCGGTCAAAGCTTAAAGCCGTAATGGTTAAGTTCTCCAAGCTTCCAGTTTTTTATCATCTTGCCCTCGTCGGCGTCTCTGGAATTGGCGGTTGGTACTGAGTAATCCCAGATTGCTATACCGTATTCGGTATTCGTGTTATACCCCTCGGATTTCGAATAAAAAGCGATGGTATATTCTTTTCCGGCTTCAAAATTGAAACGCATCTGTATACCGTCCTCGTTGAAGGTATTTGAATAATTAATTTTCCTGACGGTAACCCTTGCATTGAAGCGGATCAACGTTTCCCCCGCAGGTAGCACAACCTTGTTTATCCGGTCTTTGCCGCCGGGATACCAGGCTTCTTCAACATCAATGCTGTTATACTCTAATACGTGAATCGTGTCGCCGAATATCACCAAAGCGGTTTGCCCGGGGGGAAGTGATTCGTCGAACACAATCGTGTCCGCCGGTATCTGCCTGGCTATTGAGGAACAACTGGAAACCAGCAAGGCGGTACTCAGAACGACCGTTGCGGCACAGTTCCATGGCTTTATGTTTTTCATTTTCTGTCTCTCCTCTATTGTTACAGTTGTACGCCGGGTTTCGTGGTTACAAAATCATTCATTGTGTTCAAACAACACCGCCGCGAAACTCCGCAGTAATGCGCAGAGCGCTTATTCCAGAACAGGTTTTTCCGGCTCGGGAAATGGGAAGAAATCCATATCCGCATACTTCTTTTTCACCTGCATATCCCAAAGTACGACGCCCGGCTTGCCATCTCTTGACCCGACCTGAAGCGCGAACCTGTCGCCGGCCTTGAAATCCCAGATAAAAATACTGTTCCCGCTGTACCGTGTAGTGCCTGTCCCAGACACGGGCGCTGTACCTGCTTGTGTGAACCCGTTCTTTCAGGTAAGGTTAGGTAGAAAGTAAATTTCTTGTAAGGGAGAGCACACATGCGTAACTATTACATAGCGGGAAACTGGAAGATGCACAAAACCCGGGCGGAGGCGGCGGATCTGGCAGCGGCCCTTGTTGCCCGGCTCAAGGACGGGAAACACAAGTACCTTGTGGCCCCAGGCTTTACGCTGCTTGAAACGGTTGCCCCCATTATCAAGGGGAGTAATATTCTTTTGGGCGCCCAGAACTGTGCGCCCGAAGAACAGGGCGCACATACCGGGGAAACCTCGGTGCTTCAGCTCAAGGATCTGGGAGTGCAGGTTGTAATTCTCGGTCACAGTGAGCGGCGGCACGTCTACAAAGAAGATGACGCCCTTATCAACAAAAAAGTAAAGCTCGCCCTCAGGCAGGGGCTGGACGTGATACTCTGCATCGGCGAACTGCTGGAGGAGCGCGAAGAAGGCAGGGCGGAACAGGTCTGCGAAACCCAGACAGTGAAGGGCCTTGAAGGGGTACAGGCGGACGACCTGTCGAGGGTTACCCTTGCCTACGAACCCGTGTGGGCCATCGGCACCGGCAAAACCGCGACGCCGGAAGACGCCGATGCAATTCACGCCTATGTGCGGGGAGTTATCAGGAAGCTTTACGGGGAAAGCGCCGCGCAAAGGATCATTATCCAGTACGGCGGATCGGTAAAAGCCGACAACGCCGCCCAGCTTATGGCGAAGGAAAATATAGACGGCGCTCTTGTGGGCGGCGCGGCGCTTAAAGCGGACAGTTTTGTACCCATAGCAAAATTCAGCTGACAGCCACGGCCCTGTCTCCGGTCAAAGCCGGAGACAGGGCAAACGCCGCGGTTCCAGCAAAAACCGCGGCTCGGGACGGGGCTTTTCCCGGTATTCGGGAGTTGGTTTTCCGTGTTTTAAAAAGAGAGGTGTGGGTTGACTGTAGAGAATGGTGCAGACCCCGGGAAACGTCGTAACTTTGCGATGATCCTTTTTTTTGTCGCTGCGGTTGTGGTGTTGGTTGTCACGGTGTATACCGGTATCCTCATTAACACTTTTTCTTCCACCTTTAAAAAAAGCATCGAAGACCGGCTTCTTGCCACAGTCCGTCTGGCGGTCCATATCGCCGGAGTGGAAGAACTGGATCTTCTCCAGTCGCCGGAAGATATGGAAACCCCCCTGTTTACAGATCTGCGTGACCGGCTTATCGCGTTTGGTAATGAAAACCAGATTCTCTTTGTCTATTATCTCCGGCCGATTGATGAAAAAATGGGCCAGTTTATCGTGGATAACGATCTCAGCGACGAAACGGTGAATCTTTCCACAGCGCCTCTTGCAATGGAAGAAGCTGTTTTACGGGCGCTTGCCCGGAAGACGGCGGTAACCACCATACTGGGAAATTATTCCGAAGGATATCAAAGTATTCTTTCCGCGTATGCACCGGTTATTGATAAAACCGGCCGGGTGGCGGCGATAGTGGGAGTAGACATAAGCGACGAACAGCTTATATCCATCCGGACGCGGTTTAGAATTCTTTCATCAATGCTTTTTGTGGCGATAGCTTTTTCCGTCATAAGCGGCTCCGTTAATTTTTTCATGTTCCGAAAAAACGAAGAAACATTTTCCATGCGCCTTAAACAGCAGGAACTTATGGCGACTTTGGCCGGAAGGTTTATTTCCGATATTGAAACATCCCTGTTGATTAGCGAAGCCCTCCGCAGCGCCGGAGAGTTTCTCGGCGTTACACGCATGCTGGTCGGAGTCGCCGAGGAAAATTCCAAAATCAGCCGCCCCGCGTATCTGTGGTGCGGCGATGATTCCATTATCACCGCGCCCAAAGCGGAAGGGCTCAACGATCTTATTAAAACAAGTTTCCCCCAGGTTAAGCCGAAAGGAGCGATACCAACCCTGTTTTGCCATGACGTAGAGGGGAATCCGAAATTCAAGATTATGAAAACCGTGGGAGTCGCGGCTTTTATCTGGGCGCCCCTGTATCTGGACGGAAAATTCTGGGCTGTCCTGAGCATTGAAGAATGTTACCGTCCCCGGCTTTGGAACGACAGCGACCGTCAGCTTGTAAGCACCCTGTCCAGTGTTATTGCCGCCGCCGCCGCCCGGGAACTGCGGGAACAGGAACGGGACACCGCCAGGGAAGACGCGGAAAAGGCCAGCAAGGCAAAGGGCGATTTTTTGGCCAACATGAGCCACGAAATGCGGACGCCCATGAACGCCATTATCGGCATGACAAATATTGCCAAACTTTCCGGAAACAGTGAAAAAAAAGATTATTGCCTGAAAAAGATCGAAGACGCTTCAACCCATCTTTTGGGAGTGATTAACGATATTCTGGATATGTCCAAAATAGAGGCGAACAAATTCGATCTTTCCCCGGTTGAATTTTATTTTGAAAGAATGCTTCAAAAAACAGTTAATGTTATCAGTTTTCGAATAGACGAAAAAAAACAGAAGTTCTCCGTTTTTATTGACAGGGATATTCCCCAGGCGGTAATTGGGGACGACCAGAGACTTTCCCAGGTTATTACGAACCTGCTTTCCAACGCCGTAAAATTTACCCCCGACGAAGGTACTATCCGCCTTGAAGCCAGGCTTTTGGAAAGTTCAGACGGCGGCGATTTGTGTACGCTTGCCATAAGCGTCGCCGATTCGGGAATAGGGATTACGCCGGAACAAAAGGCGCGGCTTTTCTCTTCGTTTGAACAGGCCGATTCCAGCACTTCCCGCAAATTCGGCGGAACGGGGCTTGGACTGGCCATTTCAAGGCGCATTGTGGAAATGATGGACGGTTCCATCGGGGTCCAGTCGGAACCGGGGAAGGGTTCAACATTTACGTTTACCGCCAAACTCCGCAAAGGCACACAGCGGAAAAAGAGCCTTCTTGATCCGGGAGTTAACTGGAAAAATCTGCGGGTGCTTGTCGTGGATGACGACCGGGATGTGTTAGACTATTTTCTCGACCTCGCGGACCGGTTCGGCATATATTGTGACGCCGCCGGGGGCGCTTCCCAGGCTCTGGAACTTATCCGGCAGGACGGCAACTACGACATTTACTTCATAGACTGGAAAATGCCCGGCATGGACGGCATGGAGCTGACAAAAAAAATCAAGGATCTTCAATCCGGGGCGGGCCTGTCGTGGAAAAAATCGGTCGTAACGATGATTTCCGCTACCGAATGGGCCACAATCGCCGACCAGGCGCGGGAAGCCGGGGTTGATGTGTTTGTTCCCAAGCCGCTTTTCCCGTCCGCCATCGCGGACTGCATCAATCAATGTCTCGGCGGGGAAGCTTTCGGCTCCGGAAGCGGACAAAAAGGCAAAACCGATGACTTTTCGGACTCCCGTATTCTGCTGGCGGAAGACATTGAAATTAACCGGGAAATTGTGCTTTCCCTGTTTGAACCGACAGGTCTTTCCATAGACTGCGCGGAAAACGGCAGGGAAGCTCTGGATCTTTTTACCAAGGACCCCGAAAAATATACGATGATTTTTATGGATGTCCAGATGCCGGAAATGGATGGCTACGAGGCTACCCGGCGCATCCGGGCTTTTGAGGCCGAACGCCGGAAAAAAACAGCGCCGGAAGTTTCGCCGGAAACCTCCCGGACGGCTCAACCCGGCGGGATTCCGATAATCGCCATGACCGCCAATGTTTTCCGCGAGGACGTGGAAAAGTGCATTGAAGCGGGAATGAACGGGCATGTGGGAAAGCCGCTTGACATGGACGAAATGATGAACCAGGTCAGGAAATATCTTCCAGGGAAGTACTGATGGAAGGCTATGAGCCCCCGCGGCAGAGCTCGAACCGAAGGTCAGGCCAGGTAATCGTCATGCCCGGAGCCGGCTTGAAACGGTTCCACGCCGGCTTGAAACGGTTCTACGCCGGCTTGAAACGGTTCTACGCCGGCTTCAAACCGTCCGGAGCCGGCTTTAAACCATCCGGAGCCGGCTTCAAACCGTCCGGAGCCGGCTTCAAACCGTCCGGAGCGGGCTTCAAACCGGCCGGTTTGAAGGATAAATACATCGCACACAGGATATAAGAGGAGGAACTATGATTATTTCCCGTGTAATGACAAAGAACCCCGTGTATGTTCATCCGGGCGCGTCGATAACTGAAACCCGCGCTCTTATGGACAGGGAGAAGGTGGCGCATCTTCCGGTACTCGATTACAACAGCATGCTGGCGGGGATTGTCACAAAGCAAGACCTGTTCAAGGCAAGTCCTTCCGAGGCGACCAGTCTGGATATGTATGAAATAAGCTACCTGCTTTCCAAAATGAAAGTCCAGGAAATTATGGTAAAGAAGGTAATTACCGTAGCGGAAAACGAAGTTGTCGAGGAAGCCGCCCGGATCATGGCCGATAAAAACATCGGCTGTCTGCCCGTCATGCGGGGGACGCTGCTTGTGGGAATTATTACCGACACCGACCTTTTTCGTGTTTTCGTCAACGCTTTCGGCGCCCGGCATGCCGGCGTGCGAATTACATTAAGTATGGGCGAGTATCCCGGAGAAATCGCCCGCATTTCCGGCGCGATTGCCGCGAAAGGCGGCAACATTGTTTCCCTGGTTACTACCGAGGGGGACGACGTCGCCCACCGCCGCTGTACCATCAAAGTCGAAGGTCCTTCCCGCAGCGAACTGGAGGCGGCGCTGAAGGACATTGCCTCCGTGGTCGTGGAGGATATCCGGGAATAGCGCGGGAAGAAAATGGCCGCGCGGGAATCTGCCGCCGGCGCTGATTACCGGCGGTCAAACGGCAGCCGGGGCCGGTCGGCGCCGCTTTAAGCCACAATCAGTTCCAGTCCCGATGATCTGATAAAATCCTCGTATTCTTCGGGAATCCCCGGGTCGGTGATAATAACCTGGAAATCCGCCGTTTCCGCCATGTGGGCCGGGCAGACTTTCCCGAATTTGGAAGAATCAATCAGCAGTATGTTTGTCATGCTGTGTTTTATCGCGGTACGTTTTGTTTCCACCTCGTAATGAAAAGGGCAGGTGATCCCCAGGCTTTTATGAAACCCTCCGGCCGAAATGAACGCCTTGGAAGCGCGGCTGTTTTTTATAATGTCCTGGCTTTGAGTACTTTCAAACATTTGGGTTTCCGGGTGATAAACCCCGCCCTGCATCAAAATGTTAATTTGCGGTTTGTGGATAAGTTCCTCTATGATATTCAATGACCAGACGAACGCGGTCAAATTGATCGTGTCGGACAATTCCCGGGCCAGGTAATAAACGGTTGTGCCTGAATCAAACATTATTGTTTCCTGGGAATGCGGTAATTCTATTGCTTTTCGGGCGATGGCGGTTTTTTCGTCCCGGTGAAGCATGGTCTGCCCCTGAAGAAAATAGTCGTTGGGGTTTGATTCCTGTTTCAAAAAGGTCGGATTAAAAATAACGCCGCCATGATAAAATTGAACAATGCCTTCTTTGGCGAGGGTTTCAAGATCCCTTCTGACGGTCATGGTGGAAACCTTGAGCAGCTCCGAAAGGGCTTTTATGCTGAGAACATTGCTGGATTTGAGAAACGTAGTAATTTTTTCCCGGCGTTCCACTGTCTTTGGCATATGATATAGTTGTCTCATAATAACAGCAAAGATCACAATTTGTCAATGCAGTTTGAAAGAATTTGCATATTTTTTGAAAGAATTTATGTTGACAACGGTGTAATCGTAACGTAAAATGTT
>JAIRWM010000155.1 GCA_031268975.1 Treponema sp. | reverse complement strand
AGCGCTGGTTAATATTCTTCCTCATTTAAGGTTTTGAAACAGTCCCGTTGGTATATCCATTTTTTGAAAAAACAAGCCCAATGCTCTGGTACCAGGTACAAAAAAAGAAGCCGTTCCGGCTATAACCGGAACGGCGCCTTCCCGAGAAACGACTTCTCCTACTGGAGAAGCTGAAGAACCGTTTGACCCCTCTGATTGGCCTGTGCCAGCATAGCGGTACCGGCCTGGGTAAGGATCATGTTTTTGGTATAACCGACTGTCTCATTGGCCATGTTGGTATCGCGGATGCGGGATTCGGAAGCCTGCAAATTTTCGGCTCCGATGTCAATGCCACGGACAGCGTGTTCCAGGCGGTTCTGGTAGGCGCCGAGATCAGCTCTTTGCTTGTTGATCTTCTTCAGCGCCGCGTCAAGGGTTCCAATGGCACGGTTGGCGCTGTCCGGTGCGGACAGCGAAAGAATGGTATCGTCACCGACATTCCGGATTCCAAGACCCTTCGCAGTCATGGTGCCGATAAACACCTGTTCCCGCTGATCCATGTTGGCGCCGATATGGAACCACATGGAGGCAGTAACCACATTTTCACCGATCTGGCGGCCGAAGCGGCCGGTCAGCAAATTCATCCCGTTGAATTGGGCGTGCGAGGCAATACGGTCAACTTCATCGATCAAAGCTGAAACCTCGATCTGGATGTACAACCTGTCTTCGTCGGAATAGATACCGTTTGAAGACTGCACTGCCAACTCGCGGAGACGTTGGACGATATCTTCGGATTCCTGGAGATAGCCTTCCGTTGTCTGGATGAACGAAATACCGTTCTGGGCATTGGTAGATGCCTGATTCAGACCACGGATTTGACTGCGCATCTTTTCAGAAACAGCGAGTCCCGAAGCATCATCACCGGCGCGGTTGATGCGCATGCCGCTCGACAGTTTTTCCATATTTTTATCCAGGAACACCTGGGTAACTTTGAGGGACCTGTCGGCAAACATCGCACTTAAGTTGTGATTAATAATCATATACTCACTCCTTTGGCTTTTTTCGGCGCACCGCCGTCATCGACAGCTTATGGCGCCGCGGCTTCCATGCCGTTGTCCGCCGTTTTTCATCCGGCAAACCTTTGGAACCTTTGCGGTACAAAAATTCCGTTTGAGTTGTGTGCCATTGAAGTTTTTCCGTTGGAAAAACCTCTGAGTACAACCGGCCCAGGGCCGTTTGTACACCGAACCCTCGACCCGCCCGTTCCCGGAAGGGTGAGGTGGAACTATCGTTCCAATCCGGTAAAATCCACGGAGGCCCGACGAGCACATGGATCTTTCCAGTTTCACTTAGAATATCGGTTTATAAAAAATGAGCTTTAGGGGAAAATTAAAAAACCGGGGCGTCCTGCCCCGGCGGAGATGTTTTTTTCAATACAAAGGCCGGTCTCTACCTGA
The DNA here is from genome assembly GCA_031268975.1 of Treponema sp. GTDB lineage: Bacteria > Spirochaetota > Spirochaetia > Treponematales > Breznakiellaceae > JAIROH01. The sequence goes on along the minus strand of JAIRWM010000155.1, from coordinate 1,083 downwards.
ACTCTTCCATAATCATTATTTCTCCGGGTTTTTCGGCCATTGCCCTTGTTTGGGGAACGATCCTGGTGTAATGCGCCGATTTTGTGTGCCTGTCAAGGGCGGCCCGGTCTTCCCATTCCTCGACATACACATAAAGTCCCGGCTGGCCGGGGATTACAAACAGCCGGTATTCGATACAGCCTTCTTCTTTCTGTGTCTCGGCGACGAGTTCCCTGAAAAGGGGTTCCGCTTCCCCGGTTTTTTCAGGCTTTATAAAGTTTTTTGCTACTACCCGTATCATTTTTGCTTCTCCTCCTTAAAAGCGGCGGCATCGCCGCTTGCGTTCAATGGGACATTAACACGAAGTGTTAATGATTTTTCCTTTTTCCGGTATTTCAATTCCGGCGCGTATTCGTCCGCGCCGTCTCTAATCCTGTTTCATTGCCTGCCCAAAGGAACTGAAATCGTTTTCCCGCCCCAAAAGCTCAAGGTACAGCGAAATCACGCCACGGTGGTGGGTTTCATGATTCAGAAATTGCAGGCAGCAACCGCCGAAATTCCGTTCAAGCGGGTTGCCCGAAGAATCGGTAAACCTGATATTGGCCGCTAAATCTTCGTCGGTAATTTCGGCGGCAAAGGCGGTCAGCCTGTCGTCAAGCTGCGGCCGCCCGGAAAGATATTCTCCCATATCCTCAAAAAGCAGATCCTTAAAGGCGCAGCTCTGATCAAAAAGCGGGTCCTTGAGGGCGGAAAATTCCCGCAGGTTTTTGAAACGCTTTAGCCAGTTAAAATCGGAGATATAGAGGTGCGAACAGAGGCTGCGGACGGACGGAAAATAGCCGCCAAAGGCCTTGTTCCATTCCTGGGGGCTCAGGGTCTTGATAATCCCGTTCATGGCCCTATTCGCCAGCTTATTGTATTTGACAAACAAAACTATCGTATCTTTCTGCATGGTTTTACTCCTCTCCGGAAACCGGGGTTTTCCTACAATTTTATTCGAGGGGGTCTAATACCCCGCTGCCCTGCGGCGGGATTCTTCATTATTTATCAGGATTTAAACAAAGGTCAATATCCAGAGTACAGAAATTCCAAATTCAACTGCCG
>JAIRWM010000064.1 GCA_031268975.1 Treponema sp. | reverse complement strand
CCGTATATCACGAGGAACTCCTGAAAAAGGAATGGTACATTTCGGTAAGTGTCAGCAAACTTTTCGCGAGAACGATTTCCCGGCTTTATCAGGAATTGTCGGTAAGCTCGCTTTTGGACAACCGGGACGTAATAGACAGGCTCCTCAATGAACCTTCCTGCTCCGACACCTGAGCTTTCCCCTCTTTCCGTCATACTCTGCGCCGATATAGGGACAAGCGCCCTCAAGGCGGCTTTTATCGACACAAACGGAAAACTCCTCGCCTTTTGCCGGGAACCCTACAGCCGCCTCCCGGCGGTATCTTCCGGTCCTCCGGCCTGCTGGCTGTCGGCGTTTTTCAGGGCGCTGGACAATCTTGTTTTTCAGCACCCCGGCATCCGGCCCGGCGCCGTCGTTATTTCCGGGAACGGCCCGACGCTGGTTCCCGTTTTACACGACGGAAAAAGCGCCGCGCCCCTGCACTGGTTTTCCGCGCCGTCTTGTCCGCCCGAATTTACAGGCGGAAAGTCGTTTTTTTTACCCAGCGTGGCGGCGTACAAAAACGGAAGTCCTGAAAGCTTTAAAAAAACAAAACTGTTTTTGTCTTCCCAGGAATGGCTTTCATATACTCTTGGCGCGGAACCGGTAACCGTGCTTCCCCAGGAAGCGTACCGGAGGTTTTATTGGGATGCCGGACAGTGCGAAAAAGCCGGACTTGACCCGGATATGTTTCCTCCGTTTGCGGCGATGGGATCGCGCATAGGAAAGATCAGCGCCGTCCGCCTTTCCGAAGAAGCCGCGCAAGGTACGGCGAAACATATTCCGATTGACGCGCCGGTCATAGCCGGGGGCCCCGACTTTATCATGGCCCTGTTGGGAAGCGCCGTTATTGAGCCGGGGATGATCTGTGACCGGACGGGCAGTTCCGAGGGAATAAATCTGTGTGTTGACGAACAGGACTACAGGCGGATACAGGCCGGTTTCGCGGCGGAAACTTCCGCCGGGGACAGGGAGTCCGGGGAAATACGGCTTTTGCCGCACGCCCGGCAGGGTTTTTTTAACGCCGGTATCGTATTCCCCGAATCCGGATCCCTGTTTGAAAAATACCGCCGGGATTCGGGCCAGGCGGATAAACCCTACGATGTCCTAATGGAAGAAATATCCCGCGACAGCCGCCACGAAGCGCGGGCCGTGCTGGATGCCATCGCTTTCAGGGTAAAAGCCGCGCTTGAAAAATTCCGGGCCGCCGGGCTTGTTCCGTTTCCTCTGCCGGCCCCCGTTCAAATGACCGTTTCCGGGGGCCAGGCAAAGTATCCGCTGTGGAACGGCATAAAGGCGAAGGTGACCGGCGCCGTTATCCTTGTCCCCGAAATCCCGGACGGCGAACTTGCCGGAGACGCCGCGCTGGGGGCGCTGTACCTGCGCGGCGGCAGCCTCGAGGAAACCATCCGGCGCATGGTACGGATACAGGATCGTTTTGATCCGTAGGCGGCGTTGACTTGCGGCGCGGACAGTACAGACGGCGGGACAAAAAAAGCGGGCTGTGGTATACTCATCTCCGTGATACAGAAACTGGAAGTCTTTGGCTCGGCCATTGCCGGAATTTGTTCCCGCAGCCTTGTCGTTCCCGGAAAGCCGCTGCGCTGGACCGTTATCGCGAACCCGAAAGCCGGTGGATTTACGATAAACTCCCGCTGGAAAAACCACAGCCGGATTCTCGCCGAAGCGCTGGAACGCGCGGGGAAAAACCCGCCGCGCGGCGACGCCGCGCCTTCGGCCGCTGTCCTGACAGCCGGAGAAAACGCGGGCGGAACGGCGTTCGGCGCGTACGGCCTTGTTTCCACGACGGGCGCCGGACATGCCGGTGAAGTTGTTTCCGCCCTTTTAAACGAAGCCGCCGGTTCCGGGAACAAGGCCGTTTATCTGGTTATCACCGCGGGCGGAGACGGGACAAGCCTTGAATCGCTGCGGGTTTTGTTTACCGCTCCGGAAAGTCTGCGTTCCCGTTTCATCATACTCAGGCTTCCTTTGGGGACAGGAAACGACGGCGCCGATTCGCCGGATTTGGCGAAGGCGCTTGATCTGCTTATCAATCCGTCACAGCCGGAAAAAACCAGGGGCGTACAGCTTTCCGTTTCTTCGACAGGCAGAATATGGCCGGACGGAAAACCGCTTCTCGCGTTCAACATTCTTTCGCTGGGGCTCGACGCTTTTGTAACCCACATGACAAACAAAATGAAAGGAAAACTTCCCGGCGATTCGTACAAACTCTGGGTTGACATTGCCGCGCTTCTTTATGACAGGCTGTACAAGGTTGGGCCGCTTTCGGTTAAAGGCTACGACGAAAACGGCAGGGAAGTGATGAACTTTACGGAAAAAATTCTTTTGTGCGCCGTTGGCGTCAGCGGTCATCGTACATACGGATCGATGAAAAAAATTCTTCCCGACGAAAGAAACGTCTGCGCGGTAAAACAAATGTCTCTTTTTCGCAAGCTTGCGATAAAGGGCCTTTTTACAACCGGCGGCCATGCCTCCGGGCCCGAGTCAATTATGGGAAACGCCCACCGGCTTGAAATCAGCGGGGAAAACCCGATTCTTGCCCAGATGGACGGAGAAACGGTTTTACTCCAAAAGGAAGATTTCCCCGTCGTCGTGGAGTTAACCGCCCCGGTTATCAAAAAGCTTGTCCCGCTGCCCTGAGGAAACCCCGTTTATTTGCACCAAACTTGACCGGCAACTCAAACTGTGGGTAGCTCGTTTTAAGAAGAATTCCACCACCAAGCCGGCGGGGCCTTGGCTTGCACGGGTGGTAAAGGCTTAGCCGGGCCCCACGCCGTGCTGCCATTGTCGAAAAAACGCGCTCAATGTT
>JAIRWM010000105.1 GCA_031268975.1 Treponema sp. | reverse complement strand
GGGTAACCTGTTCTTTACCATACAAGAAATGACAGAATGCCTTCATGGTTACAGCCCTCCTTGTTATAAGCATATCCGGCGCTTGCCGGCGGGAGCCGGGCGCGGCCCGTCTCCACGGGGATAATTATATCTCCACATGCAAGAATTTGTCAATACAAACTGTAACGAAAAAGAAAGGGGAAGATACCGCGCCCCGGCATACCCGCCGCGGATACGGCGAAGGCGGCGGCGTTTAAAAAATCCGTCCCGCCGCCGCCAGTACTGAAAGGACGTTGCCTGCCACGCCGCCCAGGGAAGAAAGAAGAAACACCAGCAGCGCTTTTGTAATGCGGTTCCGGTAAATGCCTTTAAGGCTTGTCACCGCTTCGTTTATCGAAGAAATGTCCTGGACACGGGGTTTGCGGAGGGCGGCTTCTGTCAGAGCCGATAAAAGGCCGACTCCGATGGCCGGGTTAAGCGTGGCGATTGGCGCCCCGACAAAGGAAACCAGCACGGAAAGGGGGTGGCCCAGCGCGGCGATTGTTCCCAGCGCGGCAAGTGTTCCGTTCAACAGTACCCAGGTTTTAAGCGCGGAAAAAATTGCTTCCGCGCCGGAGCGGCCTGCGGCAAGGTTGTATATCCCCAGGCCGATAAAAAAGACAATAACTGCGGGCAGTAACCACGGCGCGATCCTGGAAAAGACGCCGGGCTTTGGAATTTGGACAAGTTCTTCCACGCCGGAAGATTCTTCGCCGGAGGCCATTTTTTCCAGATGCGTTTTTATGCCGGCCATGTGGCCTGCGCCGACAACGGCAAGAACCCTCCGGCCGCCGGAAGTCCATATTTTTGCCGCGAGGTACCTGTCCCGCTCGTCAATAAGCGTTTCCTTGACGGGGGGAAGGTACTGGGCAAGTTCGTTCATCATCCCGTCAAGTTCGCTGCGGTTTTTCAGGTTTTCGATTTCTTCCCCGCTGAGTTTTTCCGTGGTAAAGGCGCTGGAAACAAGGGAAACCATAAGCTTTGATTTGTTCCACAGGCCGCACCGGGCCCAGGCCCGGCGGAGGGTTATCTGTATTTCCCGGTCGCACAGGGCGTAATTGATGCCCAGCTCTTTCGCGGTTTCAAGAGCAGTCAGCATTTCTTCGCCGGGTTTCACCCCAAGCCCCTGGCCCAGCCGCCGCTGAAAGCCTGCCAGAACAAGGTTTGCCATAAGAAGAAACCCTTTTCCTTCCTTAAGAATTTTTGTTACGTCAAGCTTGTCCCAGTTTTCTTTTTTGCTGATTGAATCATACCGGCCCTGATCAAGCTCAACGCAGACCATGTCCGGCGGCGGACTTCCTTCCCGTATGGCCGCGGCCACTTCTTCAATGCTTTCCCTGGAAACATGGGCTGTCCCGATAAGGACAATTTCCCTGTCCCCTGAAGTAAAGGTCACGCGGGTGTCGTTCATTCTGCCATCCTGCCAATCATTGGTATTTTAGTTGAAGTTGTTCGATACCTGAAGTTATCGAACAACTCTATTTTAACGCAAGTCCGCGCGATTCAAGGGCCCATTCGTTGAGCCGCCATTCGGGTATGCTTTTTCTGTCCAGTTCCCGGACCAAAAGGAAATATTTATCTGCCAGGGTTCTGTTACCGCGTATGTCATAATAGTTGGCAAGATAATAAAGCATTCTGGCCTTGATATCGCCGTTCTTTTCGCTGTCAAGCTTCATGACAATGTCATTATCGCCTGAAAGGTCATGATACAGCCTAAGCATATACCATTCAAGACTGTTCCGTTCCTCCCTGGCCATTACCTGTTCCAGAAACTGCCGGGGATCGGAAATTTTGCCGCCCCGCATCCAGTTCATCGCCGCAAGGAGGCCGTAGGCGGCGCTGTCTTCCCTGGCCCGTTTGTACGCTTCCATAAAGGCGTCTCGTGCGCCGTTCCAGTTGCCTTTCCGCATAAGGTGCATTCCCAGCCCTTCAAAGGCAAAGTAATAATCGGGATTCAGCTTCGTCAGTATCGCGTAGTCTTTTTCCGCGCCGTCATAGTCGCCGAATTCGTCTTTTATTCCGGAGGTGTATACATAGGCGAGAAAATAATCGGGGTTGATTTTTTTTGCCCGCTCGAATTCTTCCAGCGCTTCCTGTTTCCGGTTGAGGTCGACAAGCACGTCTCCCCGGTCAAAAGCGATCCAGTAATCGCCGCCATCCATCGCCCTGGCTTTGTCCATATCCGCCAGGGCTTCCCGGGGGAACCCGGCGGCTTTATACAGCCGTGCCCGTTCATGAACCGGCGTTACCCAGTCAGGATAAAGGCTTACGGCCTGGTTTAGAAGACGTTCCGCGTTTTTGGGGTCTTTTTCGTTCCGGTATACCCATGCCCGGCCAATCAGGGCTTCCCCGTTTCCCTCTTCCGCCGCCAGGGCTTTATCGTAAAAAGCGGCGGCGGTTCTGAATGCGCTCGCCGACGCTGCGATAGTGCCCAGGGCCACAAGCGCCTGCACGTTGTCCGGCTCTATTTTAAGTATCCGCTCCAGTATGGATTTCTGTTCTTTTTCGCTGCCCCGCGCCTGCTCCACCCCGGACAGGATCAAAAGCGCCTGGGTGTTTTGGGGCGTCCGGGAAACAATCCGGCCGGCAATGTCCCCGGCTTTGTCCGCTTCTCCGGCGGAAAGGTATACCGACGCTTTAAGCAGCATGACATTGTCGGTCGCGGCGTCTTTTGCGTCTATTTTGTCAAAAAGTCCCAGCGCGGAAGCATAGTCGCCTTTTTCGCACAGTTCGGCGATGCGCCGGAGTATGCCCTGGGTGTCCTGCGGCTGGACCCGCTGCGGGTCCTGTACACGCGAAGGAGGCCTGTCCCCGCCGGTACGGGCGGGCGGCGGATCGGAAGCGCATGAAATTATCCCCAAAACAAGGGAAATCGACAAAACCGCCGGCAAAAAGATGTTTTTTCGTGTTTTCATTACTTCCATTATCGGTGATAACGGAAAATATCCGTACATCCCGAACCGTTTCCAAATTGGGCGTTTCGGACGGCTTCTTCCATTTTTCCGCGGTTTTCGCTATGATTGGCCCATGAAAAAACCTTTCATACTCCGGGTTTTGTTTCTTGTTGTTTTGTATGCGCTGATTTTCGTATTTCTGGTAAATCTCCAGTTTGCCAAACGGAACAACTTTACCCACCGCGTGGGAAACCTTGTGGTGCAGGGATATTACGCCGGGCAGCCGGACGGGGAAATCCTGCTCCCCAATACCTATGCCCTTGACAGGGGGGCAAGCGTATTTTTCGGGGGGCTGGAATTCGACCTTGGCCGGAATGATGTGGACGGATTTGCCGTTACCTCCCCGTCCGGCTCGGTGGAAAAAGCCCGGGCGGATCTGCTTATTCTGGGCGACAACGGCGTATACTTCCGGCTGTCCGGCGGCACAGAACTTTCTTTTACCACCCGGTACAGCGGGGGCGCCCTGGAACTGGTCATGGAAGCGGATTTTTTGTCCGGGGGTTCCGGCGGCGCCGGGGATTTGGGGCTGGATATTCCGTTCAGGCCGCTGGGAACAAGCCGGATGGAAGAGACCGGGTTATCGCTTTTGGTAAGCTCAGGCGGGGTTAACTATACCTTCGGATGGGGCCTGGACGGGCCGGAGGGCGCCCCGGCCGCGCGGATAACAGGTCGCCGCGTCCGCCTGACGCCGGAACGCCGGACGGCAAGCTACCGGGCAATTCCGGAACGGAAAACCGTAAGCCCCGAAAACTTTATTCTGGCCGTGTCCGGGTATGAAGCGGAAATGTCCCTGTGGCGGGACAAGTCGTATTCCGCCTGGAACAGGATTGCCGGTTCCCAGGATTCCGGCAGAATTTTATCCGGCGACGGGGAAACGGCCAATGCGTACTTAAGCGAGGCGATTAAACGGGGCGCGTACCGGGCCGCCGCGGCCGCCGTAACCCCGGTATACGCCCCTTCTCCGGCGGTTCCCCTTTCTTTTGGGGCCGCGGCGTTCGCGGGAAAGCTTGACGGGGCGCTTCGTTCCCTTTCCGCCTCTGAACGGGAACGGTACAGCCGCCTTGCCAGGCTTTTTAACGAACGTTCCCCCGACTTCCTCAAGGAATCCCATGTTGTTGAATTTTTGGGAGTGCGGGGTTTAAACAACCTTTTGGACGACGCCGTGGATATGCTCCGGTATTTCGACCCGGCCGTAATGACGATAGAGCAAAGCGCGGGCTTTTTCGAGGGAGAGCTTGACTGGGCGCAGTCAAGGCCCGGCAGGGACAATCCCTATACGCGTTTTACCGATCAGGCGTTCCATGTGGTCGTCGGCAGCCTGAAAAAAGATCCGGCTGCGGGAACGGTTCTCGCTTTCACCGGAAAGGAAGCGGATATCGAACTGAACCTCCGCCTGGGAAGCTGTCTTTCCCGGTCCGCCGACGAAACCCGGCAGGCGCTGGGGAAAAGCATTATTCTTTCGGTTTTGTCCTTTGCCGACGACACCGGCTCCGCGCCGGCGGTTATCGAACAAAACGACAGCGGCGGCTTTAGCGAAAAACCCGGCGGCGGACGCCTTTCTTCCTCCGGAATGTACCGCATCTGCCGTACGGAAAACTCAAACGAATACTACGCCCGGGCGCAGAGCCTTTCCTCCGGTGAAACGCCGGGATTGTGGGCATGGACCGCCGCTTCCCGGGTATCCGCGGTACAACAGCCGGGCCTCACCGACATTACCGTGCATTTTCCCGCCGGGGAAACCCACTACATGCTGATCCGGGGCGTGCGGCCCTTTGTCACGCTCCAGCTTTACGGCATAAACTACCCCACGGATCCGCAGTTTGAACGCTACGATTCCTCCGGCTGGGTGTATTCGGCCCAGGAACAAACCCTCCTGGTAAAAATGAAGCACCGTTCTTCCGCCGAACATATCAGAATATTCTACAACGCCCCCCCGGAAGCGGAAGCCCGCGGAGAATGAACCTCTCCGCTCCTCCGGGGCGGGGCCCGCCGGGAATCCGTCTGACACCGCTAATTGCTTGTAACTCCGGGAGTGAACGGGATAAACGCGATACGTTTGTCCCCGGAAGGAAAACCGACCCGCACGCCTATTTTTTCCTCATATACCGAAACTCCCCACAACCGGGCGTCACCGGCTTCGTTATATTCAAAGTCAGCGATAACCCAATATTCCCTGCCCGCTTCGAACGTACAGGAAACGGCCGCGTCCTCATGTTGAAAGGACCATGACATCCGCCCGTTTGAGAAATACCAGTTAACATCCCCGTCAAACGCGTACGTTCCGGCCGGCACACGGACTAACCGCAGCTTGCCCTTGTCCGCCAAAATGCCGTTGTAACTGGTGGGCTCAAAATAATAAAAAACAACTCTGGCCGTTTTTTCGACAGGAACGTCTTCATCAATGACAAAATCCATTGATGAACATGATAAAAACAATATCCCTGCAATTATGGCGGCAAACGCAAAGTACTTTTTCATAATGTACCTCCTGTAGGATCCGGAACAAAATTGTATCACAAGCCGTATACTTGATCCATAAATTTTCACCACAAAGCAGGGCGCAGGCGTTTTCCGGGGAAACCACGGCGCCGCCTTACGGAACGTCAAACAGTGAGGATCCTTCTTCGCCGCTGGTAAACCAGCGTCCGGCTTCCATAAGGCCCAGCAGTTCTTCCTCGCTGTCCGCTATAATGCTGGCCGCCAGATACCGGGCAACGGCTGTTTCCGTCGTAAGCTCCCCCATGGGAACGGCCCCGGCTTTCCACAGTTCTTTCGAGGAAACATACCCGGAAAAATCCACAATGCCTTCCTGCTGGGACGTACAGTAAAACCGCGCTCCCCGGCGTTTTCCCGCGGCCAGAACTTTTTTTAGGGAATACGGGCCTTCCCTGAATCCCGCGGTTCCTGTGTCAAACAGTTCAAGAAAAAAAGTCTTCACCCCCTTATCCATCAGGGCCAAAAGGTAATCCGACCGGAGTCCCGGATAAATACGGAAGACACACATGGAGTTGACCGCTTCTTCCAAAAGCTGGGAAAGCACATACCGGTCCGCCTCCAGGGGGCTTGGCAGAAGCTTTTCCCCGTCAAACACGGGTTCGGCCATGTTCCAGTTACGGAAACAATCGCCGCCTGTGCGTTCAAATTTCAGATTGAGCGGAGAAAGAACCCGCCCGCCGTGAACCACATAGACCCCGTTCTGTTTTCCCAGGGCCAGGGACACGGCTTTTTTCATGGTACGGGCGGCCTCGGTCGATACGCCCGGATGCGTCGAGGAAGCGGCCAGAACGATGGGGGCGGCAGCCCCGGCAAACAGCCAGTAAATAAGCGGCGCGGTATAGGGCAGCGTATCGGTTCCGTGGGCGATTACTATGCCGTTGGCCGTCCCCGAAGCAAGCTTTTCCGCGATTGTTTCTATCAGCGCGGCCCAGTCGGAAGGAACTATTTCCTCGGAAAGAAGCCGTCCCACCTGTACCGGCTCATAACGGACTTTGGCGGATTCTTCCTTTCCGGCAAGAATCGCCTTCAACACCGCTTCGTCTCCCGGCTCCAGAATGCCGTCTTCGCCCACCCGCCCGGAAATGGCCCCGCCCAGAGAAAGTACATACACCAGGGATACGGAAAGTTCGTCCCGTAAAATGTCTTTTACCAGAAGCGGCTCGGCCAGTCCGTTTGTAGATTTCATGATGAGCCCGGTAAGATACTGTATCGGGCCGGCGTCGCCTTCCCGTATACGGCGCACTTCGCCGGGGTTTGCCAGAATAACGGCCTTTACCGCGGCGGCTATTGTCCGCGGGTCGGTAATCTGTTCCCAGTTCCGTTCTTTGACAATCTGCCGGGGATCGCCGGACTCTTCCAGAACGGCGGTGATTATCCGCTTTGCCATACTGCCGTGAATCCGCCGTGTTTTAAGCATTGAAAGAACGGAAGCAAAGCGTTCCGGGCCAAGCGGCGAGGAGGCAAGGGAAAGTTTGAGCCGCCGCAGTTCCTTGTATACCCACGAGGCCATCCACCCCGCCGCGTCCTTTGGATCCGCGCCAAGGGCGATGGTCTTTTCAAAATAATCGGCCCGGGAACTTTCATCACAAATAAACCCGGCCTGGTATCCGGTAAGTCCCAGGCTTTTGATAAACCGGTCCCGCCGTTCACCGGGAAGTTCCAGGGTAAAGTTATCCAGGGCCTCAAGTATCCCGGCGCCGGGGGTGAACGGGGGTACGTTTTCCACCGGGCGGTAACGGGGTTCTTCTCCCGCGCCGGCACGGAAAGATTCGGTAAGGCTTTTCGCCTCGTTCCACAGGCGGCTTTCACTGACCACATTCCCGCCCGCGGAAACAATTTCTTCCTGCCGGGACAACTCTGTATTCACCGCCTTCCAGACAAAGTTGAACGAATTAAGATTACGCAGTTTGACATGGACAGACGGTTTTTCAGGATACTCCGCAAGGGCCACATAGGCGTTACAGTGGATAATGCTTTCCATCGGCAGGTCCGGGGGAAGCATTCCCAGATATTGAAGCCGCCGCCGCAGCTCGGCCAGAAACACGGCGGTTTCCTCGCCTATCTCGAAGTCGCTTTCCGTTCGTATGCGCAGGGACGGCATACCCGCCCGTGAATAATCCATCCGGGTCCGGCGGCGTTCACCGGACGGAGAGCCCGGCGGGTTTACCTGGCGGATAAGCCGGCCGGCGTCCTCTTCCAGCCGAATCTCCCGTACCCGTATCCGTTTTCTGCGGCAGTGAAACATAATGTCCACAAAGGCGTCTGTTCCCAGTTTAAGGGAAAGCCGGGAAATCGCCGGGCTTGTTTCAGGCGAGGTCCCGGTATCCCGGCCGTTTCCCCGTTCCGCGGCGGGTTCCGGCGGCCCGGCCCGGCCGGGATACCGGGACTTTTCCGCGTTTTCGCCGCCGTCCGGACGCCGTTCATACGAAACAAGCCGGCCGGGAACACCGCCCAGCGCCCGGACAAGCAGATACGCGCCGTGCAGGGCCTGGAGATTGGGCGACGGCGCCGCGTTTTCCGCCCGGCAGACGGCACAGTTCTGTTCCGGCCGGCAAAGACAGAAGGTTTTTGTGCCGGAAAGAAGCAAAACCCGGACATCAAGAGAAATATACGACTTTAGCAAAGCCCATCCCTTCCTTATTCGCTGCAGTATATATCATTTTTATTTGACTTTTTAGCCCCTATGGGGTAATCTGCGTTAGACAGGAGTATACGTGACAAAACGGGATTTTCCCAAAATTCATTTTTACGATCAGGATTTTGTGGATATATATGACAAGACATGGGCCTGGATTCAGGATTGCTGGAATCAGGGTGAGGAAAAAAGTGTTGTTGAAGGGAAATTTTTTTCCTGTCCGGGAAGTCCGGTAATAAAACAGCTTGACGCCATTCTTTCCTCGTTTTTTCTGGTGTATTCAAACCGGATTTTTCAGGCGTCGCCTTCGCTGGACGTGTTTTACGCCCGCCAGGAGCCTTCCGGGGCCATCCGTTCGGCTTACAATATCAAAACCGGCCTGCCGGAGGCCGGCGCGGATAATCCCGAAGGTCTGGGCCTCCCGCTTTTCGCCTGGGCGGAATACAACCTGTATCATAAATCCGCAAACAAAAAGCGGATAAAAGACATACTCCCCACGCTGCACCGTTATACGGAGTGGATAGATACGGTCTGCAAAATGCCCAACGGCCTGTACAACGCGCCGCTTGCCGCCGCGGAAATGGGCAACGCCCCCCGGGACGGGACGGAGTATCCGCTTGATTTTAACACCTGCATGGCCGTCAACGCCCTGTACATCTCCGCCCTGGCGGATATACTCAACGACAAGGAATCGAGCTTCCAGTACAAGCGGCGCTACTTTTCCCTGAAAACCCGGATCAATTCCCTTATGTGGGACAACGAAGACGGGTTCTACTACGATATAGATAAAGACGAAAGGCGGATCAAAGTTAAAACCATTGCCGGTTATTGGCCCCTTTTGGCGGAAATTCCCAACGATGAAAAAGCCGAGCGGATCATCGGCAAGCTGCAGGACCCGAAACTGTTCGGGGCGCCTCACCCGTTCCCCTCGGTGGCGGTGAACGAGCCGGCGTTTGACGAGAACGGCGGCGGTTTCAGGGGCTCGGTTTTTCCGCACCTTACGTTTATGGTGATAAAGGGCCTGGAACGCTACCAGCGCTGGGACCTGGCCCGCGAATGCGCCATACGGCATCTGTACTTTGTCCTTGACTCGATGAACCCCGACGGCAACCATCACAAGGGAAAACTCTGGGAAGCCTACCTGCCCTTAAAAGAGGGCCCCGCCCAATGGCCCGGGCGCCCCGGCTTTCCCCTGCCCCAATACCTGGCATACGACGCCCTTTCCACAATCTGCCTGACCATAGAAAACATCGTCGGCCTTTTTATCTCCCTGCCCCGGAAAACCGTGGACTGGATCATCCCAAACCTCGAGATTATGGGAATAGAAAATCTGTCCCTCAAAAAAAACATGATCACGATTCTGTCAAATAAAAGCGGACGCGGCTGGGAAATTCACATGGAAAGCGAAAAGCTTTACTATTTCACGATCAACATTCTGGGGAAAAAGAAAAAAACCCTCCCGATACCTTCGGGAAAGTGTTCCATGCTTATAGACAAACTGTAGGCGGCCGTATGGAAGATCCCCGCCTGTACGCCGTTATTGAAATAGGTTCCACAGGCATCAGGCTTCTTGTCGCGGAAAACAACGGAACATCCGGCGATCCGCGCCTCCGCATTCTCGACGAATCGGGGAGGCCGGTCGCACTGGGCCGGGACGTGTTCAGTTCCGGGGCGGTAAGCAGGGAAAGTTTTCTGGAATGCCTTTCAGTGCTCGAGGCGTATCAGGAACAGCTTGGCGCCTGGGGCCTTGACCCCGGGAACATTCGCATTATCGCCACAAGCGCCATACGGGCGGCCCGAAACCGGGAGATTTTTACGGACAGGGTCAGGCAGGAAACCGGGCTTGACGTAACGGTTATCGAGGGCATCGAGGAAAACCGCCTTATGTACCTGGCCCTGCGCTTTGCCCTGAAAAACGACATTCCCCGGTTCTGGCGGGCAAACACCATGATACTCGATGTAGGCGGCGGTTCCACGGAAATTATGCTTTTGCGCCGGGGCAAAATGGTCTGTTCCCACAGCCTCAGGCTGGGCACCATACGGATGGATCAAAAACGCCTTTTGGGATCGGACGCTTTTATTGACCGTTACCTCAAGGAAAATGTACGCAGCACCCAGGATTTTTTGAACGCTGAAATGGACCTTTCCGCGATCAGCACCTTTGCCGCGGCGGGTTCCGATGTCCGCCAGGCAGCTTCCCGTATCGGAAAAACATTAAACGAATACTGCCGGGTTATCGGCAAGGATGATTTTACGCGCTTTGTAAAAAGCGTGGAACATTTAACCAGCGAAGAATGCGGCAAACGCTACAACATACCGAACGCCGACGCCGAAGGCTTTGTTCCCGGACTTCTTATCTACCGGACATTTCTCGAAAGAACCTCGGCGGAAGAACTTATCGTGCCCGGCATTTCTGTGCGGGAAGGCTATTTACTGGACTTGACAAGCGGCGTTGATAACGAACTGCGGAACGACTTCTATTCCCAAATATCGGCGTCCGCGGTAAACCTTGGCCGCAAATACCGTTTCGACGAAGAACACAGCCGTCATGTGGCGCGTCTGTGCCTTGAGCTTTTCGACGCACTTGAAAAAGAACACGGAATGAACCGGCATGAACGGATGATGCTGGAAGTGGCTTCCATACTGCACGATGTGGGGATGTTTATACGCGGATCGGGGCATCACCGTCACGGCCAGTACATTGTCGCAAACTCGGAAATATTCGGGCTCAAGCAGGAAGAGCTTGACATTATCGGAAACGTCATACGCTATCACCGGGACGCTCCGCCTTCCCGGACGGACATAGAATACCTGGCCCTCCAGAAGGAAGAGCGCATCCTGGTGCTCAAAATGACCTCCCTGCTCCGTATCGCGGACGCTCTTGACCGCGGCCATTCCCAGCGGATAAAGCAGATAACCGTTGAAAAGAAAACGGAAACCCTTGTTATCCGTACCGGAGCGTCGTTCGATCTTTCCCTGGAAGAGCTTGGCATGAAAGAAAAGTCGGATCTGCTGGAAGATGTTTTTGGCTACAAAGTGGTGTTGGGATAAGAAGGATGGCAGGATTCGGAGTGTAAATGTATTTAAACCGCGATCTTTCCTGGATTGAATTTAACCGCCGCGTTTTGGCCGAAGGTCTCAGGGGAGATCTGCCGCCGCTGGAAAAGTTTCGCTTTTTGTCGATTGTGTCATCGAACTTTGATGAATTTTTCATGGTCCGCATGGCGGCGCTTAAACGCTCGCTTGAATCCGGCAAAGCGGAAGATCCTTCGGGCTTAAGCCCCGCCGAGCAAATCTCGGCGGCGGCGGCAATGATACGCCCCATGCTTTGCGAGTTGTACCGTTGTCTGGAAAACGAAATTTTCCCCGCCCTTGAAAAAGGCGGCCTCCCGCTGATTCGCCCACCGTTTCAGGACAAAGACGGCGACTACGCTTTTTCCTATATTGTGCGGGAAGTGCTTCCCGTGCTCACCCCCCTGCGTTTCGGAAGCCCCAAACCGCCCGGCAGCCCGGCTGCGAGCGGCGGGCAGGAAAACATACCGGTCATCGCCAACGGAATGCTCTACGGGGCTTTTTTAATTTCACGGGAAACTGCCGCCGGACCCGATCCGGCATCGTCCGCCGGGCTTTTTCCGGCCGGGCCGGATTCTGCGATACCGGCCGCGCCCGGAGAGCGGCCCTCCCCCGCCGAAAGGCATGTCGCCGTTGTACAGATTCCTCCCGTGCTTGACCGGATGATCCCCCTTCCCGGCCGGCAAAACGGCGAAGAGCTCCGCTGGGTTTTGCTGGACGATCTTGTACTTTTGTACGGGGGCGTTCTTTTTAAGGGATACGCCGTTGAAGAACGGATGATCTTCAGGGTGCACCGGGACGCGGATTTTTCCGTAGATGAAAAACGAGACGAAGATTTTATCGAAGCGATGGAAGAAGTTATCGCGGGACGGGAACATTCTCCGGTCATCCGTATGGTATATTCCGAAAATTCCCGCTTTCAAAAAAAATCCTTTGAAGCAAATATCCTTAAAGAAACAATAGCGTTCCGTCTTGACCTTGGTGAAAACGATTTGTACCCCGTTGACGGCCCCCTTAATCTTGGATCCCTCTGGAGCCTTGTCCGTGTTCCGGGCTTTGACCGGCTGAAAGTAAAACAGAAACAGCACTATCCCCACCCGGCGTTTCCCGCAGACAGAAGCGTCTGGGACTGCGTCAGGGGCGGCGACATACTTCTGGCCCTGCCGTATCATTCGTTTGATCCGGTTGTGCGCTTTTTCCGTGAAGCGGCGGAAGATCCCCAGGTTATCTCGATCAAAACGGCTCTGTACCGCACCAGCGGCGATTCTCCGGTCATACAGGCGCTGGAAAAAGCGGCGCTGAACGGCAAGCATGTTACGGCGATCGTGGAACTTAAAGCGCGATTTGACGAAGAACGGAATATTTCCTGGGCGGCCCGGCTTGAAAAAGCCGGGGTCATTGTAATTTACGGCATTGCCCAGCTCAAGGTGCACGCGAAAATAAGCCAGGTAATCCGCAGGGAGCCCGGCGGCCTTGCCCGTTATATTCATCTTTCAACAGGCAACTATAACGACAGGACGGCCCGCCAGTACAGTGACCTTTCGCTTTTTACCGTCAATGAGGATTTCGGAAACGACGCTACGGTTTTTTTCAACACGCTTTCCGGCTATTCCGCCCTTTATTCAATGAGCCGCCTTGTAATGGCGCCCTGGTTTTTAAAACGGAAATTTCTCGACCTTATCGAGCGGGAAACCCGCCGGGCAAAAGAAGGCGCCGCGGGAAAAATCTCCGCGAAAATGAACGCGCTGGTGGATTCCGACGTGGTCGACGCCCTGTATAAAGCTTCCCGCGCCGGGGTAAAGGTGCGCCTCAATGTCCGGGGCATCTGCACCCTTGTACCCGGAGTAAAAGGCGTTTCGGAAAACATAACGGTAACAAGCATCGTGGATCATTACCTGGAACATTCCCGGATTTTCTGCTTTAACAACGGCGGCGCGGAAGAATTTTATATTTCAAGCGCGGACTGGATGCCCCGGAATCTGGAACGAAGGGTTGAGCTTCTTATTCCCGTTCTGGACACCGCGGTAAAAGAAGAAATCAGGGAAATTCTTGATTGCTACTTTAAGGATACCTCAAGGGCGTGGATCCTCGGGCAGGACGGAACATGGAGCAAGCGGCCGCAGACGAAAAAGCCGTTCGAGGCACAGGCGCGGCTTCTTGCCCTTGCCGCAAAAAAAGCTGAGCAGCCCCGAAAAGCAAGACAGGAACTGGTTGTGCGCCGGGGCGCACGGGTGGAGCAGAAATGAAACGAATTATCCTCAAGGCGGGCGAAGAACGCCGGATACAGCAGGGACATCCCTGGATATACCGGAGCGAAGTCCAGTCCATAGTTTCGGGCACAGGCCCTTCGGCCGCCGGCGCGGAGCTTGAGCCGGGAGAATGCGCGGACGTAGAGTCGTCTCCGCGTTACACGAACAACGCTCCCCGGCCTCACCCGGAATATCTGGGACGGGCGATTGTCAACCCTGAATCCCAGATCATCGCCCGAATCTACAGCCCGTCCAAAGAAGGTCTTGATAAGGGTTTTTTTAAACGCCGCATCCGGGAAGCCCTTGAACGGCGGCTTGATCTGGGGATAAACGTCGCCGGGGAATCCTGCCGGATAGTTTTCGGCGAGGCTGATTTTCTCCCCGGCCTTATCGTCGACCGCTTTGTGGGTTCGCGCGCGGCTGAGTCGTCTGTGGGGCCGGCTGCTGAATCGTCCACGGAGCCGGCGGCGGAAAACTCTGACGGGCTTCAGTCATGGCTTTCCGTGCAGTTTCTCGCCAAAGGCATGGATATCCGCAGGGACATCATCCTCGAAGCCCTGGAAGAAGTCCTTTCATCGCCGGTACGGCCCGGCAAAGCGGCGCCGGGGTCGCCAGAGGGCATTATCGAAAAATCCGCTCCGGTGCGGGAGCTTGAAGGGCTTCCGCTTTATAACGGCCTTGTCAAAGGCGCCTTTCCCGAAAACGGCATCGTTATTTGTGAAAACGGCATTCTCTTTTACGCCGATTTAACCGGGGGCCAAAAGACCGGCCACTTTCTTGACCAAAAAGACAACCGCCGCCTGACAGCCGAATATGCCGCTGTTCTCGCAAAACGCGCGGCGGAACGGCGCGAGGCGTCCAGCGGAAACCCCGCTGCGGCTCCGCTTCGCATTCTTGACTGCTTCTGCTACTCAGGCGGTTTTGGCATACACGCCGCGAAAGCCGCCGCGCCGCATTGTCCGGTAAAAGTAACCGCCGTCGATGTTTCCGCGCCTGCCCTGGAACTTGTACGGAAAAACGCCGGAATAAACGGCGCCGCGGACATTGTCGAAACGGTTGAGGCGGATGTGTTTGAGTTCCTTCACGGCGCGGGGCGGCAAAAACAACTGTACGACCTTATAATTCTGGACCCTCCCGCGTTTGCCAAAAACCGCGCGGCACTGGACAACGCCCTTGCCGGCTACAAGGAAATTAACCTCAGGGCCATAAAGCTTCTTGTAAACGGCGGCATCCTCGCGAGCTCTTCGTGCAGCCACGCCGTGAACGAAAATCGCTTCAGGCGGATGATTGCCCAGGCCGCCGCGGATTCAGGCAGGCGTCTTGTCCAGCTGGAGTTCCGCGGCCAGGCCAAAGATCATCCCGTGCTGTGCGGATACGATGAATCGTCGTATCTGAAATGCGGATTTTACCGGGTAATCGGCTGAGCCGGCCGCGTCAGCCCGGCGGCCAGGATAAGACGCGGCCGCCAAGTACGTGGATGTGAATGTGTTCCACGGTCTGCATGCCGTCTGATTTACAGTTAATCACAAAGCGGCCGCCTTTTTCAGCGCAGCCCCGTTCCGAAAGCAGCGCCTGGGCTTTGTGAAGCAGCCTGCCTAAAAGGGCGCTGTCTTCGGAAGAGGTCTCCATGATGTTGGAAATGTGTTTTTTGGGAATGACCAAAAAATGAACCGGCGCCTGCGGCGAAATATCATGGAACGCGTACAGTTCATCATCTTCATAAATTTTTTTTGAAGGAATCTTCCCCGCCGCGATTTTGCAAAAAATACAATCGGCCATATGTTTGCTCCTTACAGGATTCCAAAAAACCGCCGGCAAGGGCGGCAACGGGCCGGATACATTCCGCTTCTCCGGCAGTGAAACGGCCCAAGGCTGTCCTCACCGCTTCCGGCCTTTTCCATTCTCAATTCGGACACGGGAATACTGTACAGCATTGCCTCCCTTTTGTCACGATTAGGGCAACGCTGATTAACTTGACGCCGGACTAACGTTCGCAATCAGCGTTGCCCTGGTCCGCAAAACCCTTTCTTGCGAGTACCATCAACAGGGCCGTATCGCCGCGCCTGACGCCGGGAATGCGGGCGGCCTGGCCTACGGTAAGCGGCCGGACCGCTTTTAACTTTTCCCGGGACTCGGCGGAAAGTCCGCTTATTCCGTCATAGTCCAGATCGGGGGGGAGCTTCACCGCGTCCATTTTCGCGTTCCGTCCGGCGCTGCGGTTTTCTTTTTCAATGTAGCCTGAATATTTTTTATCAGCCAGAACCCGCTCTACCCATTCGGGGGGATATTCCGGCAGGGCTTGCGGGAAACCGGAACCTGCACCGGACGCGGACCTAAGGTCAAGCAGTTCCCCGATAACGCCCAGCTTTTCCGTCTTGTCCAAAAAGCGTTCCCAGCGTTCATCACTTATAAGACCTTTTTCCCGGCCAACGGGAGTAAGACGGCTGTCGGCATTGTCGTGGCGGAGCAGCAGGCGGTGTTCGGCGCGGCTGGTAAACATCCGGTACGGTTCTTTTGTTCCCAGCGTCGTAAGATCATCCACTAAAACCCCGATGTACGCTTCGGCCCGGCCCAAAACAAGCGGCTTTCCGCCCCGCTTCTTCATGGCGGCGTTGATTCCGGCGACAAGGCCCTGCGCCGCGGCTTCTTCATAGCCGGAACTGCCGTTGGTCTGGCCCGCGACAAAAAAGCCCGCAAGCCGTTTGGATTCCAGTGTCGGATACAGATCAAGCGGATCAAGATAATCGTACTCCACAGCGTAGGCGGGCCGTACAATCCGCCCGTGCTCCAGGCCGGGTATACTGTGGACAAACGCTTCCTGCACATCTTCGGGAAGCGAACTTGACGCGCCGTTCAAATACATTTCATTTGTATACAACCCTTCAGGTTCCACAAAAAGATGATGCGCGTCCCTGCCGGGAAAACGCATCACCTTGTCCTCAATGGACGGACAGTAACGCGGCCCCGTACCGGTGATCTTCCCGCCGTAAAGCGGAGACCGGTGAATGTTTTCCCTGATGATCCGGTGAGTTTCACCGGTGGTATGCGTTATCCAGCATGGAACATTTTGATTTGAAAACATACCGTAACCGGGAAAACCGCCGTCAAACGAAAAAGGCCGGGGTTCTTCGCCGTCCTGCCTTTCCATTTTTCCGTAGTCTATGCTGTCCCCGGCAATGCGGGCGGGCGTTCCCGTTTTCAACCGGCCGGCCGGAAAACCCATACGGCGCAGAAAACGCCCAAGCCCCATCGCGGCTTCCTCTCCGAGCCGTCCTTCCCTGGCGTCGTACTCGCCGATAAAAACCGTTCCTTCCATGAACGTTCCCGCGGCGAGTACCACTGTATTCGCGCCGATTCTGTGCCCCCGGGCGGTAACAACTCCGGCGGCGGCCTGTTCCGCTGCCGGCAGACCGGGCGCGTTCCTTTCAATGATAAGCTCCGTTACCGTATCCATCATAATGGAAAGACCGCGCTGGCTTTCAAGAACACGTCTCGCGGCGGCCTGATACGCCTGTTTGTCTGCCTGGGCTCTGGGCGACTGAACCGCCGGTCCCCGTGAGCGGTTAAGGATGCGGTATTGTATCATCGACGCGTCGATAAGCTTTCCCATTTCGCCGCCCAGGGCATCCACTTCGCGGACCAGGTTGCCCTTGGAAAGCCCCCCCACGGCGGGATTACAGGAAAGTGCGCCTATGCGGTCAGGATTTTGGGTAACAAGAAGGGTTTCCAGACCCAGCCTGGCGGCGGCGAGGGAAGCTTCAATGCCGGCATGGCCTCCGCCGATTACAATGCAATCATAATCCATCTGCAAGCCTTGACTGTTTCCATCCGGACCCCGGCGGACTATTTTTTATGGCGGCGATCAAGTTCCGCGAAAACTTCTTCAACAGTAACTTTTTCGCGGGTTAAGAGGGCCGTAACAAAGTAAAGAAGGTCTGCCGCTTCCCAGACGACCTCGTCGCGGGTTTTTGCGCCGCAGACCTCACCGGCTTCTTCGATTACTTTTTCGCGCACAAGCTCGCCGTCCAGCGTCGCCGTATAGGAACCGGGTACGGGATTGCGGAACCGTTCCGCGATAACCGACTGAAGATATTCCCAGGAGAAACGGCGGTTTACGCCGAAGCAGGACCAGTCTCCGGTATGGCAGACAGGGCCGGCCGGTTCGGCGATGGCAAGAACGGCGTCCCGGTCGCAGTCCGCCCTGAGCCTTCGGATTTTAAGCACATTCCCGGAATGTTCCCCTTTCATCCAGAGCCTGTTCCGGGTGCGGCTGTGAAAGCAGAGATTTCCCCGCCTGAAACTTTCTTCCAGCGCTTCCCTGTCCGCGTAACCTGTCATTAAAACCTGGCCGTCAACGCTCTGGGCAATTACGGGGATAAGGCCGCCCGATGTTTCCCCGGCTTTCTTCCAGTTAAGTGATTCAACAAAAGCCGTGTCAAGGCTTAGCCTGCCGGTATACAGGGCCATGCCGAGCTGTACATCGCAGCCAAGTTCCGCCAGCGCGGCGATCTCTTCCGGCGAAGACACGCCCCCCGCCGCGGTAATTCTGCAGGAAACGTTTTCCCGGAGCGTCCTCACCGGGGCAAGGTCCGCGCCCGTCATGGTTCCTTCGCGGTCGACACAGGTAAACAAAAGATCCCCGGAAAACGCCGCGACGGTTTTCGCGCTTTCAACAAGAGAAAGCCCTGTCGGGGTTTTCCAGCCGTCAACGGTTATTTCGTAGCCGTTTTCGTTTTTTCTCGCGTCAACGGCGACAACAAGCCTTTCCCGGCCTATTGCCTTCGCCATGCTTTCAAGAAACGCCGTATCAACGGCAAAGCTTCCCGGCTGCCCGCCCGGCGCGCGAAAAGCCCGTGAGCCGACGATTATCTTCGCCGCGCCAAGGCTTACCAGTTCCCGCGCCTGTTCCGGCGTTCTGATTCCGCCGCCTACCCGGCATTCCGCCTTTCGCAGCAGGGGTTTTATCATCGCAAGGTTATTCCCGCTGCCCATTGCCGCGTCAAGATCAATTACCGCGGTTTCGCCGTAACGATCAAACTCTTCCGCCAGTTCCCCGGCATTCTCACGCTGGAGAATCAGTTCCGAGCCCTGTTTAAGCTGAACAACTTTTCCGCCCTGTATATCTATGGACGCAACTACCATCTGACGCAAACTCCTTTCAATTCGGCGTATTTTTTTATGTCTCTAATGGTGGTTTTACCGTAGTGGAGCATGGAAGCCACCAGCGCGGCGTCGGCGTTTCCCCACCGGCCGTTTCCCGCTTTTTCTTCCGGCAAAAGCACACCGGCAATCTGATCAAGATTCCCCGCCCCGCCGGAAGCGATTACCGGCACAGGCGCCGCGTCAAGGACGGCTCGGGTAAGTTCCAAATCGTAGCCCGCTCCGGTTCCGTCCGAGTCGATCGAATTAAGGAGGATTTCGCCCGCGCCAAGTTCCACTGCCCGTACGGCCCATTCCACCGCGTCAATGCCGGTATCCGTTCTGCCGCCGTGGGAATACGCGTTCCAGCGCGGCGTTCCATACTTTTCGCTTTGTGCCGCGTGAGGCGTTGCGCAGACTATCCGTTTGGCGTCAATGGAAAGTACCACACATTGGCAGCCGTACGCTTTTGCCATTTCCGAAAGCAGCTCCGGCCGGGCAAGCGCCGACGTACATACCGAAACTTTATCCGCCCCGGCGTTCATCGCTTCCCGCATATCGTCAACGCCGCGGATGCCGCCCCCCACACAGAGCGGGATGAACACTTCCGCGGCGACTTTACGGACTACGTCAAGCAGTGTCGCCCGGCTTTTGTACGAGGCGCCTATGTCAAGAAAGACAAGTTCATCGGCCCCGTCGTCGTTATAGCGCCGGGCAAGCTCAACCGGATCGCCGGCGTCCTGTATACCTTTAAACTGTATTCCCTTGACAACCCGCCCGTCGTCAACATCGAGGCAGGGGATAATGCGTTTTGCCTGCACCCTGTTTTATCCTTTGGCAAGCGCCGGTTTATTCGCCCGCGAACAAACCGGCGCCTGCCCGGCCCAGTTTTCAAGAAGCCGGAGGCCGGCGGCGCCTGATTTTTCCGGATGAAACTGAACCGCACAAAGCGATCCGCGTTCTACCGCGGAACAATACGGCAGATAGTATTCCGCGCCGGCGGCGGTAACCGAATCGTCCGAAGGAACCGCGTAATACGAATGAATGTAATAAAAAAAAGATTTGTCCGGCAGGCCGCGGAACAAAACGGAGCCCGGCCGGGCAAGCGTTTCGTTCCAGCCGATCTGCGGAACCTTGCGTCCGGGAAAGCGTCTGACGGTTCCGGCAATAACGCCCAGCCCTTTAACCGCGGAAAAGTTATCGCTTCCTTCCACAAAGCCCGCTTCCTCGGAATAGTCAAACAAAAGCTGAAGGCCGATGCATATCCCCAAAAACGGTTTTCCGGCGGCGATCCACCCGGCAAGGGCCCGTGCATAGCCGGATTTTTCAAGACTTTCCATTGCCGTGGCAAAGTGGCCGTCACCGGGAAAAATAATCCTGTCAAATGGAGAAGCGCCGGAAACGTCAAGCTCTCCGGGCCCGGCGGCGAAACGCGCGGCAAGGCCCAGCCGGGAAAGGGCGTTCATCACCGACCCGAGATTTCCGGCGCCGTAATCTATTACCCCGATAAGGCCGCCCATCAGGCAAGCACTCCCGGGATATCCGGAGGGAAACCTTCGCGCTTCAGTTCCGGCGAAGGCCCGCCGAGGCTCCCTTTGGTGGAAGGAATTGAGCCGGCCGCCCGCCCGTCGATTTCGCACGCCTCCCGAAGCGACCGGGCGGCGGCCTTGAACAGGGCTTCGATCTTGTGGTGATCGCTGCGCCCCTTAAGTATATCCAGATGAAGGGTAAGGCCGGCGTTTACGGAAAAGCCTTCCCAAAAATCCTCGACAGTATCAGTCTGAAAGAAATCTTTCTCACTGGGCCGGGACGCTTCCGGAGTGGAAACCAGGGGAATCCCCGAAAGCTGCCCGTCAAACAGTAAAAAAGAACGGCCTGAAATATCAACGGCGGCCCGGGCCAGGGTTTCGTCCATGGGGTACAGACAGCAGCCGGCCCGGCGTATGCCGCGCTTGTCTCCCAGGGCTTTGGCAAAACACTGACCGAGAACAATGCCGGTATCTTCGACAAGATGGTGCTGATCTACCTGGAGGTCCCCGGAAGCCCGTACTTCCAGATCAAAAAGGCCGTGTTTGGCAAAGGTATTGAGCATGTGGGCCATAAATCCTATCGGATAAAAGAGCTCCGCCGTTCCCGATCCGTCAAGATCGAGTTTTATGAAGATATCCGTTTCCCATGTTTTCCGGGTAATTTCGGCCTGCCGCGACATGGTCACAGGATACCAAGGTTACGCCGTTTTGTGCAATGGAGTTGTTTGGCCGCGCGCAAAGGCACGGCTCTTTTTCGCAAGAGCCGGCTACAAAATGGGTATCTTGTAACCGGCCCCTGGTTTTAGAATATGCCGAGGAATTTCTTCCTGGCCGGGGCAGCCGGGGCAGCCGTACCGGACGGGTTGCCTTAGGAGAAAACGTAACCTTCACTGTTTGCGGTTGTAACTGTTTTCCCGTCGGCAACCACGGTCGTAGTCGTCTTCTCTTTTATGGTTTCACCATATTTGATGGCGACGGCCGAAGCGGCGACTATGGTTTCCTTTCCCGAAGAATCAACCTCAACGTCGGTGCGCACATTGATAATGTCGTTCGCTCCGGCGGCTTTCGCTTCCGCCATAAGCTGGGCGCCCAGGGTCTTCTGATCCTCGACGGGGTTAATAATCACGATACCGACAACGGTATAGTCTTTGCTGGGAATGGCCGTATATTCAGACCAGCCAACCTGTGTTACCCCGGAGGATGATGTCTTGCATCCTGACAATGCCACGAACACCAGCGCAATGCCGATCATTCCCACAAAGAGCGCTTTGCTCCATTTTTTCGTAGTTTTCACAACTGCCTCCTCATAGTCAGACGCCATGTTTGATTTTGCCGTAAAAACAGGCCGGGACGGCTTACAGAAAACCTCCGCGTTTTTATGACACATACCGCCTGAGACAGTTTCAAAATCCAGGATTTTGAAACAAAAATCCATAAGACAGAGATTTTGCAGATTTTGAATTAGGACATGCTGTATATATGGTGTACTTTGAAAAACTACGCCATATATATGGGGGGGGAGGGGGGGGGGTAACAATACACGTTCATCATCGCCATAACGGGGGATATATTAGCATGTAACGGGAAAATCTGTCAATGCAAGGTTTTCCAGGGCGGGATTCTCACTTTAACCACGACCCCACGAAGATACCGCGCCCGTGCCTGGGACAGGCGCGCGGGTACGAAACTGGCGGGGCCTGTCACCGGGAAGGGTGCAACAGCAAGCCTGTGACATGTGGTGACTTGACAATTCAGTATTTGTGGGCTATTCTTCCGGCGGCATGGCGTCGTTTATGCGCCGGGCAGGGTCTTACTTGACCCGCCGTCTGGTATGGCGAACTGACAGATGGAGGTTTGACATGAAAAGCAAACAGCTTTATTCGGTGGTAATGGCGGCGTTGCTGGCAGGGTTTTCGCTTGCCGGTGCAATGTTCCTTGCCGGATGTGCCGGAAGGGTCGAAGCGCAGACGTTTATCCAAAACACGGAAGCCGTAACGGGAAACCCGCCCGACTCCGGACAGGGCGGCGCAACGGTATACTTTACCAGGGACATAAGTCCCGCCGGCCTCCTGGCGGTCTACAACGCTCTCGGACAGGGACCGGGCAGCGCAAGTATTTCTTCCGGCAAAGTGGCGGTAAAAATCAGTACCGGGGAATCGCCCAACAGCAATCACCTCCGGCCTGAACTGATAAAAGACCTGGTACAGTCTGTAAACGGTACGCTTGTTGAATCGAATACTGCCTACGGCGGCAGACGGGCCAGCACGGCGGTACACAAGCAGACCGCGCAGGCCCACGGATACACGGCAATCGCGCCGGTAGATATTCTGGACGAAAGCGGCTCAGTGAGTCTGCCTGTGCGGGGTGGCAGCAGGCTGACCGAAAACTTTGTCGGCGCGCATTTCAGAAACTACGATTACTATATTGTTCTATCCCATTTTAAGGGACACGCCATGGCCGGATTGGGCGGCGCAATCAAAAATATTTCCATCGGCATTGCATCCGCCGAAGGAAAAAGCTGGATTCACAGCGCGGGCAGAAGCAGAACCGGCATCAGGGGGGATCAGGATGCTTTTCTCGATTCCATGGCCGAAGCGGGAAAGGCGGTTGTCGACAGTCTGAACGGACAAATTCTCTATATCAATGTGATGAACCGCCTGTCCGTTGACTGCGACTGTAACGGAAATCCTGCCGAACCGGACATGCACGATATAGGCATCCTTGCGTCAATGGACCCGGTGGCGCTCGACAAAGCCTGCGTTGACCTGGTATACAAAGCACCGGACGGAAAATCGTTGATACAGCGAATGGAATCCCGAAACGGCCTGCGGACCATCGACCACGGAGCGGAGATCGGGCTTGGCAGCAAGTTGTATAAAATAGTGGAACTGTAGAAGGGGAACATTTAAAAGCGGCCGGCTGAGATGAGAAATACACGGAAAAGTATATCAGGATGATCGAAATACTTAAACGGGAAACAATCTATTTCTGGTACTATTTTTCGATTCAGCTTGAGCAGATTGTCTGGTACTGGATACTTGGAATGGCGCTGGGTTCCCTTGTTTCCGTGTTCGGCAAAGAAAAAATCCACGACCTTTTTGTCAAAATGCGTAATACAAAAATGGGCGTTTTCGGCGTTGTTCCCGCTTCGCTTCTTGGCATTGCTTCCCCTCTTTGCATGTATGGGACAATACCGATTGCCGCGTCATTTGCCGGGAAGGGCATGGCGGAAGACTGGATAGCCGCTTTTGTAATGAGTTCAATTCTCCTTAATCCCCAATTGTTTTTTTACAGCGCCGCCCTTGGTGTACCGGCGCTTGTTATCCGTTTCGCAAGCTGCTTTTTCTGCGGCGCGCTGGCGGGAATCTTCGTAAGATTATTTTTCAGGAATAAACCGTTTTTTACGTTTAAACAATTCGCGAATATGGCAAGCCGGGATACCGACCCAAACCCGGTATTGCGGTTTCTAAAAAATTTCGGCAGGAATGTCAAAGCAACGGCTTTATACTTTCTTGCCGGCATTGTCCTCTCTGCCCTTTTTCAACGCTATGTACCGCCTGAAGCCTTTGGAAAGTTGTTTGGCGGCAACAAAGGTTTCGGCGTGTTAATGGCGGCGACCGTCGGAGTCCCCCTGTATGTATGCGGAGGGGGAACCATCCCGCTGTTACAGCAATGGCTTGCTTCCGGTATGACCATGGGGAGCGCCGCTTCATTTATGATTACCGGGCCGGCAACCAAGATTACCAATTTAGGCGCAGTAAAAATTGTGCTGGGTATAAAGCATTACGTCTTTTATCTTTTGTTTGTTGTCCTTTTCGCGTTATCAAGCGGACTTATCATAGATTATTTACTGGGAATTACCTGAACCTGTTCCGGAGAAAAGGCCCTTTTCCGTGGCGCGGCGGACGGCGTCGCCCCTGTTTGCCGCTCCGAGTTTAATGTAAAGACCGCGGATGGCGCTTTTTACCATTTTGACGGGAATGGACATAGCGCCGGCTATTTCCTCACTGGTCTGGCCCTGGGAAAGGTTTTGTATTATCGAGAGTTCGTACTGCGAAAAATCGGGCGGCGGCGTTTCCCCGCCTGAATACTGGGCCGCCACAAGGGCGCGTTTTTTCGCATAGGCAGAGGCGTCCCTGCGTATCGCTTGCAGCCACTTCCGCGGAATACCCGCGATTGCGGCGCTTTCCGGATCATCAGGATGACTTTTAAGGGCGGCGTTCACGAGGCCGTGCATGTGCTCCCTAAGTTCCACAAAGGGCATAACAAGGCCGTGGGGCTGGCCGGCGTCGTAAGCTTTTTTGAGGGCCGCAAACGCGCCCTTCCTGTCGTTAAGCCGGTAACGGATTACCGCTTCCAGGACAGTCATTTCCAGAAAACCCAGAAGGAAGCTCCCCAGATCGCCGGACTTCTTTTCCTCTTCAAGTGCCCGCAGCGCCGCCTCGAAGTTTTTTTCGCCGACCAGACAGCGAGCCCTGACCAGAGTGTCAAAGCCCCGGGAAAGGACATTCAATTCCCCTTCTTCACGTTCCATTTTAAGCCAGGGGGTTATTTTTTCCGTGAGACCAAGGCGTATATAAAAACGCCCCTGGGTCGTTTC
This sequence comes from Treponema sp., assembly GCA_031268975.1. Classification (GTDB taxonomy): domain Bacteria; phylum Spirochaetota; class Spirochaetia; order Treponematales; family Breznakiellaceae; genus JAIROH01. The sequence continues at coordinate 1,017 of JAIRWM010000105.1, read as the reverse complement.
GTGAATATTGTAGCGGTTGATGTATTCGCTCTTTTCCATTTGGGCCTCAAGCTGCTGTTCCGCTTCCCGTATACCCTCTATATCGCCCTTGGGTATGCCCAGCCGCATCAGGAAAAACAGGGCGCAGGTTTCTACCTCGTTCTGGTTGTTTTCGCGGCCCTGATATGCCGCCTGGCGGGCGAATTGTTCGGCCTTGTTTAAGTCCCCCCTGAAATACGCCAGTTCCGATCGGGCCAGTGCGTCGACTCCGGAAAGATACCCGGAAAGGACGCCGGAAGTATAGACCGCCGACGCCGCGCATGAATCTATAAAAGCTTCGACCTCTTCCGGCGTTGCGGTAACGCCCACCTGAACCACGTATGTTTCTATATTGCTCTGGCCAATTTGTCCCGCGACCGGCTCGGGATTTTCAAGATGGTAGCGGTATCCCTTTTCAAACCATCCGGCAAAATCGTAATTCCGCGTATACCTGCAGGCGCGTATACTGAGGGCACCCAGGTTGTTATACGCCGCGGAGAGAATACGGGAACGGCCGGGACCGGAGGCAAGGCCCTGGAAACGGGCAATGACCGCCCGGCATTCTTCGGCGGATTCTTCAAAACGGTTAAGAGAAGCAAGAAGCCGGGAGCGGATAATAAAACGCAGGAAAAGAAAATCCTCGTTGTCCCCGTCTTCCTCATGTTCGGACGTAACCTTCTCCACAATACCCAGAAAAAAAGAAGCCACAGTCCTGGAAAGAAACCGGGGGAGGGATTCAGCAAGCCGGATAAGCCCCCCGTAATCCCCGGCCCGTTCATAATCCACAGCGGCGTTGGTGGGGAGGCCGTTTTCCACACACCACCCGGCGTCCTGTTCGTACACCTCGCGGATTTCTTCCCGCGACAGAACATCCTGTTTTTCCCGGAGAAAATCCAGAAAGAGATGGTGTATTCTGAAACCCTGAAAATACGCGTCGGAATGGATGACGGAACTGAACTGTTCCATGGCGGCGATGTTTTTGCCGTCCGGATCAAGACG
>JAIRWM010000187.1 GCA_031268975.1 Treponema sp. | reverse complement strand
GCGGGAGCTGTACCGGGACGCGCAAGAGGCCGCCTTACGGAAAAAGTTTGAGTTTTACAAGATAAAGTTCGAGGGATGGGAGTCTGCTGCTTGACAAATAACATAGGAGTCGAATAAGTAGAAAAAGTAAGAGGAGCGGGGGAAGAATGCTTCTTCTCTTTTCATCTTCCCTTCTCAGGCTTCCGCGGCTTCGCGGTGCATACCTTCTTCTTCCTATTCTTTCTGTTTTTTAAGAATTTTCACCGTCGAGTCGAATAAGTAGAAAAAGTAAGGAAGAACCTTTTCTCCCCCTTCTCAGGCTTCCGCGACTTCGCGGTAAACATCTTCTTCCTCTTCTTGCCGAAGCCAAAAACGGGCAGTAAGGCGTTACGGGGCAAAGACCCGCACAAGGGAATAGACGCGGCCCGGCCCGGCGTGGTTGCGGCCCGATCCGGCGTGGCTGCGGACACGTCCGGCGTGGTTTTGGAACGTTCCAGAATGGTTGCGGAGTGTTCCAGAATGATTTTGGAATGTTCCAGAATGATTTTGGAATGTTCCAGAATGGTTTTGGAACGTTCCAGAATGGGTTTGGAGTGTTCCAGAATGGGTTTGGAACGTTCCAGAATGGTTGCGGAGTGTTCCGGAATGGGTTTGGAGTGTTCCAAAAACGCTGTATACCCGCCTTTTGGCCGGGTTTGGGGGGAGTAAACCCCCGCACGACAGACCTAAACTTGACCCATAACTCAAAGTGTGGTTAGTTCTTTTTAGGAAGAATTCCACCACGAAGCCGTCCAGGGACGGCAGGGCACGAAGAACACGAAGAAAGAAGGATGATTAGGCAGGAACAGGAGACTTACCGGTGTTTCTCTGGGTTTTTTGTTCAACTTCAATACAAAACTGTTAAAAGACGGGGTGGACCTTTAGTCTTTACCGGATACTGTTACGGTTTCGGGGCCTACGCCATGTTACCATCACTGGGGTGCCATGCTCACCGGTTCGCATGCGTTTACCGGGCGGGCAAAAGCGTGACTTTTGACGCGGATTCGACTATACTCAAGTACATGAACATATTAGTCATTGGAGGCGCGGGTTACATTGGGAGCCACGTCGCCAGGGAACTTCTTGATCGCGGTCACCGCGTAACGGTCTTTGACAACCTTTCAAGCGGGCTCCGGGAAAATCTTTTCCAGGAGGCGGCCTTTGTCCACGGCGACATGATCCGTTACGAGCAGCTTGTCCAGTCGATGAACGGCATGGACGGGGCCGTGTATCTGGCCGCGTTCAAGGCTGTCGGCGAATCCATGGTAAAGCCTGAAAAGTATTCGGTAAACAACATTGTCGGCGCGGTAAACCTTCTCAACGCGGCGTCGGAAACAGGGCTTAAGTACATCATTTTTTCTTCAAGCGCCGCGGTTTACGGCGAACCGGCGTATCTTCCCATTGATGAAAAACATCCTACAAATCCCGAAAATTATTATGGTTTTACAAAGCTGGAAATAGAAAAATTTCTTTCCTGGTATGACAGGCTCAGAGGGATACGCTGTGCAAGTCTACGTTACTTTAACGCCGCAGGCTACGACGTAAAGGGCCGTATCAAGGGACTGGAACAGAATCCGGCAAACCTTATCCCAATCATCATGGAGACCGCCTGCGGGACCAGGGGCGGGCTGCAGATTTTCGGCGGTGATTATGATACGCCTGACGGAACCTGTATCCGGGACTATATCCATGTAAGCGATCTTGCCGCGGCCCACGCCCTGGCACTGGATTACATCAGCGCGAACGGAAAAAGCATTACCGTCAATCTGGGAAGCGAAAAGGGTTCTTCGGTGAGGGAAGTGTTGGAAACGGCCCGCCGCGTCACGGGGAAACCCATACCCGCCGCTGTTTCAGACCGCCGTCCCGGAGATCCGGCAAAACTTACCGCCTCGGCGGCGCTGGCCCGCGAACTGCTCGGCTGGGAAGCGAAACATTCCGGGCTTGAAACCCTTATCAAAACAAGCTGGGACGCGTACAATCAGGCATGAAAGAGAAAATTTTTTCCTATATCGACAACGCACAAGCGCTGGCAGTGGAGCTTGAGACGGAGCTTTGCCACAGACCGGCGGTTTCGCCCCAGTCGGGCGGCGAGGGAGAGCTGGAAAAGGCCGAATATTTGGAAGGCTGGCTTCGGGAAAACGGTTTTAATTGCGAACGTATTGACATACCGGATAACAGGGCAAAAAACCAGGTGCGGCCCAACATTGTCGTAGATCTTGCGCCGGGAGCGAGGGGCCGCTGTTTCTGGATTATGAGCCACCTTGACGTGGTGCCGCCCGGCGAAAGAAGCCTTTGGGAAAGCGATCCGTGGACAGTGATCCGCAGGGACGATCTCCCGCTGGGGCCGCGCCTTATCGGGCGGGGCGTGGAAGACAACCAGCAGGGTCTTGTATCCTCGCTTATCGCGGCGCTGGCGTTACAGGCCGCGGGCCTTACTCCGCCGTTCCCGGTAAAACTGTTTTTTGCCGCCGACGAGGAATGCGGCAGTGAGTACGGCATCGCGGCGGTTATGAAAGCCCGGCCGGAACTTTTCGGGCGGGAAGATCTTGTCCTTATTCCCGACGGAGGAGACAGCAAGGGCGAAACCATAGAGATTGCCGAAAAAAACACCCTGTGGATCGAGTTCATCACAAAGGGACTACAAGCCCACGGTTCCAGGCCGGATCAGGGCGCCAACGCCCATCTTGCCGGGGCGGAACTCGCCGTGCGGCTCCATTACGGGCTTTCGGAAAAATTCGGCGCGCACGATCCGCTGTTTGAGCCGGACTATTCCACGATTCAGCCCACGCGGAAAAACGCCAATGTCCCCAACATCAACACCATTCCCGGCGAAGATGTTTTTTGTATGGACATGAGGATACTGCCCCGGTACCCCATCAAAACGGTTCTGGCGGAAATTGATCGCATCAAGGGCGAAATCGCAATCAAACATAACGTCACGGTAAGTTATACAACTCCGCAGACAATGGAATCAAAGGCGACGCCCGCAGACTCGCCCCTGGCGGCAATGCTTTCAAAGGCCGCCGGAGAAGTTTACGGGGTCAAAACTCGGCTCATCGGCATAGGCGGCGGAACCGTGGGCGCTTTTCTGCGCAACAAAGACATACACTGCGTAGTCTGGAGCCGCATGGACGACACCGCCCATCAGCCAAATGAATACGCCCTTATCGCCAACATCCTGGGGGACGCCAAAGTCATGGCACTGCTCATGCTGGAACCCTCCGGCAGATGACCAAAAATGCGAAGCGTTTTTGGATTGACATGGATCGCCTCCCGGCCGGCACGGACGCCGGCCACCCGGCTAATGACCAAAAATGCAAAGCATTTTTGGATTGACATGGATGTCACCTTGACACAAAAACAGAAAATCCGCATTGTATCCCCTAGACTAACGATTTGCGTGCGTCCCGGCCGGTGGAAAGAACGGCTGGGACTGTCCGAAAAGACAGACCTTCCGTCTGTTGAAAAACCTGTTCGGACAGCCCCGTTGGGGTTCAGGCGGCCGGGCGGCTTTGGGGCCGTGTATCTTCCCGCTGTGGAGGAAGGTATTGAAAGGGAGTGATGTGGTCATCGAAGGGACGTCAAAGCTCTTCGGTGACTTTAAGGCTTTAAACAACGTAAGCCTTACCATAAAAAAGGGAGAATTTTTCTCCCTTCTGGGACCTTCGGGATGCGGCAAAACAACCCTTTTGCGGATCATCGCCGGGTTTGAAAGCCCCGATTCGGGGACGGTAACTTTTGACGGAGCGGACGTGCTGTGTCTGCCCCCAAACAAGCGGCAGGCAAATACCGTCTTTCAAAACTATGCCCTTTTTCCCCACCTTACGGTATTCGAAAACGTGGCATTTCCCCTGCGGCTTAAGCGGCTGTCCAGGGCGCAGGTTGAATCGCGGGTAAAAGATTACCTTCATCTGGTTCAGCTTAAAGAACACGCCCATAAAAAGCCGAACCAGCTTTCCGGCGGGCAGAAGCAGCGGGTAGCCATCGCCAGGGCGCTGATCAACGAGCCCGGGGTACTGCTGCTGGACGAGCCGCTGTCCGCCCTGGACGCGAAGCTCCGCCAGCACATGCTTATTGAACTTGACCAGATTCACGACAAAATCGGCATAACATTTATTTACGTTACCCACGATCAGCAGGAAGCCCTTTCGGTGTCGGACCACATTGCCGTTATGGATCAGGGTGATGTGCTCCAGGTGGGAACTCCCCACGAAATTTATGAAAGCCCGGCGACAGGTTTTGTAGCCCGGTTTATCGGGGAAACAAACCTTTTTGACGGCGAAGTTCTCAAAGTGGAAAAGCTTGACAGGGAAGAAATTGAATACATGGCGGAGCTTGACATAGCCGGACTCGGGCGGATCAAGGTAACCACCGTGGACGAAGTAAAGCCCGGTCAAAAAGTCAGTTTTACCGTAAGGCCGGAAAAAGTGGTTATTTCCAAAGAGAAGCCCGCCACAAAACGGGACGACATCAACACATTTCAGGGTACTGTTGACGAGCCCATTTATTCGGGTTTTCAAACAAAATTTTTTGTCAAAGTAAATGAAAAAAATCTTATCCGGGCAGTAAAGCAGCATGCCCGGTATTACGATGAAGGCCCGGACATTGTCTGGAAGGATAACGTGTATCTTTCGTGGAGCGCCAACGACGGCTACATTGTCGGTCTCGCGGAAGACCCTGCCGGACGGGACGGGCCGTCTGCCGGGGTAAAGTTGTGAAGGGCTTCGCCGGAGCGCCCACAAAGGCAGGCGGGAACGCCGGCAAAACAGGCGGCAGGGCGGCGGCAAAGCGAAACTACGGCCCGGTTTATTCCTCACCAATGGCGGTCTGGCTTACCGCTTTCTTTTTGGCGCCCTTTGTCATTATTGTTATATACAGCTTTCTCAAAAAGAGCCTCCACGGCGGGGTTTTGCCGGTATTTTCCCTGTCGGCCTACAGGAGCCTTGTAAATCCCAACTTCGCGGCGATTGCGGCGCGCACCCTGATGACCTCGGTAGTGGCGACGCTCATCACAATACTTATCGCCATGCCCTGCGGTTATTTTATGGCCCGGAGCAAAAACCAGACATTGCTGCTTCTTTTGATCATCATACCATTCTGGACAAACTTTCTTATCCGGGTTTTCGCGTGGATGAACATACTGGGATCAAGCGGCTTTTTAATTGAGTTCCTCACAAGGACGGGTCTGCTTGACAACTATATACGTTTTGCGGAATTTTCATCCGGCCTGCGGAGCGCCGCCGAAAACGCGCTAAAGCTCCTGATCCCCGGCGAAGGCGCCGTGAAGTTTCTTACCGCTGCGGGAATTTTCAGGGGACAGGTCAACGATCCGGCCATGTTCCTGTACAATCAAAGGGCGGTAACCCTTGTACTGGTTTATATGTACCTTCCGTACGCGATACTGCCGCTTTTTGCCACCATCGATAAATTTGATTTTTCCCTGCTTGAGGCGGCCCGGGACCTGGGCGCGACAAAAATGGGCGCGATACGCAAAGTCCTTTTGCCAAACATAAAAAGCGGCATTTATACCGCCGTACTTTTTACATTCATCCCGATTTTCGGGGCCTATGCAGTACCCGATCTTGTCGGCGGGAAAGATTCCTATATGCTGGGAAACGTTATCGCCGACCAGTTGACAAAGGCGCGGAACCTGCCCCTGTCGTCGTCTATTTCCCTTGTCTTGACGGTGATCACCACAGCCGGGGTCATGATTATGATGAACCTGCAGCGCCGGGAGACAAAGCGCACAACCGATGTATCAGGCATTTTTGAAACAGGAGTTCCCGAAACCGCCGGAGATTCGGATTTTTTCCAGGGAGAACGGCGGTGAATTTCAAGTCTGTGATCAATCATTTTATAACCTCGCTTAAACCACCGCAGGCCGGGGAAGCGGCCCGCCACGCCAGACGTGCGTACAGAAAACAGTTTTCCTTTTCCCAGACCGTTTTTATCATCACGATTATTTTTCTTTTTCTGCCCCTGTTTGTACTTCTTCTTTATTCGTTTAATTCGTCAAAGGGGATGAACTGGACCGGCTTTTCGCTTGGCTGGTACGAAGAACTTTTTTTCCATTCCCGGAATTTGTGGCGGGCTTTCCGGCACAGCATCATTATCGCGTTAAGCTCTGCGGGGACGGCAACGGTCATCGGCACACTGGGCGCTATCGGGGTAAACTGGTACCGGTTCAGGCTGCGCGGCTATGTGCAGACCGTTTCCTTTTTGCCGATGATACTGCCGGAAATCATCATCGGGGTATCCCTTTTGGCGTTTTTTGAAGGCGTAAAGCTCAAACTGGGCTTGACTACAATTTTTATCGCCCACGCGACATTTAATCTGCCCTTTGTGTTTCTTATGGTCATGGCGCGCCTTGACGAATTTGACTTTTCCATTATTGAGGCGGCCCGGGATTTGGGGGCCGGAGAGGGTCAAATTCTGCTTAAGGTTACCATTCCCGTATGTATGCCCGGCATTGTCTCCGGCTTTCTTACCGCGGTAACAATTTCCCTGGAAGACTTTGTCATTACGTTTTTTGTGGCAGGCCCCGGTTCTTCGACCCTGCCCCTCTATATCAATTCGGCAATACGGTTCGGCGTATCACCTGTAATTAACGCGCTTTCTGTTGTAATGATAGGCGGAACGGTTATCCTGACTTTCCTGCTGCGGAACTTTCTCAAGTACATCGCCGCAAAATGACAAACCACCATCGGCAATCAGACGGGGCCCTGCCCTGTCTTAACGTAATCAAAGTAAGTGTTGAAACAGGTTCAGCACGAGGAGGAAACTAATGAGGAAAATATCTGTATTGCTTGCGGCCGCCGGTCTCGCTGCGGCGCTGCTTGGCGGCTGTGCGGACAAAACCGGGGCGGAAGAGTCCGGGCGGGCGGAATCAAACACGCTTTACATTTACAACTGGCTTGTTTACACACCGGATACCGTAATTGAAAAGTTCGAAAACGAATACGGCGTAACGGTGATCTACGACGAATTTGATTCCAACGAATCCATGTACGCCAAGCTCAGGGCCGGCGGATCGGGTTACGATATTGTTTTCCCGTCACAGGACTATGCTTCAATTATGATAAATCAAAACATGCTTAAAAAGCTTGATAAATCAAAACTTTCCAATCTGGAAAATGTGTCGCCGGAGGTCCTTGAAAAAACAACGTTTGATCCCGGTATGGATTACTCTGTTCCCTATTTCTGGGGAGCGGCCGGCATTACGGTCAACACCGCCAGGGTTCCCGTCTATGAAAAAAGCTGGTCAATTTTTGGCCGCGCAGATCTAAAAGGACATATGACCATGCTTGACGACATGAGGGAAGTCCTCGGCGACGCGCTGATTTCCCTGGGTTATTCGGCAAACTCTTCGGATCCGGCCCAGCTTGACCGGGCGGCGAAACTGGTGAACGACGAATGGAAGCCGAATCTTACCAAGTTTGATGCCGAGGCTTTCGGGGAAGGTTACGCCAAAGGCGACTTCTGGGTGGTTCAAGGCTACCCGGAAGTTGTGGCGCTGGCGATTGCCGGTAATCCGGAATTGATCAAAAACACCGTGTTTTTTATTCCCCCGGAAGGCGGCCCCGCCTATATCGACTATATGTGCATACCCGAGGGAGCAAAAAATGTGGAACTTGCCCACAAGTTTATTAACTTTATTCACCGGCCGGAAATTTACGCCGAATTCTGCAATTCTTTCGGTTTTCCCGCCACGGCCAATTCAAAAGCCGGAGCGTTGTTACAGGGCACCTTGCTTTACGAGGCCGATGAGCTGCCCAAAATGGAATTAAAGTACGACCTTGGCGAATCGCTGGAACTGTACGACAAAGTCTGGCAAAACATTAAGGTGTGGTAATATGAAACGCCGCCGCCACGGCGGCGTCAGGCGCTTTCCAGGGAAAGGGCTGTACGAAGTTTCGTATTGAATTCTTCGCCGCTTATGTTCCCGTCGATAAGATCCTTGATGATAAGCCTGAGCACTCCGGGAAACGCATGCCAGTAGCGATCAGGCCAGGCGCCCATTTCGGCGCGGAGCCGGTTTGCCTCGCCTTCCGTCATGCGGCCCACTGAATAGTTTACAAACTGGTTTGCCATAACAAAAAGCAGATCCGCCGGCAGCCTTTCTTTGGAGCTTTCCCCGCCCGGTATCCAGGCGGCGGTAAGTTCCCCAATCTGCTCGTCGGTAAGTTCCGGGGCCTCCCGCTTGATAATCCGCACAGCCATATCCTGCACCGTTTTCCTGAGCCCCTCAATACTGGCCCCGGCATTAATTTGACGGGAAATCTCCCCGGCCATTTTACGGGGGCCGGGAATACCCGCCCCGCCGCCGGTAAGGGCCAGTTCCCGGCGGCGGCGGACGACGGCTTCGGCCACCGCGTCAATGGACGGGTGGTCGCAGCGGTTAAGGATAAAATCAAGGGTTCGTATCAGTTCGGGATTTGCCATACCGTAAGTGTAAGCGTAAACATCCCCGGCGTCCATGCCAGCCTGAGGCGACAGGAACGCCGATATGAGGCATACTGTAGCGGTGAAAGTCGTTGTATTAGGTTCAGGCACATCCCACGGCGTCCCGGTCCCGGGATGCGGCTGCCCCGTCTGTCTGTCGGACGACAGCCGGGACAAGCGGCTGCGGGCTTCGGTTTACCTGGAGGGCGCAGGCGGCGAAAGGGCGGTTATTGATACCGGACCGGAATTCAGGATTCAGGCCCTGCGCGCCGGGATCAAAAAGCTGGACGCCGTTTTCCTTACCCACGCCCACGCCGATCATCTGCATGGCCTTGACGATATTCGGCCTTTTTCCCCTGTATCCATACCGGTTTACGGAAACAGCCAAACCCTGGACGAATTCCGGGAGCGCTTTGCCTATATCTTCAAAAAAACCCAGCAAGGCGGAGGGAAACCGCGGATAGAAACCCGCCCCGTTTCAGCGGGGCAAAAAATATCCCTGGGAAACATTGCCGTTACCGCGGTCCCGGTAAAACACGGGGCGCTGGATATTTTCGGCTGGAAAATCCTGGAAAATCCCCAAAACCCGGCGGAAAACAATGAAAAGTCCTTTGTATACCTCACCGACGTGTCAAAAATACCCGAAACATCATTTACGTTAATTGCCGAAGATGGAAAACCCGGACTTCTCGTCATCGACGGCCTCCGCCAAAGGCCCCACGAAACCCATTTTACGTTTGAACAGGCATTTGAGGCGGCCGCCCGCATCGGCGCCCGGCAGACGTATATCACCCATATCTGCCACTCGCACTTTCACCGTGAAATAGAAACGCTGTGCCGGGAATTTACGGAAAAACAGAAAGCCGCCGGCCGTATTTCCCCGGCCTGGGACGGGCTGGAGGTCGAATTACCGGGGAAAACCGGCTTTTAGGCGGTTTTTGGAAGCGGATCGCCATGGCAGCCACAAAGTAACCGGCGCCCTATACTTTCTTGGTAATATAGTCGCTTTTAAGACAGCGGGTGCATATCTTCAGGGTAACCGTCGTGCCTTCCAGCTGGGTTTTTACCTTTTTCAAGTTTGGCTTCCAGACCCGGCGGGTACGGTTATTGGCATGACTTACCGAATTGCCGGTAATGGTATGTTTTCCGCAGATATCGCAGGTTCGTGACATAATCTTCCTTCCTTGTGGGTTAACTGTATCGGAAACAGAAAATTATGTAAAGTACACCTTGCCCCGCGGCGGCCCGGCCGGCGGGGTATGCCATAGCCGCTGTGGGGCGTTCAAAAGCCGCCGGCTGCGCCGTTTTTGCGCTGCGCCGCCGGGATGCGCATAACTCCTTATACGATAAAGAATGACACTCCCCTATATATAGCGTAGATTTTCCCGTTCATACGATATTTTCCACCACCCGCAGCGTCCCGGACGGGACGGGGGCCGTCCCCGCGGCTCTAGACGCCGAGTCCGCGGCTCTAGACGCCGAGTCCGCGGCTCTAGACGCCGAGTCCGCGGCTCTAGACGCCAAGTCCGCGGCTCTAGACGCCAACTCCGCGGCTCTAGACGCCAACTCCGCGGCTACAGACGCCAACTCCGCGGCTACAGACGCCAACTCCGCGGCTCCCGATTCCGGTTCATATTTTTGTCTTTTCACGTGAGGCAGTTCCAAAATGTCAGATTTTGGAACTGCACCCTATAAAAACCGCAGTTTTGCAGCCCCCGAACCGAAGGTTCGTTAGGCGAAAAACTGCAAGAGCCGGTTACAAAATAACCA
>JAIRWM010000186.1 GCA_031268975.1 Treponema sp. | reverse complement strand
AGAATAAATTAGTACTACCTTACTGTGGATTTTTCGCCGACTTGAAAAAGCGCGTTTTCCGCAGGAAAACGAGAAAAATGATAGGGTAACGCCGATTAACTTGACGCCGGACTAAAGTCCGCAATCGGCGCTGCCCCGGCTTTCCCCAGCGTTTGGAGTTCACCCGGCGGAACCGGAAAGAGAGTACCCGCGGTTTGGGGGTCCGGGCCTCCACTTCGGGAATGTCCTTGGGCTTGGGAACCGGGGTAGGCTTACTGTCGTGGTTGGGAATGCCCATTGCCGCGCGGTCTTCGTCCGTTACCGGCGGCTTTTGAACGTTCCATAGCGGTTGTGGTATACTCCGAGGGGCGGGCTGTCAAGGTATCGCGTGGGCGCAAGAAAAAATTTACCGTAAACAGAGAGGAAGATCACCGGGAACCTCGCGAACAGGACGGACAAAGAACACGAACGGGGAGGAAGAAGGGGAAGGTCCACAGATGGCGAACTAAAGTTCGACGCGGATTTCACGGATTAAGAAAGGGAGAGGCGGATCGTCAGGAACGACACGGACGAACGGCATACGCCCTAAAGTGCGTCATCCGTAAACCGGGAACGGCGAAGATACCGCGCCCGGAGAGAATATACCAGGCGCACACAGAGAAACGGCGAAGGCGGGTGTCACCGGGAAGGACGCGGGCATGCCCGCGCCCTTCCCGGTGACAGGCCCCGCCAGCTTCTTACCCGTGCGCCTGTCCCAGGCACGGGCGCGGTATCTTCGGGGCAGTAGCGGGGGAAGCTTCCTGGATAATCACCAGATGCCGCTCTTCATCAAGAAACGGGACGCGGAGCCGGTGGATTTCCGGGGAAAATCCGGCGGGGAAAAGCGCGGAAGAGCCCATCCACGCGGTTTCGCGCTCAATGTTTTCAAGCTTTCCCTTGTAGGCCGCAAGGTATCCGCCCGGCGCCAGCAGCCGGAAAAGGCCCTTGAGGATTCGGGGTTCCAGGGGCCGGAAAGCCCGGAAAACGGCGGCGGTATAACCGCCGGGGGCTTTTTCCATTTCCGTTTCGGCTATGGCAACGTTGGCAAGCCCTAAAACCGCCGCGGCGTTCCGCAGAAAATCCGCCCTGCCTGTCATGCGCTCAATAAGGGTTACTTCCGCGCCGGGCAGGCATATCGCCAGCGGTATTCCCGGCAGCCCCGCGCCGGAACCGGCATCCGCAAGCCGGGCAGGGCTGTTCACGGGGCCGGCCGCCGCCGGGCGGGCAGGCGGGGAACCGGCCGCCGGGCGGGCGGGCGCTTGGAGAAGCCGCGCGATACAGCCAAGCGCGGCAAGTGAATCCAGGATATGCTTTACGACGAGCTCTTCCCGGCCGGACACTTTTACCAGGCCGTAGACAGGGTTGAAGGTTTCAATCTCGGTTATGTATGCGTCAAGCAGGAGCGTTATTTCGGGAAGCCTCGGCAGTACCAGGTCCGATACAACGGGATCGGCCCGGCAAAGGGCGGCAAGTCCCTTCGTTAAAAGGGCGGTCATAAACAGGCGCCCGCGGCAAAAATCACGGCAGGGGCGTCATATAAAATGCCGTATATCCTTGTCTTCCTGGAAACCGCTCATTTTTCCGGCCGCGTACGAGGCAAAGGAGGCAAACGCGGTATCGACAAAGGCTCCTATGGCGATAAGGTAAAACGCCAGCGGCCTGAGGATAAGGTAACCCGCCTCAAAGCCCCGGCCATAACTCATGCTTAATACGGCAAGGGCGGTAAAAGCCCCTGTTCCGGGATACCGGGCCAGCAGGAAGGAAATCAAAAAAGCCTTGACCCCGATAGACAGCACATCTACCGGGTGGATACCCAGGTTGGAATACGATTTGAGGATCACGATAAAGGAAACCGCCGCCACCATGGCGCTCCCGGCCCTGCCGAACACCGCGAAAAGACTTAAGCTGACCGAGTTGGCCCTTCGGCGCACGCCGAGATTCTCCTTGACATGGCGGATAAGCAGGGGCAGGGTAAAGTTAATGTCCCCGGAAAAAAACGCGCCGATGACCGGCCCCAGGGAACCGTACAGCTGGGCCCAGGGGTTTGTCTGGGGTTTTAACAGATACAGAAAAAGCGGAAATATGCCGAAGACCAGAACAACGCTGAATATTCCCAGAAGCAGTATCAGGCCCAGGAAAACATTGGCGCTGAGTGCGGCGTGAAAACGCACGGCCCAGTACGCCGACAGGGCTATAAGCGCCAGGGCGAGGATCTCCGTAAAAAAGACAGATATGTGGTAGACAATTCTGGAAAGAGAGTCTGCCAGGCTGATAATGGGTTTGGAATAATTTCTTTCATACGAAAGCCCCATGCCGATAAAAAACGCCAGCACGCAGAGGGGGAGAAGAAACATACCCTCGGTAAGCAGGGATCTGAACATATTGTCCGGGAAAACCTGGAGAATCGCCTGGGGTATGTCCAGGGCTATCGTTTCAATTTGTTCTTCCTGGATGGGAATACGCGCGGGATGGAAAAGCAGGGTTACGATAATGCCCGAAAGGATGATAAAAGCCGCCCCTCCGATCATTACCAGAAAGCTTTTCCCCACCAGCGGCCAAAATTCCCTGTCCATCCGCAATTCATAAACCGCTATGACAAGGGCAAAAAACAAAAGCGGTACGGCGCTGTATCTGCCCAAATGCAGGGCGAATTGTTCAAACCATTTCAGGACTCCAAGAACGCTCCCGTTTTCATACGGAAGCAAAAAGCCCAGTATCGCGCCCAGGCCCGAACCGATAAGCAATTTTACCCATATTTTCATGGTTTAGAGCATACTTTATCCGGCCTTGTTCTGGCAAGGCGCGGTTTACGGCGTATTTTGGCTTTCTCCGCGCCGGGGCTGTGAACGGGCCTGTTAAATTTGGGCCGGTGTAGTACAATGCCGCCATGGACATAAATATCGACAGCGCCAAAAACTACTTTATGGAAATGATGGATGAAGTGGTAAACGGAAGGGAGTACTTTATACTGAGGCACGGCAAGGCCATTGCCCGTATCGTTCCCGTTTTTGAAGACGCCCCCACGCGGGCCGAAATAACCGAACGGCTTTTCAGCTATCAAACCCTGGTATGATTACCGTTCTGGACTGTTCGTTTTGCGCCGCGCTGTTTCTTCCCCACGAAAAGTCGGGCGGGGTGCTGGAAATATTCAGATCGTTTGATGACGCCGCCGAAGTGCTGGTTCCCGTCCGCTTTTGGGATGAAATGACAGAGCTTCTTTCCGCCGCGCTGGCCCACAAACGGCTTAAATATTCCGACGTTCTGGAAATTATACGGCTGCTGGATCGCTATCATTTTGGTACCGATGTTTCTTTCGGCGCCGATTACAGCGGACGTATCCTGGATTTGGTCAGACTGTACAACCTGCCTCCCGCGGCGGCCGCGTACCTGGAACTCGCGGTACGGAAAAAAGCCAGAATCGGAAGCCTGAACGGAACCCTCCGTACCGCCTGCCGTTCCGCCGGGATAAAACCGCTGCCGTAATCGCGGCGGCCCCGTGGACGTTACGGCGAAAAGCGGATATGATGCTTGCCATGAAAGATATTACCAATAATCTTATCCTTATCACGGGCGGCGCTTCCGGTATCGGCCGGTGCATGGCGTTTAAATTTGCCCGCCGGGGAAGCCGGGTTGTGGTGTGGGATGTAAATGCCGCCGCGCTTAAAACGCTGGAAACAGAAGCCGCCGCCGAAGGGCTTTCTGTCGCCTCGAATATGTGTGATATTGCGGACAGGGCCGCCGTTGACAAACAGGCGAAAGCGCTGATTAAAGAACACGGCCCTGTTGATATCCTTATCAACAACGCGGGAATCGTGTCGGGAAAAAAACTTCTTGAAATCCGGGATGAAGACATTATCCAAACGCTCAATGCCAACGTCCTTTCCCTTTTTTGGATGACGAGGGCTTTTCTTCCATCCATGCTGGAAAGAAACAGCGGCCACATTGTAACAATAGCCTCCGCCGCGGGGCTTATCGGCGTGCAGGGCCTTGCGGACTACTGCGCGGGAAAATTCGCCGCCGTGGGTTTTGACGAATCGGTGCGTATGGAACTGCGGCGCATAAAGAGCAGTGTAAAGACCACCGTTGTTTGTCCCTATTTTATCGATACCGGAATGTTCGAGGGAGTAAAAACCCGTTTCCCCCTGCTGCTGCCAATCCTTCCGGAGGAGAAAGCGGCGGAGCGTATTGTCAAAGCGGTGCTGAGAAATAAAAAGCGGTATATCATGCCATCGTTTGTATACACTACTCTCATCGCCCGCCTGTTTCCGCCGGGATTCATGGATTTTCTGGCGGATTTGTTCGGGATAAGCCGCGCCATGGACACTTTTACCGGCAGGGAAAAACCGCGACCGGCCGCCGGTCCGGCGAAAGTGCCCGCGGAAAAAGCCGCCTCCGGGAAACGGCGCGGCCGTCCTGCGGGCAACGCGAAAGCGCCCGCGGAAAAGGCCGCTTCCGGGGGAAAGCGCGGCCGCCCGGCGGGCGGTGCGAAAGCGTCCGCGGGAAAAGCCGCCTCCGGGAAACGGCGCGGCCGTCCTGCGGGCAGCGGTGCGAAAGCTCCCGCGGAAAAGGCCGCTTCCGGGAAACGGCGCGGCCGTCCGGCAAATCCCGCGGGCGGAAGGGGGCGAAGTAAAACATGAGCGGGCGGCGCGGGGGAGTGAAAGTAGACGTAAACGCCATTATCGGGAAAGCCAGAGCGGCGCAGAAGGTATGGGAAGAAAAGCCGTACCGGGAAAGGGCCGCCTGTCTGCGCAGGGCGGTCAGGGCGCTTGCTTCGGATCTGGACGAGGTGATCGAAGTTATCCACGCGGATAACGGGAAACTTCCCATGGACGCCCTTACCGCCGAAGTGCTTCCGGCGTTTTTGGCGGCGGGGTATTACATACGGCGGGGAAAACGCTTTCTGAAGGCGCGCCGCGTCCGGGGCGGAAACCTGCTCATGTTCAACAAAAAAAGTTCCCTTGTCCATAAACCCTGGGGAGTGGTGGGCATTATATCACCCTGGAATTATCCTTTTTCCATTCCCTTTTCCGAAGTGGTAATGGCGCTGCTTGCGGGAAACGCGGTTCTGCTGAAAACGGCATCCCTTACTCCCCGCGTGGGCGCTTTTCTGGAAAAAATATTTACCGCCGCTGAGCTTCCTCCGGGAATTTTTAATTATGTGGAGATGGCGGGCAAAAACGCCGGGCCTGAGTTTATCGGCACTGTCGAAAGGCCGGGAGTGGACAAACTGTTTTTTACTGGTTCCAGCGCGGTCGGCAGGGAGCTTATGGCCCTCGCGTCCCGGCGGCTTCTTCCCCTGGTACTGGAACTGGGCGGAGCGGACGCGGCCATTGTCTGCGCCGACGCCGATCTGGACCGGGCCGCGTCGGGTGTTGTATGGGCGGGCTTTTCAAACGCCGGCCAATCCTGCGGCGGCGTACAGCGGGTTATCGTACATTCCTCCGTTTACGGGAAATTTCTTGAAAAACTCTGCTCGCGGACAGAAAAGCTCCGTATCGGGACAGATCTGGGGCCTATGGCGTCCGTTAAACAAAAAAAGACGGCGCGCGGGCAGGTGGAGGAATGTCTTTCCGGAGGGGCGGTAATTTCGGCCATTAGTCCGGGAGCGTATTTTACGGATGAAAAAACGCCGGATGTTCCCGCCCTGGTTCTTACCAATGTAAAGCCGGATATGCCGGTAATGAAAGATGAGGTCTTCGCTCCCGTAGTCGCCGTGGTTTCCGCGGACAGCGATGACGAGGCGCTGGCGATTGCCAACTCATCCCCTTACGGGCTGACCGGATCTGTGTGGTCGAAAAACCGCCGCCGGGCCCGTTCTCTCGCGGCGCGTGTCAACGCCGGGGCGGTGATGATTAACGATCACCTCATGTCCCACGGCCTCGCGGAGACCCCCTGGGGAGGGTTTGGCGCGTCCGGGATCGGCCGCACCCACGGCGAAAACGGTTTTATGGAAATGCTTAAGCCTCTGGTCGTAGTGGATGATACGCTCCCCGGGGTAAAGCGGGATTTGTTCTGGCAGCCCTATTCGGACAGGGTTTTTGCCGGCATGAAAGCCATTACGGAATTCGCGTCGGGCGGCATTGGCCGGAAAATCCGGGCAATGCCCCGGCTGCCGGGAATTTTCTTCCGGTACTGGACAAAGGAATAGCCGGGCAGGAATCTTTGCCTCCGCCGGATGTGCCGGACGCCGCTTTTATACTGGAAATTCGTGAATAAATCCGTTAGTATCATTATCATTACTACTATATACCGTGGACACAGGTGGTGTTTTTGGAACAGCAAGCCTTAAAGCAGATACTGGATCCTGCTCCGATAAAAAAGACGGAATTGTTCAGCTCACTTCTGGAGCGTGAGGTTGATTATGTCGCCGAACGGTCCAGCGTTATCCATTTGAGGAAAAAAGCCCGGCTTTTTTCCATCGGGCAGAAAGCCGAACACTTCTATATGCTCACCGAAGGCAACATCCGGGTTTTTAAGCCCAGGGACGACGGGGGCAGTGACGAAATGGCTCAATTCGCTCCCGGCGATACCATCGGCGATTTTGACTTTGCCCGGAAAGCCGAATACGATGCCAGCGCCGAAGCGTCGGAAGACTCCGTGCTTATCATGTTTCCCGCGATGGGGCTTTCGATGGAAGATTTTATTGCCGAAGAGCCCCATATCGTGTCGCGTATTCTTCTTAATTCCATTGTGATGATGACAAGCCGGATAAAAAGCACTCAAAAGATGCTTCTGGAAAACCTTTCCTGGGTAAATGAACTACACCGCCGGGCTTATGAAGATCCCGGAACCGGCCTCTGGAAACAGACATTTCTGTCCGACGAAATTGACCGTATTCTCGAAGTTCCTACAGCGCTTATCATGCTTAAGCCGGATCGTTTCAAAATACTGGTGGATTCCCGCGGTCATGCTGCGGGGGACGAGGCTATGGTAAAAATTGCCATGATGCTTAAAAACATTACCCGCCGTATAGGCCGGGGCTGGCCGCTCCGTTTCAAAAGCAACGAAACCGGGATACTGATCAACAAATGCGGGGTTTCCCTCGCGGAAAAGGTAGCCAAAGAGCTTTCCCGCGCCATTGCTTCCCTGCCGCCCGTTCCCGCCCAGGGCGATATACCCGCGTTTTCCTTTTCCGGAACCATCTGCTATGCCCTTTGGCCCGAAGACGGCCATAACTGGGATAAGCTTTTTGAAGGGTGTTATTCACTTTTGCTTGATGCCTGGAAACAGGGCGGCGGCAAAATTACCCGTTGCCATGCCGTTCCGGCCGGAAAGGGGGCGATGTGAACCCGGCGCCCAATGTCGATCCCGTACTGATAAACTCCCCTTTTTTTAACGGATTAAGCGCTCTGGAATTCAATGCCGTACTGGCCTTTATGGAGCGGCGCCGCTTGGCACAGGGAGAGAAAGTTTTTGAGGAAGGTGACAAGGGCGAAGATATGTTTGTGCTGCTTTCCGGTTCGTTAAGCGCCCACCGGGCCCAGTCGGACGGAACCCAGCGCCTGATGTTTTCCATAGCCCCGGGGGCGTTTTTCGGGGAAATGTCGATAATTGCCAATGAACCCCGTTCGGCGACAATTATCGCGAAAGAGATTTCCGACATCATGGTACTTCAGGGTATTGATTTTTACCGCATCATCTTTGAACACCCCATGATCGGGGTCAGGATTCTTAACTCCATAGGAAGTGTTCAGACCATCTGGTTTAACCAGACCTCGCGGCACCTGAAAGATCTGGCAACCTGGGGCGAAGCGGCCCGCCGCCGGGCCATTACCGATGAGCTTACCGGCCTTTACAACAAAAGTTTTTTGGAGGAATCAATCAGGGACAAATTCAAGCTGGGCAGCGTAGGCGCGAGAAAAATGTCCCTGATAATGATAGATCTGGACAGGGTTCACGCGATTAACGACGCTTATGGTACGCAGGCGGGAGACAAAGTCATTATCGCCGTCGCGGAAATTCTTAAAAACACAGGCCGGCCGGGCGATATGGCGGCCAGGCTTTCGGGCGACGAGTACGCCGTATTGCTGCCGGATACCGACGGCAGGGGCGCCTTCGGTGTGGCCGAGCATATCAGGCAAAATGTGATGAACAGCCCGGTAAAAGTAGCAAAAAGCCCCGGTTCCCGGGAGACGGTAACACTGGACGTCAG
Organism: Treponema sp.; assembly: GCA_031268975.1. Classification (GTDB taxonomy): domain Bacteria; phylum Spirochaetota; class Spirochaetia; order Treponematales; family Breznakiellaceae; genus JAIROH01. Next base: position 24,967 of record JAIRWM010000186.1, on the reverse strand, counting down.
GGCAAGCTTTGGAATAGCCGTTGCCCCGGTCCACGCCTCCAATGAGCGGGAACTGGTATTTGCCGCCGATTCCGCCCTTCGCCGGGCAAAAGAACAGGGCAGAAACCGTTCGGAAATCGCCCGCCAAGGCGGGGAACCTTCGCAGCGTTAAAAGCACAATGTTTTTGCTTTTTTGCGGGACCTGTGATACACTGAGGCATGATTCGCAAACAGGCAGTCTATGAATTTTTGAGAAAAATGAAAAATCAGCGTGGTATGAACGCGGTTTATACCACTGAGGAGATCGCGGGAGCGGTTGGTGCGTCCCGGGCAAATGTAAGTTCCGATCTTAACCGGCTTTTCGAGGCCGAATTGGTGGATAAACTAACCGGGTGGCCGGTTCGGTACCGGGCCAGCGCCGCGGTATTGACGCCGATGCCGGAAAAAGACGCCTCTTTAACGGTGGACGCCGCAAACGAGGTTTTTGAGGGCTTTATCGGTTATAACGGCAGCATGGGGATGGAAATTGAAAAGGCCAAAGCGGCCGTCCTGTACCCCCTAAGCGGTCTTCCTCTGTTGATTGGGGGTAAAACCGGGGTCGGAAAGACGACTTTTGCCAAGTTAATGTTTGAATATGCCAGAAAAGCCGGCAGAATCAAAGATGACGCGCGGTTTGTTTCCTTTAATTGCGCCGATTACGCCAATAACCCCCAGCTTATTATGGCTCAGCTTTTCGGGTACGCCAAAGGCTCGTATACCGGCGCGGACGCGAGCCGCGACGGGCTGGTGCAGTCGGCCGATGGGGGCGTGCTGTTTTTGGACGAGGTTCACCGGCTTCCCGAGACAAGCCAGGAAATGCTGTTTTTCCTTATGGATTACGGGAAATACCACCGGCTTGGCGAAGCGGATATCAGCCGCAAGGCCAGTCCGATAATCATTATGGCAACGACCGAAGATCGCGGCTCTGCCCTTCTTGCCGCGTTTAACCGGCGTATCCCCATTGTGGTAACCCTGCCGCCTCTGGATCAGAGGAGCCCCATTGAGCGGCTCGATCTTGTCCGGCGGCTTTTTACCCAGGAAGGGGTGAAGCTGGGCAAGGCCATTACCGTGGACGTTCTGGCAATCAAAGCCCTGTTAAGCTATGACTGCCCGGGGAATGTGGGGCAGCTGGAAAACGACATTAAGGTTGCCTGCGCCCAGAGCTATGTATCCTGCCTGATGGAAAACCAGCAGACACTGAACGTTGGTTTGCTGGATTTTCCCGGTCACGTAAAGGAAGGAATCCGAAAACTAAAAGATATTTATTCCGACATAAATCTTATCGCCAGGGATTTTTCGATTTCTCTGGAATTGGAAAACAGCGTTGTTCCCGCCGATCCGCGCTACCAGACATCAGCCGGAAATCCCGACATTTACCGGATCCTCGCCCACAGGTATGAGGAATTTGCCGGTGACGACATGGGCAAGAACTATCTTGAGTTTGTTATGACTTCGGAAATTAAAAACTATTTCCAGCGGCTTTTTATGAATCAAGACGAGGAACTTTTTGAGAAGCAGGGCATAAACGAGGTACCGTCCAAAATATACGACATTACCCGCCATGTGGAAGAGATCATAACCTGTGAGCTTGGACTGGCCCTGGATGAACGGAGCCGTTCGGTAATAGTCCAGCATATCAACGCAGCGGTTTCCCATGCCGGAACCTGCCGGGCCGGCGGAGAAAGTTCCCCTCCGGGAAACGGCACGATAATTTATCCCGCTTTTTCCAAAGTCAGGGAAGACAGGCCCGATGTTTTCGACGCGGCGTCCCAGATTGTTGTAATGATGAAACAGGAATACGGCCTGGAACTGCCGGAAAACGAAACGGGCATTATCGCCAATCTTATTCTCCGTATATATGACGAAAAGAACCAGAAAGAGCGCTGCGGCATAGTGGTGGTATGTCACGGCCTGGGGAGCGCAAAAAACATGGCCCGGCTTGCCAACAGTGTTGTCGCCAGGGAATTTGTTTCCTGGCTTGACGTGGCAATGGAAGACATAACAACGGAAGATCTTTACCGCGCCGCGGCTAAAAAAATTGCCGAGCTTGACGACTATGAACACCTCGTGGTGCTTACCGACAGCCCGGCGTTGTTTGGACTCTGCGCGGATTTGGAAGCCCGATACAACAAGAAGCTGTACCTTGTCAGCGATATAAGTACGTCCATGGTAATAGAGGCCGCCATTTTGGCTGTGGAGCACCGGGCAACAGGACAGCAAATACGCAGCCATCTAAAGACCCTGGAACACGGCTATAACGAGCTTTACAGGCTGGAAACGAAAAATTTGCTTTCCGAGCCGAAAAAGGGGCTTATAGTAACCGCCTGCATTTCCGGATGCGGGGCGGCGAAAAAGCTTAAAAAAATCATAGAAGACTGCTTCAAGTTTCCCGATTACATAGAAATTTTAACGCTTGATCTGCCGTCCGTTGAGGAGTTACGGCAGAGGATATCCAGTCTTGCGAAAGAACAGGAACTTATCTGTGTAATCGGCATGGTGGAAGGGCTGGAGATAGGCTTTCCGTTTATTTCAGCGATGGAATTTGTCCTGGGCAGCGGGGTACAAAGGCTGGGAGAAATACTGCAAAACCGGTGTCTGCGCCAGGGGCCGCAGCAGGCGCAGCCGGGATTCCTGGAAGAACAATACGCGTCCGGCAAATACCTGGAAAATTACCTTTTTTATCTTTCCGCCGAAAAAACCATCCCGTACCTTAACGAGTGTATGGAAAAAATTGAAAAATCCAGGGGGAAGCTGGATCGGGGCAAGCGGATTATGATGCTGCTTCACCTGGCGTCCATGCTTGAACGGCTGATCTTCGAGGAACGGAATCAAAGCGCTCCCCGGAAAGCTTCGGCGGATTTAGTGGATGCGTGCAAAACCCTGGAGACCATGTACCGTATACGCATAGGAGACGGAGAATACAAAATGCTTGAACAAATTCTCGCGTTAAAACTGGGAAATTTTGCGCCTGTGGAAGAAAATCAGGATTTGGGGAAAGAATTTGTGCCTCAAAAAAGTGTTTTGGCATGATTCTTGCTCTATTTTCAGTGCAGAAACCGGCGAAACACACGAGAGGCGCCGATCGGCCGCAAGTTAATCAACATTGCTTGCAGGCTGTTCGACGGTCCCTCTGGTTGTTTCGCAGGTCTGCCGTACGAAGAACAATGGATGAGAGGGTAATTGCGTGGTTAGCGCCGAAGTTGTCATCAAAAATCCCACCGGTCTGCATGCCAGGCCTGCGGTAAAACTGGTTAATCTGAGTAAGGGGTTTCAGAGCGCCGTTACCATTACATGCGGTGAGCGGAACTGTGACGCCAAAAGCATTTTTAAGGTGCTCCACTGTAACTTCAAAATCGGTGAGACGGTTGTTGTCAAAACAGACGGAACCGATGAGGAAGAGGCGCTGAAACAGATGCTTGAATATATCAATGGACTGGAAGAATAGGATGCCGAGGATGAAGGGAACTCCGGTTAGTCCGGGGCAGGCTTTGGAAAAAGCCCATCTTCTTGCCCAGGTACATACTTTCGATCTGGATAAAAAAAGTCTTTCCGCGGATAAAAACAGGATTATGGAAAGCATCGACCGCGCCGTTGAACAGGCGGTTGCCCGGCTTCGCCGGTCGAAGGAACGGGCCGGGGCCGGCAGTGAATTGGGCGAACTGTTTGACGTGCAGGAAACCATGATTCTCGATCCGGCCTTTCGGGAAGAAATGGAAAAGCTGGCCTCTCAGGGCTATGAACCGGCTGCCGCGATTATGAGGGCTTCCGGAACCCAGGAAGAAATGTTCCGATCTCTGGAAGACGAATATATGTCCCAGCGTGCCGATGATGTCCACGATATAGCCAGCCGCGTTGCCTACCTTGTTTTGGGGATGGAGTATCCGGATATTTCCCGCCTGCCGGAAAATTGTATTCTGGCCGGAGAAGACCTTATGCCGTCCATGCTTTTGTACGCCGATATGGAGCATGTGGCGGGGATTGTTCTTGAAAAGGGAACGAAAACTTCCCATGTCTCCATTCTTGCGTCAAGTCTGGAGATTCCCACGCTTGTCGGCTGCGTGGGCGCCGCGTCTGTAGAGCACGGTTCCCTGTCGTATCTTGATGTGGAGGCGGGGGTTTTTGAAACCGGTATCCGGATGGAAGAAAAAAGCATCTATGCGGAAAAAATACAAAAGTATAAAGAACTGCGGAAAGAATTACGGGGATTTACCGGGAAAGATGCGCGGACGGCCGACGGGGAACGTATTCAGCTTTTGGCCAATGTTATCGATCCGGTATCGCTGGGCAGGCCCGCCGAATACGGTATGGACGGCGTCGGCCTTTTCCGCACGGAATTTCTGTACATGAACCGCGGCAAGCTTCCCACCGAAGATGAACAATTTGCCATTTACAAAAAGGCGGCGGAAAAAATCGGGCAGAATCCCCTTGTTATCAGAACACTGGATATAGGGGGAGACAAGGATGTCCGGTGCCTTAAGCTCCCGAAGGAAGAAAATCCGTTTATGGGGTTCAGGGCGGTGCGAATTTGCCTGAAGCAGCCGGACTTGCTGAACACCCAGCTGCGGGCAATACTCCGTTCAAGCGTCTATGGCGATGTCAGGATGATGTTTCCCATGGTCGCCACGGTTGGCGAGCTTGAAGCGCTGCTTGAAATAACATCCGGGGCAAAAAAAGAACTTTTGTCCGAAGGCAAAGCTTTTAACGAAAAAATGAAAATCGGGATCATGGTGGAAATTCCTTCCGCCGTGATTATGCTTGAACATCTTGCTCCCCTGATAGATTTTGTCAGTATCGGGAGCAACGATCTTATCCAATATACCTACGCCGCGGACAGAAACAACAAAAATGTGGAATACCTTTATAATTTTATGGATCCCGCGGTTTTATGGCTCATAAAGAAAACTATTGACAGTTCCCGCAAGGCGGGAATTGAATGTTCCCTCTGCGGGGAAATGGCCGGAGATCCTCTGGGCATGGCGGTATTGCTCGCCCTGGGTTTAAGAAAGTTCAGCGTTTCCACGAACCTGGCCCTTTCCTGCAAAAGGCACCTGAGTATTCTTAGTGCGGCGGAATGCGCCAAAGCCGGGGAGAAGATAGCCTCGGCGCGGGATGCGGAGGAAACAGCCGGACTTGTCCGGGCGGCGCTGCCCGGTAATTATTCGTAAAGGGGGTGGTAAAGGCAGTACAAGCATTTACAAAACGTGTTTTCCAAATTTGTCAAGAAGGAGTAATTGTATGATTGTACAAGCAATTTTAGTTGCACTGGTTACCACATGCAGTACATGGTGGTTCAGTCATGTCGTCACCAGAACCTGGTTGTATCCATTGTGGTCAGGTTTTCTGGTTGGTCTGGTGATGGGACAGCCGCTTCAGGGAATGATGATCGCCGCGGCGATCAACCTGCCCTATGTCGGGTTCATCACCGCCGGCGGTTCAATGCCGGGCAATCCGATGTTTGCCGGTCCTGTCGGTACCGCCCTCGCGCTGGTGTCCGGCCTTGATATCTACACCGCGACCTCTGTAGGCGTTGTCCTTGGTTCTGTCGCGGTTCTTTCCTGGAATGCGTATATGTCATTGAACGCCATCTGGGTCCATGCAGCGGACAAGTTCGCGGAAAAGGGAAATCTCAAGATGATTCGGGTTATGAATTATGTCCCGTCTTTCCTTGTATCCCTTGTAATCAATGGTATTCCGGCCTTTCTGATTGTAATGTACGGATCGGTTTTCGGTTCATGGCTCCAGAATTTCCCCAAACCGGTCATGGATGCCTTTGCGGTAGTCGGCGCGCTGATGCCGGCCCTTGGTATCGGAATGCTTCTTAACTATATCGGGAAAGCGAAGCTCATGCCCTTCTTCTTTGCGGGGTTCTTCCTTACCAGGTATCTGGGCCTTGACACAATGGCAATCACCGTCTTCGGTATCATTATTGGCGTCGTTGTGTATATGTTCGGTGCGCCGAAAGCGAAGGAGTCCTAATCATGGCAAAGGAACTTAAAAAATCCGATCTGGTCAAACACTGGCTTCTGGGATATTCCAGCGAAACCTGCTATAACTATGAACGGCTCCAGGCGCTGGGAAACGCGAACTCCATACAGCCCATCATCAAACGGCTGTACGATCCTTCCCAGTATGCCCAGGAAATTTCAAAGTACATGGAATTCTTCAATACCGAGCCGTCTTTTATGGGAACGGTTATCCACGGTATTGTGGCTGCCATGGAAGAGAAGCGCGCCAACGGCGAACCTATTTCCGCCGAAGATATCGGCGCGGTGCGAACAGCCCTTATGGGGCCCCTGGCCGGTATCGGCGATGTAGTTTCGCAGTCCATTGTGTACCCCGTTCTGGCGGGTGTTTGTATACAGCTGGCGCTGGCGGGAAACTTTTTCGGACCGATTCTTTTTGAAGTGGCCTACAAGGTAATCATGCTGGTACTTGGTTATAACATGTATATGCTCGGTTACAAAAAAGGCCGGAACGCCATCCTGGAATTCCTCCAGGGCGGAGTTATGAACCGGCTTATTGAGGTAGCCAGCGTTATTGGGTTAATGGTAATAGGGAACATGGCCGTATCCCGGGTCGCGGTAACAATACCGCTTGAATGGACCTTTACCAACCAGTTGGGGGAAGTTGTCCTTAACTTCCAGACCGGCGTATTGGATATGCTGCTTCCGGGAATTCTGCCCCTGGGGATTGTTCTTGGGGTTTGGGGTCTCCTCCGGAAACGTGTCAAGCCGATAACCATTATCGCGCTTATCTTTGTTGTTGGTATTGTTCTGTCTCTGCTGGGCATACTTGCGGCATAGTTGAAATTGAGAGAAACTGCCCGAAGAGGCTTTCGCCTTTTTGGGCAGTTTCGCCGCCTATGGTTTTAAGGAAAGACGATGGTTGGAATTTTAGTTGTTTCCCACGGTAATCTGGCCCAGTCGATGCTTGAATGTGTTGATATGCTTGTTGGGGTTCCCGAACAGTTTGCCGGGGTTGGTATACAACCCGGGGAAGCCCCCGAAGAGTTTTATAAAAATTTACAGGAAAAGGCATCCGGAGTTGACAGCGGCGACGGGCTTGTTGCCCTGGTTGATTTGTACGGTGGAACGCCGAATAATAACGTTGCCCGTTTAAGTATGGAAAAAAATGTCCGGATTATAACCGGAGTTAATCTCCCCATGGTTATGGCCGCGGCCATGGAACGCACGGAAACTTCAACCCAGGCGGATCTGGTTGAAGGACTTTTGAAAACCGGCGCCGGAGAAATAATGGAATTTAAAATGGAGAAGAAGTAACCTTCTCCCGGAGCAAGACGGTAAGTGAGCCATATACAGGCAGAACAAATAAACAGGAGTGTATATGAACAATTTGGAATTCGTAAGAATTGACGACAGGCTTATACATGGTCAGGTGGTAGCCGCGTGGCTTCATGCATACAGCAATGTCTCCTGCATTATGGTGGTGGACGACAAGACCAGCAAAGATCAGTTTATGCTGGATATGTTCAAAATGCTGGTTCCTTCCGGCATTTCCATTGAAGTCCAGAGTGTCGATACCGCTGTGGGCATTTGCAAGGCGGGGCTCAAAAAACCGACAATGATGATCGTCAAAGAACCCATGACGCTGAAGCGAATGAGCGATCAAGGCATCAAGTTTGACAAGATCAACATAGGCGGCATGGGAATGACCTCCGGACGGAAAAAGCTTTTTCAGAATGTTTCGGCCAATGATGATGAAAGGAAAATTTTCAAGGACTTTATCGCCGCCGGTACTACCGTGGAAGTGCAGATAATACCCGCTTCAAAAACAGTTAATGTGGCAACGTTGGTAAAATAATGAAAGCAGCACAGGAATTTGCCATAGGCAGTTTTAAAACCGTTGACGTTCCCGTTCCGAAGCCTGGGGGAGAACAGCTCTTAATAAAAGTTGCCGCATGCGGGATCTGCGGTTCCGATATTCCCCGTATTTTTGAACTGGGAACAAGCAAGCAAAAATACCCCCTTACAATAGGCCATGAATTCGGCGGCGAAATAACCGCTGCCGGTCCCCTGGCCGATCCGGCCCTTGTGGGAAAAACGGGAGCGGTGTTTCCCTGCATCCCCTGCCGCACGTGCGAAAGCTGCCTGACGGCGGACTATGCCATGTGTCTGGATTACGATTATCTTGGTTCCCGGAGCGACGGCGGTTTTGCCGAATATTGCCTTGTGCCGTCTTCCTGGCATTTTGTGGAAACAAAAAACCCCGCTCTGGATCCGGATTCTCTGGCGCTGGTAGAACCCTGCACGGTGGCCCAGCATGCAATTCGCAAGGCGGAAATTCGGGCGGGAAATTCCGTGGTGATTTTCGGCGCCGGGCCTATTGGCATTATGGCCGCCCGCTGGGCAAGGCTTTTTGGGGCGGGCCCCGTTATGCTGGTGGATGTGGTTGATCAGAAAGTGGCCTTTGCCAGAGAGCGCGGGGAACGTTTTGTGGTAAACGGGATAACCCAGGATGTACCCGGAGAATTCAGGAAGATCAACAATGGCGCCCTGCCCGATGCCGCAATTGAAGGAACCGGCACGGGGGCCGCGCTCGCCCAGGCGATTGACTGTACGCGGACATTCGGGACCGTGGTACTTATGGGAAATCCCCACAAAGATACAACTATTCCACTTTCCCGGCACAGCCAAATACTCAGAAAAGAATTGATCCTCAAGGGAATGTGGAATTCCCATTTTGCCGCGACTCCCATCAATGAGTGGACATATACAGTAGACATGCTTGACGCGGGAAAGATGCAGGTTATGGATCTTGTAACCCACCGGGCTTCACTGGAAGATCTTCCCCGGCTTTGTGAAGACATATACAAACAGCGCGTCAATATATGCAAAGCAATTTACAGCGCGAAAGCGTGACGCCGGTGAGCACATTTTCCGCAAGCAGAAACCTTGTTCTAAACGAGCTGGAAACCGCCTTTGGGCAGATTTCTCCGGAGTCTTTCACAGCCTTTCTGGAAGAGCTTCTCAAGGAACGGCGCATTCTTGTTGTTGCTGTGGGCAGAGTGCTTATTTCCATGAAAGCCTGGATAAAACGGCTTTGTCATTTGGGGCTGGACATCAATTTTGTAGGAAGTGAAACGGAGCGGCCCATTAAAAAAGGAGACGCTTTGATCATCGCTTCTTCTTCCGGAGAAAGTATGTTCCCCGTGGGTATAGCGAACATTGCCCGGGAAAAAGGAGCCGTTTTGCTGTACATAGGATGTTCGCCGGAAAGCACCGCGGCAAAACTTTCCGATAAAACATTGCTGCTGGCCGGGCGGACAAAATTCGCCAGGCCCGGCGAATTTAATTCGGCCCAGCCGATGTCGACATTGTTTGAACAGCAGCTTTACCTGCTGGGAGATATCATCACCCTGGAACTTATGCGGATAAAAGGGCTTGACGAAAAGACCATAAAGGACAGACACGCAAATCTGGAATAGGAGCGGCTTGTGGCGTTACAGGAACTAAGCGCGAAATTACAGTTGAAATTCGGGGAATACATCGAAACCTGGAGCGGTTTATTGTCGGAATGTTATTCACGGGGGCTGGACAAGTCTGTTACCGGCGATCTGGATATGGATGAAGAAGCCCTTGTCAAATATTCCATGGAGCTTGCGTCTGTTATATTGGTTATAGGGATGCGCCTTTGGATGGGCTGTAAGGTGCAGGCGGAGGTAAAAGAGAAAGTCCGCCTGGCCGTCGTGGACGCCTTTTACCGGGAAATTTACGGCAGCAATGGAGAGTTTCTTGCCGGATGTGCGGATTTTTTTAGTGAAAAGTACAAAACGTTTGCCGAACTTTGTCCCCACCTGAACGGAAAAGACAGGGAAAAACAACGGATGGAGCTTGTCGGCATGGCGCGGTATATCTGCGCCCAGGTTTCCGCAAAACCGGAAGAGCGGAATGTTGGAGTGTTTGAAAGGCTCGGGGTGGTCCTGGACAATACCGCGATTATCAGCGCGCGGCTCAGCCGCAATACATCGCTGGATATTCAGTTTCCCCTGGCAAAACCAAAGTTTATCGTGCAGAAATAATGCCGCCTGCGCCTCTTAGACAGAGGTTTCCGCCTTGAAATTCCGCAGCATCCTGTCGTAGGCCGCGGAAAGATCCGGGTCGAGGGAAAAAAGCCCCGAGGATCCCGCTACAAAAATTTCCGCGCCGGCATCGTGCAGTTTTTTAAAAGTTTTGACATTACAGGATCCGTCCACTGAAATTTTGTATGTATAGCCGTATTGTTTTTTCCACTGTTTTGCCAGCCGTATTTTGTCGAGCATTTCATCAATAAAAGGCTGCCCCGCATAGCCCACATCGACAGTCATAATGGTTACCATGTCGAGTTTCCCCGCATAATACTTTATATACTCCAGGGGAGTCGCGGGATTTAATACAACACCGGCTTTTGCCCCAAGGGACTTTATTTTGTTTATTGTACGGAACGCGTCAACATTGATAGTTTCCGCATGCGGAGATATCCATTCCGCGCCGGCGTTTCTTACTTCGTCAATAAAATCGCCGGGATATTCTGTCATAAGATGAACATCCAGAGGCAGCTTTGAGATTTTCTTTACCGCCCGCATAAAATCAGGCGACAATGTAATGTTTTTGCAGTAATGCCCATCCATGATATCTATATGATAATAGTCTGCCCGCGTGTTGAGTATTTCGATTTGTTCCCGAATTTTCAAATAGTCCAGGCACATAAGGGATATGGAAAATTCGGCGCTCATGGTATGTTACTCCTCCCCGTCAATATACCGATCTTGTGGGGAAAATACAAGGGGGTTTTCAGCGCATTTCCCCGCGCCTGTTGTATTCTCCGGGCGCTGTATCTTCGCCGTATCCTGTTCACGGTAATGAGCTCCTTGTTCACATACCGTTTCTGTTTGCGGGGCGGTTCATTGTTGCAGCGTACCGCAGGTTTTCCGCGCTGTCACGGTCTTTCCGCTTATTGGAGAGAACCGCCCGCACGGGAAAAACCGCATGCAAAACACACAATCTTGCCTGAAAAGCCTGTTTTGACGCAACTTAACGCGCAAGCCGGAGTCAAAACATAGACGCGGGACTGTCTTGAGGGGTATAATCAAAGACAGCAATACCTTTTTTAAGATGGACGGCTTATGGAAAGATCCAGCGTAGCACAGGTGATTATCGCCATTATCCCCATGGCGGGGATACTCATGAGTTCCGTGGTTGTGTTTTTTTACTTGTTGTGGTACCACCGCCGCCGAATCCTGCTTATAAAGGCCGGGCAATTCCATAGGGAGGAATTTGACCTTTTGACATTCAGTCTGCTTACCGGGCTGCTTTTGGCAAGTGTGGGGGCGACGTTGACTGTTTTCTTCGCGCTGATAAATGCGGGATACGGCCTTTTGGGAGGGATAATTCCCCTGTCGATAGGGGCGGGATTTTTGGCGTTTTACTTTATCAAGCGCGGCAAGTCCCATTGACGCAGTGGAACGACGGTACAGCCGCCGGGCCCCCGGGGCGAAAGTTTTTTTCCGGTTTTGGCGCCAGGTCTGAAATCCCTGACGATGAGCCTTTGCTCATCGGCCAGATTGTGGAAGGGCAAAAGGATTTGTTCCGGCTTTTGATAAGCCGGTACCAGAAGACGGTGTACAGTATGGGGTTGAGTTTTTTCAGGAATGCCGAAGACGCCGCGGATTTTACCCAGGATGTGTTTTTAAAGGCATACCGGAATCTGGCTTCTTTTGGGGGAAGAAGCCGTTTTTCCACGTGGTTGTACCGCATTGCCTACAACACGGCGATCAACGGCGTTACAAGAAGGAAAGAATACCGGAGTTTGGCCGAAGAGGATCTAAGTACAGAAGAAACGCCGGAGCATCTTGCCTTAAAAACCGCCGCCAAAGAAGCTGTCCTTAAGGCGGTGGAAGAGCTGCCGGAAAAGTACCGGGTCTGCGTAGACTTGTTCTTTTTTTACGACAGATCCATCAAGGAGATTGAGATGATTACCGGTTTCCCGGAAAACACTGTTAAGTCCCATGTTTTTCGGGCAAAGAAACTGCTCAGGGAACGGCTGGAGTTGTTTTAATGGGAGTTGGAGGACAAAATGAGGTGTGACGATTTTACGGATATGTTTTATGAAAGGGACGGGGATTTTTCCTTCAAGGAACGGCTGAGTCTGGCAGTTCATGTTTTTCTTTGCAAGCGCTGCGCTTCGAAGCTGCGGCGTTTTGAGGATGCCCGGGAGCTGCTTGCCGGCATTCCGGATTCTTTTGTCCCCGTTGACGTGGACTTTGAAGACACCATCATGGCCAGGCTTTGCGCGGAGGAAGAGGGAGATCCGGCGTTTGATATTCCCGGGGGCTTTTCTACAAAAGGCTGGGTTATCGCGGGCGTTGTTATCCTTGTTTCGCTGTCCACTTCGTTTTTCAGCGGCGACTTTATCAGCATTGCCGTTTCGCAGGGTTCGGCGTTTTTACTCCCGCTGGGCATTATGATTGGGATTCTTGTCAGCGCTTACGGCGCCCTGTTTATCGGCAGCCATCTTAAAGAATTTTCCGAACGTTTCCGGCTTCATTAGTCTAAAGCCAGATATAGTCAATCAGAAACAATTCCCTGATTTTCCCGAGCCTGAGCAGGGCGTTGTAGCGTTCCAGGAGTGCGCTGTTTACGGCGGAAACGTCAAGCTGGCGGAGCTGTTCGGAAGTAAAAGAACCAAGGTATTCCCTTGTCCGGGCCTTGAATTCCGGGATACGTGAAACAAGCTCTTCCGAAAAAGGACCGTCCGCGCTGTCATAAGGGAAAGCGATGGTGATGATAACCGTTTCCGGGTTTTCCTCTGTTGTTGAAACCCGTACTGTCCCGATGCCTGAAAAAATGCTTTCTCCGCCGGACAGGTCCGCCGGATTGCCTGAAGCGGTTTCTGTTTTCCGTTCCCGCAGGGCGTTCCTGGCAAGTCCGTAAACGGTTCCGGCGGCGAGTATCAGCACAAGTGCAACGGTAACCGCGATAAGCGCGCGGTACAAAATTAAAAGCGCCCGGTGAGGTCTTGTTTCTTCGCGCTTCATGTTACCCTCGTTCCTTTTGTCCCGGATTCCGGCTGTGTCTTTCTGTCTTACGCCAAATGGAAAATTACCCTGGCAATTGAAAAATAAACCGCAAGGCTTGTTCCGTCAACCACTGTGGTGATGATCGGCGCCGCCATTATCGCCGGGTCCAGCCGGAGCTTTTTTGCCACCATGGGAAGTATGCATCCTATGATTTTTGCTATGACGATGGTGATAAGAAGCGCCGCCGTAACCGTAATGGAAAGGCTGCTGCTTTTTCCGTACATAAAATAAATCCGCACATAGTTTATTACTCCAAGGCCCAGCCCGCAGAGAAGAGCGATACAAATTTCCCTGCCAAGTACCCGCAATATGTCGCCGATATTGATTTCTCCCAGCGCCATACCGCGGATAATCAGCGTAGAGGTCTGTGCGCCGGCGTTTCCTCCGGTATCCATCAACATCGGGATAAACACAACAAGAGAAGGCAGCACGGCCAGCGCGTCCTCAAAACCGGCGATAATGCCCCCGGTTACCGTCGCGGACAACATCAGCACTAAAAGCCAAACGATACGGTTCCGCGTAAGTTTTAAAATGCTTGTCTTGAGGTACGGTTCATCGGACGGATTAAGAGCCGCCATTTTTTCAAAGTCTTCCGTGTTTTCTTCTTCTATAACGTTAACTACATCGTCAACGGTGATAATTCCCACCAGATGTTTGTCCTTGTCCACAACCGGAAGGGCAAGCAGGCCGTATTTTTTGAACAGGGCCGCCGCCGATTCCTGATCGTCTGTGGTATTGGCCCAGACAACGTTTGTGTCCATAATATCGTCTATGGTTCTGTCGGGATCGGCAAGCAGCAGATCCTTGGCCGAAACCACGCCTAAAAGAAGCCGGTCTTTCCCTATCACATAGCTTGTGTAGATCGTTTCCTTGTTGATGCCGATTTTCCGTATATGGTCAAAGGCGCCGCGTATCATATCGCCCGCTTTCAGTTCCACATACTCCGTGGTCATAATGCTGCCTGCCGAATCTTCCGGGTACTGGAGCAGTTGGTTGATAAGTTTGCGCTTTTCCGGGTTTACCCGCTGCAGTACCCGGTTCACCACGTCCGCAGGCATTTCTTCCACAACGTCAACCGCGTCATCGACAAAGAGCCTGTTGATAAGATCGCCCGCTTCGCTGTCGGTAAGCGCTTCAACGATAATCTGTTGTTCTTCCGGCTCTATGTAGGCGAACACGTCCGCCGCCATGCTTTTTGGCAAAAGCCTGAATATCCGTACAATTTTATCTTTGCCGATGTCTTCGAAAATCGCCGCTATATCGACGACATTCATTCCGGCAAAAAGCGAATAAAGATGCGCCACCGGAATATGCTCTTCTTCAATGAGTGAAAGTATCTGTTCCTGCATTTGTTCCTCCTGCGATCCCGGCAGAGACCGCGGGGCTTCTACAGGAACCGGATGTGCTTTACCGCCGGTTGGGCAGACGGTAAGCTGCTTGATATGGGTATATGGCTGAGTAAACTATCACTGCCGTCCGAATCGGACATACTTACCTCCTGTAGAAAAAAATATGGTATATGTATGATAATAGCCCAGGGCTTCTTTTTTTGCAAGTCCGGGAGCAGCATAATGATAGACATACGGAGCGATACGGTAACATTTCCCACAAAGGAAATGCGGCAGGCAATGGCAGATGCGGAGGTCGGCGACGATGTGTACGGCGATGATCCTACCGTAAAAAAACTGGAAGAGCTTGGCGCACAGCTGTCCGCGAAAGAAGCGTCGTTGTTTGTACCTTCGGGGACATTCGGGAATCAGCTTGCCCTGTTTACCTGGTGCCCAAGGGGTACTGAAGTCCTTCTTGGCGAAGAATCCCACATTATCCAGCATGAGGCCGGCGCGGCGTCGATAATTGCCGGTGTGCAAACCCGCCCCGTGTCCGCGCCGGACGGCGTCCTGACCGTGGAGGCCCTGGCCGGGCGTTACCGGGTGACGCCGGGACTGCCGCTGACTGCGCCGGTTTCCGGCCGGGAGCCGCGCCGCGAGCGGGATCCCCATGTCCCCGCTACGTCGTTAATTTGTCTGGAAAACGCCCACTCTTCGGGCCGTACCGTGCCGCTTTCCGCGATGAACGCCGTCCGGACCTTTGCCCGGGAAAAAGCCCTGCCGGTCCACCTGGACGGCGCACGGCTTTTTAACGCCGCCGCCGCGCTCCGCTGTCCGGCCGCGGACATAACGGGAAACGTTGACTCGGTCATGTTTTGTCTTTCAAAAGGGCTCTGCGCTCCCGTAGGTTCCCTTCTTGCCGGGCCAAAGGATTTTATTGAAGAAGCCCGATGTAAACGGAAAATTATGGGCGGCGGCATGCGTCAGGCGGGCATATTGGCCGCCGCCGGCATCTTCGCCCTTTCAAGTCATACGCAACTGCTGGAAGCGGACCATGTCCGGGCGCGGGAGCTTGAACGGGGTCTTGGAGAAATTCCAGGAATCAGCGTCGAACAAGGCGACATCAACATGGTCTTTTTCACCTGGAAAAACGCAGGCGGGAAAACCGGCGGTGCGGTGCGGGATTTTTTCCGGGACAGGGGTGTGCTGATCAACCCGCCGGAGCCTGCCGCCGGAACCGGGGACGAAAAAAGCCGGCGCTGGAAGTTCCGTTTTGTTACTCACTACTGGATTGGCGATAAAGAGCTGGAAACGATATGCGCCGTTTCCCGCGAAGTTTTTGGATCCTTCTGATGATCAAACAAAACATATACAAGCCGCGCCGGGAACAGATTTACGACTGGATGGCCAGAGAAAACATAGCCATGATCATGCTGGAGGATGCGGAAGGCCGGCGCGACTCAAACATCCGCTGGCTTACAGGTCAGCCGGGAGACGCGCTGTTGTTTCTTTCGGTGGGCAGAAAGTCCTTACTTGTTCCCTGGGATGTTAACATCGCCGGGATCTACGCCGACGCGGAACATATCCGCGCGTATTCCACTTTTGACCGCATGCCGGTAAAAGCCTGCAAAAAAGCGGCGGAGTTTTTTAAAATTCCTGCCGGCGCGAAAATAGAACTTCCGCCTGAAACTTCCTATCCCCGGTTTCTCAAATTTATTGAAGCCCTTGGCGGCTTTGACACCCTGTGCCGGGAAGACGGCGTTTTCCCGGAACTGGAACATTTTCGCGCGGTAAAAGACAGCGCCGAAATTGCCCTGTACCGCAAAGCCGCGGCTATAACAAACGATCTGATTGATTCGCTGGAAAAGCTCCTGCGTCAGGGGAAACTAAAAACCGAGATCGACGCCGCGGCCTTTATTGACACAGAAAGCCGCAGGCGGGGCTGTGAAGGGACAGGCTTTGAAACCCTTGCCGCCGGTCCTTCCCGCAGTTTTGCCATACACGCTTTTCCCGCCTATTCGGGGGAAAGTTTCGGCGGCAAAGGTCTTTCCATCCTGGATTTTGGCCTCGTCTACGCCGGTTATACCACCGACGTAACCATTACCGCCGCCCGGGACCCGTCCCGTCCCCAGGAAAAGCTTCTTTCGCTGGTGGAAAAAACCGCCAAGCTTGCCCTTTCCAGGGCAAAACCCGGAACGCCGGCCGTGCAGATTGCCTCGGCGGTTGACGAGGTTTTCGCCAGGGCCGGTAAAACAATGCCCCACGCGCTGGGCCACGGCATCGGCCTTGACCCCCACGAAGGCCCGGCAATGCGGAACCGGAACGACAATCAGTGGATTCTGGAACCAGGCATGGTGATCGCCCTGGAGCCGGGCCTGTACGATCCGCTGCTGGGCGGATGCCGGCTGGAAAATGATATTCTGATTACCAAGGACGGGGCAGAAGTGTTAACACGTTCCCGGATTATACGGCTCTAGGCCGCGCCGGCCGGGCCGTTGTTTACCGCGGATTGTCGGTTACGGCTTTAAGCAGTTTTATCACCACGATAACAATAATGCTTATGATAAATGTCCCCGCCATGCCTTTCCAGAATATTTCAAGGGCTATTAACAGATTTTCCGACATGTTGTTTCTCCTGTCACAAGTACCGGGTGATAAGGGTGAGTACAATACCGCTGGCTACAACCGAGGCGATTTGTCCCGAAACATTCGCCCCAATGGCGTGCATGAGAAGAATGTTGCCGGGATCTTCTTTCTGCGCCATTGTCTGGACAACCCTGGCGGACATGGGAAAAGCCGAAATACCGGCGCCCCCAATCATGGGGTTAATTTTTTTCTTAAGGAAAATGTTAAGGAATTTCGCGAGCAAAACACCCCCGGCCGTATCCAGGATAAAGGCCGCCAGGCCGATAAGCAGAATTTGCAGCACCTGAACTGTAACAAACTGTTCCGCCTGCATACTGAAAGAAACGGTAATTCCCAAAAAAAGGGTCAGCAAATTTGAAAGTTCTTTTTGGGCGGTTTCCGAAAGGGAATTCAGTACGCCGCATTCGCGGATAAGATTGCCGAACATGAGACAACCGATAAGGGAAACCGCGGAAGGGGTAACAAGGCCGGAGATAATCGTAATGGCAACGGGGAAAATGATTTTCAGTTTTTTGGGAACATTTACGGAAACAATGTCCATTCTTATTCTGCGTTCGGCCTTTGTGGTCAGGAGCTTGATGGTAAAGGGCTGGATAATGGGAACGAGCGCCATATACGAATATGCCGCCACCGCGATTGCCCCGATATATTTTGACTTTAGTATCTGGGAAACGAGAATTGCCACCGGCCCGTCGGCAGACCCGATAACGCCGATGGCCGCGGCGTCCCGGAGATCAAAACCAAAAACAATCGCGATGGCGAGGGCGGCAAATATACCAATCTGCGAAGCGGCGCCGAACAAAAAAAATACCGGCCGGGCAAGAAGTGGGCCAAAATCAATCATGGCGCCGATTCCTATGAATAACAGAATGGGTATCGCCTCGGATGTTTCAATGCCGATTTCAAACAGCCACTGGATAATGCCGTGGACTTCGCCGACGCCGGGCATTATTTGGTTTAACACGCCGCTCAACGGAAAATTAACCAGAATAGTCCCGAACCCCATGGGCAGCAGAAGGGAGGGCTCATATTTCTTTTTGATGGCAAGAAAAATAAGCGCCATGCCTACGGCGTACATTACCATCTGTTTCCATGTTACCGAAAGCACCCCTTCAAACAAAAAACCCATGCCGCGCCTATTCCTTTTTTTGGTACTCTGTAACCGCCGCCGATATTGCCGCGGTTACTCCCCTGTTTACCGCCCTGCTTTTATTCTTTTGGGGGTCGTTTTCCACAGGCAGTATATCCTTGTCCAATCCGGCCTTGTGGATTATCTTCGCTACCAGATTGACACAAATAATCATAATCCACAAGAAGACAAAAACGATGATCATGCCAAGCACCGTTAAAAGCGCGCTTTGCTCCAGCATTTCAAAAATAGTCATATATACTCCTTGATTGGTGTTTAGTTAAACCGGGTGAGGATGTCGTAAACTTCCTGCTGTGAGCCGAAGTTCCGGTGTTTCCCGGCCGCCTGCGTATCAACAAGCGTTCCGGACTCAATTAGAGACAAAACCCGGCTTAAAACATTCAAGTGTTTTTCCCGGGATTTTTCATCCATAATGATCAAAAAAACAAAATAAACCGGCTTCTGATCCGGCGCGCCGTAATCTATGCCGGCCCGCGAAATGCCCAAGGCGCCGACTACGCCGGAAGCGCCCGAATAATAGCCGTGGGGAATCGCGACGCCGGCGGCTACGGAAGTGTTCATTTTGTTTTCCCGCTCCCAAAGAACCGCAAGCGCCGTGTTCTTGTTCAACTCGGGGTGAATGTACACAATTTCTTCGACAAGCTCCGCAAAAACGGCCTTTTTTGTTCTGCCTGCAAGGTCCAGTTTTATTGATTGCTTGTCGAATACAGTATTCAGCATCATCATTGTCTGCCCTCAAAATTTCATTCGACGACTTTCGTCACACAGTTTCCTGTTGTGAGAAAACCGGGCCGATTCCAAAACTTGACACTTTGGAACTGCCTCAACCAACATGGGAAAAAGGGGAGGGAAAACAGATATCAGATTCGGAGTCTTAATGGAATGGTTTTTTTCAAATTGAGATGATGTACGTTTTCGGCCGCTTTTAAAGACAGCCCGGAAAGTTCCGCTTCGATATTTCTTATTCCAAACGGCAGGAGGATGCGTATACATCCGCCGCTCGGGAAAAGAAGTGAATGTCCGCCTGTTTTGTTTGTTATCGTTATACCTTCGGTCAGATAGTCGATGAAATGGTCTATCGGGCTGAGCAGACCGCCCGAAGCGGGCCCTTTCCCCGACAAATTGACCGAACGGAACGGCTCTGTTGCCATGAACGTGAATATTCCCGCCGTGGCGATAACAAGATACGCCGCCAAAACAAGGCGGGGCCATTTTTTGGCAAAACAGGGAACCATAAACCCGTTATATCACAGGCGGAAATTTTATACAAGGAAGCCGGCTTCCGGCCGCCCGCACCCGCCGCCCGTCAGGCGTTCAGCCGGGAACCCTTTCTGCGGCTTATGCCTTTCCAGGGGAGGATCACCGCCAGGGATATGGCCGCCGAAAAACCCGCTTCCACGGGCCCGTTAAGGGACGCAAGGCCAATCACTATCTGCCAGCTTATCACATCGGGAAGAAACAGGGCGAAAGAGCTGAGTACCAGAATCGTGTTGATTAAGGAACCGGTGACCGCCCCGGCGGCGACTGCCGCGGTTTCCCGGGCCAGGCCGGACTGCCGGGAAGATTTGCCGCCGCGGAACAAAGTGCCGCCGATAAGGGAATGTACAAACCACGCGGCGGGGCCGATGAGGATTCTGGGGACGATGGCTATCCAGGGATAATGGAGAAACGCCAAATCTGCCGGGGTTACGCCGATTATCGCCGCCTGGACAATGCTGAAAATGCCAAACAAAAGGCCGATAAAAACGCCGACGCCGGGCCCTTCCAGTATCGCGCCGATGATAACCGGTACCTGCAATACGGTAATGGCCCCCAGGGGCAGCAGGATAAACCCCAGGTTTGTAACGCCGAGAACAATCACAAGCGCCGAAAAAACACCCGCGGTCACAATTTTGCGAATCCTGTCATCATTCATGCTCCCAAGGGTAGCCGGACGATCTTTTTTTGTCAAGTAATATTCCTACAGGCTAACTATATTTTATCCATACCGCAAACACTAACCATGGCTTTTGTATCCGTAAAGCCGGAGGACAACCGCCACCGTCAGTTTTTCCATGCGTTCAAGTGAACGGAGAAAGAGCGGCACGATGATTGACGCCATCATCCCAACGCGGCTTTTTTTCCCGCCCCGGGAAAGCTGGGCGGTAACGATCCGCTCGGCTTCTTCCTCAAGGACGGGGACAAAACGCATGGCAATTCCGACGCCCAGCGAAACATCCCCGGAAGGAAACCCCAGCGGGCGAAAAAGGGAAAGTCCCGAGTTAAACGCTTCAAGAGTTTCCCTCAGCGGGGTTACTGCGGAATAGAGCGAGAACAGGGATGTAAGCAGGGCGACGCGGACAAAAAGCGAAGCCGATCTGACAAGGTTTTCGGCGGTAATGGAAATCCGTCCCAGCGGCAGGATCACCGTACCGCCCTGTCCTGAGTAAAGCTGCTGGAGGGCCGTTATCACCAAAAGCCAGGGCGTGAGGGTAACAAGCCCCCGAAGCAGATGCCCCGGCCCGATCCGGCCCGCCGCCGCGCCGGTAACCAATATAAGGGCGAGCAGGGCGGCGGGGAAAAAGGGCGGCGGCAGGACGATTGCGGCCGCCATTGCCGCGATAAGCAGCGGCAGTTTGATTCGGCCGGAAATGGAGCGCAGGGCCGACGGTCGATCCAGAAACTCCAGACCGGGGCCGTGAAAAAATTCCATTCCGGTTTTCCGGCACGGTCTTTTTCCGGCCGGTGCGCAGGGTATGTCCGGTCCGGCGGATAGTACCTGCCGGGCTTCCGCCGGAGCGCCGGTTCCGAAGACCAGCCCGTCAAGCTCCCCGGCGCTGAGGGGAACGGCGTTTTCGGGGACAATGCCGGCGGCGGCCAGACGGCGGGCAACGGCGGCCGGCCAGGGAAGAGCCAGATCCCAGGCGGCGTTCCAGCGGGGGCCGAATATTTCGCGGGGAGGGCCGAAGGCCGCCATGGTTCCGCCGGACATAACCCCGACCATGTCGAAACACGAGGCGCATTCCATGGAATGGGTTGTAATGATAATCGTCTTTCCCCGATCTGTAAGGCTTTTGATCAGCGAGAGGATTCGTCCACGCTGGATACCGTCAAGGCCCGCAAGCGGTTCGTCAAGCAGCAGCAGGGGACTGTCCATCGCCGCTGTTCCGGCGATTGCCGCCCGCCGCTTTTCCCCGCCGGAAAGCGAAAATGTTTTTCTGTCGGCAAATTCGGCGAACGGGAGGCCGGAAGCTTCCATGGCTTCTTTTACCCGGTCTTTAAGCGCGCCGCCTGAAAGACCGGCGTTGGCGGGCCCGAAAGCCACGTCATCGGCGACATACTCTTCAAACAGGGCGCTTTCGGGACTTTGTACCGAAAGCGCGGCCTGAGTCCGCAATTCCACGAGCCTGTTTTTTTTATCCAGCGTATCTTTTCCCAGAACCGTAACACGGCCTGTGCCGGGAAGAAGGAGGGCGTTGATATGCCTGAGGACAGTTGATTTTCCCGATCCGCTTGTCCCGATTATCGCAAGACTTTTCCCGGAAGGAAGGGTAAAGCTTACATCTTTCATTCCCCGCACGGCCGGGTTCCCGCCCCGGTATTCGTGCGACGCGCCGGAAAAGCATACCGCGGGCAGGATGGCGGATACGGCCGCCGTAGTCCCGGCGGCCGCGGCGCCTTGTGCTGCGGATGCCGTGCCCGGCGCGTTTTTGATGCCGGCCGCAAGCGCGATGATTTTTTCCGCCGTCTTGTCCGCGTCCGGCGTCGAGACGGAAAATCCTGGAAGCTTTTGGGAAAAAATCCGCAGCGCCTTAAACGGCTCCGAAAGAACAAAACCCCACGACCGGAGTTCCGGCCTTTCAAGCAGGAGCGAAGGCGTTCCGTCAAAGACAAGTTCCCCCCGGCAAAGGACAAGGCAGCGCTTGCAGCGGAACGCTTCTTCCAGTGAATGGGTTACCTGAATCAGCGTTTTTCCTTCTCCATTCAGCTTTTCAAGCAGTGCGAGAAAACGTTCCCTTCCCGCCGGATCGATCATGGAAAGGGCCTCGTCAAAAACTATGACGGGGCTTCCAAGGGCAAGAACCCCGGCAAGGGCAAGACGCTGTTTTTCTCCGCCCGATAAAAAACGAACCTGACGGGTCCTCATGTTTTCAAGGCCGCATTGAACAAGAGACATTTCCACAAGCTTCTCTGTTTGATCTTTTGTCAGCCCGAGATTTTCCGGGCCGAACGCGACATCTTCTTCCACAACAGAGCTTATGATCTGATCGTCAGGATTCTGCATCACCGTTCCGATAAACCCCCTGATCCTGTCAAGGTCCTGTTTTTTCGCGGGATTAAGGATTGCGCCGTCTTTGTCGTGAATCTGCACCGCCCCCGCGGTTCCTTCATCCGGTTCGGGAATGACAAGCCCGTTAAGGCAGGACAGGAGGGTGCTTTTCCCCGATCCGTTCGCGCCCAGAACGGCGACCCGTTCCCCTTCCCGAATGGTAAAGCGTATGTTTTTCAGGGCCGGCGCGGCGCGGCCCCCGCCGGGGTACGTATACGAGAGATTTTCAACCTGTATGACAACGCGCCGTTTCACGGTAGGAGTATAGTTTTTACCGGGATGATGTGAACAGTCCCGAAAGATACTCAGCCAAGTCGACCCGCACCGGCATAAGGTATACGCTGAAATTGTTTTTGCCGCAGAAATCCAGAACCTGCCGGCCAAAGTTTATATTCCAAAACATATCCGCCCGGAACGATTTTGGGAAAATCGTCCTGTTCCGCGATTCCCAGTAACCCCGGCTGCCGGAGGAAAGCACCGGGGTAATTCCCCAGAATATCCGTTTGTTTTCCAAATATTCGGAATATATTTCCAAAAGCCGGAGATCGAAAAAAGGCTGGCTCATAAAACCCGACGCCCCGGCTTCTTCTTTCAGCGCAAGATAATCGAGCTCGTAACGGATATTGGTTCTGTACGGATCAAAGGCGGCGTAAATTTCCAGTTCCGGCATTTCGAATTTAAGCTTTTTGATAAACGGCACGGAAAGCCGGAGTTCCCCGCCGGAATTGCCACCGGGGCCGGAGCCTTCGCCGGAACCGCCGGTTCCGTCTTTACGGTCCCCCGTAATAACCAGCGCCTTTGTAATCCGGTGTTCGCGGAAAAAGCCGGTCAGGGGAAAAGGTTCGTCCGGAGAAAAGTCCCGCGCCCGCAGATGGGGAACAATGCCCCGCAGGCCGGACAGGCTCTGCTCACGCAGCAATATTCCGCACGCTTCCCAGGAACGCAGGGTAAAGCGGACAAGATCGGGAACATTGATCAAGGTTATCCCGGGATAGCGGGCGCAGGTATTCATGTCTTCGATGATCGAAGCGGCGCCGCGGGGTACAATTTCCAGTGAGATATCAACAGCCATGTCAAAAAAGACTATGCCGTATTGCCCTGAAAAAGCAATCCCTGTTTGTGTTTGACACCGCCTCAGGCAGCCGGCGCGGCACAGGCATTCGGCGTCTGCCCCCGCGGTTACGCCGGAGCGTGAGACCGGGCGGCGATTTCGCGGCGTACCATATCGCCCACCACCTGCGCCGGGGTTTTGTTGCCTTGTTCGGCCATGGTGATAATATAGTTGGCACTCACCTCATCCAAAAGCCGTAACAATTCACGGCGGCGCATAATCGGCCCCATTCCTTCACCCAGGCGGACAGACCCGTTGGTAAACTTTTCATCCAGCGCGGCTGCCTCTTTGTCCGTCATTGACATTGCCATACTAACTCCCTATACTGGCCTCTTTGAGCCATTTATCCTGACAAGCCATCGCGTGAAAAACGTAACAGCTTCCATCATCGAATTCACGATAGCCAATTTCAAGCGGGTTTCCCGCACGGTTGAAGCCAACGGCTATATAGACATTATCCTCATCCGCATCAGGCCGCTCAAATAGCGCGGTCTTGATAGCCCATTCAATATCGGCCTTTGAGACACCATGTCTAAACGCCGTCTTGTTGTACTCTATCACCATACCTTACTATACTCTGTTCTTTCCGATATAGCAACCAAACCGGTCTGCCCGGACAATTCCAAATTTAACCACAACAGACCGGAGGTCTGACTACACTGACCTCCCAAGCTGCCACATGGAGAAAATATTCGATGGCAACAACAATTTACTTGAGGTCTGCTATAATTTTATTGATGAGCATACCATAAGCGTATTCCACGCGATAAAACCTAATCCCCCAAAAAAGAAAAACCACAAGCTGCCCGTATGGCAGGCAGCACTTCACGGGCAAGCCCGTGCCGTTCCTCTGCGTACGCCTGTTATATCCTCTCGAGGCGCGGTATCTTCGCCATCCGCGGAAATTCGCGTTAATTCGCGGACCTTCCCCTTCTTCCTTCTTCCTGAACTCCAGCGCGGCCCCGGCCGCCGCGTAGGCGGTTCCGTACTCGGTAAACTTCTCCGCCGGGATGCCCCAGGCTGTCCGCCGGCCGCCTGTCAGGCACGTAATCTGTTCGTGCGCCATAGCCAGAATCCCAGGACGCGGAGCCAGCGTCTGTAACCGCGGAGCCAGCGTCTGTAGCCGCGAAGTCGGCGTCTGGAGCCGCGGAGCCAGCGTCTGTAGCCGCGGAGCCAGCGTCTGTAGCCGTGGAGTCGGCGTCTGTAGCTGTGGACCTGAAATCTGCCCCACCCGCGGCCCGGCGAAAAGATCCCCACTCGCCGGGGACGCTATAGGTGGTGGAAAATGCCGTGTATACGGGGAAATCCACGCTATATACGGGTGAGGGGG